>JBBDLQ010000083.1:0-31248 GCA_040878765.1 Balneolaceae bacterium | reverse complement strand
AGCCTTCGCCCGTAACGCTTGAAGGACCTGCGGACGCTTCAAGGTTACTACAATTGTTACGAGCTCCATCTGACCGATTTCCAAATAAAAGCCCCGAATAACTTAATGTACGGGGCTATATCCGGGTCCGTAAAAATCAGTTTAAAACCGAATCAATTTCATCCCATTCTAGGTTAAAAGCTTCGGCCACATCTTTATATACAATGGTGCCATATGCAATGTTGAGTCCTTTAAGTAATTCAGGATCATCTTTTAGAGCTTGTTTCCATCCTTTATTGGCTAATTGAACCGCATAAGGAAGTGTCACATTAGTGAGGCCAAGTGTGGAGGTATAAGGTACTGCCCCCGGCATATTTGCCACACAATAGTGAACTACTTCATCGATCACATATACAGGATCTTTGTGGGTTGTTGGCTTTGATGTTTCAAAACAACCGCCCTGATCGATGGCAACATCCACTAACACAGTACCGGATTTCATGTCTTTCAGCATATCACGGGTCACAAGATGCGGTGCTTTTGCTCCCGGTTTAAGTACCGCTCCAATTATTAAATCTACGTGGGGCAGCATTTTTCGGATGTTTGCCTCAGATGAAAACATGGTCGTCACATTTTTTTCCATAACGTCATCCAAATAACGAAGACGCGGCATGTTTATATCCATAATAGTAGTATTGGCCCCCATACCTGCAGCAATTTTTGCGGCATTCACCCCAACCACACCGCCGCCCAAAACCAACACATTGGCAGGTTGAACACCGGGAATTCCACCCATCAGTACCCCATGTCCGCCTTTAGGTTTTTCAAGATAAACTGCTCCTTCCTGGGCCGCCATACGCCCTGCAACTTCACTCATTGGAATTAAAAGCGGAAGAGAATGGTCAGCTTTTTCCACCGTTTCATAGGCAATGGCAATGCATTTAGAATCTATCACAGCATGTGTAAGGGCTTCATCAGCTGCAAAGTGAAAATAAGTGAATATTATCTGACCCTCACGCATTAACGGATATTCCACGGCAATTGGTTCCTTCACCTTCATGATCATTTCAGCGCGCTTCCAGATATCTTCCACTTTATCAATTATGTCTGCACCTGCATCAACATACTGCTGATTACTAAACCCACTGCCTAAACCCGCATTATTTTCAATGAGCACTTCATGCCCGTTTCTTTTTAATTGTACCACGCCGCCTGGCTGAATAGCTACCCGATTTTCGTGCGTTTTAATCTCTTTTGGAACTCCAATAATCATAATAATAAACGTTTTGTTATACTGTTGTTATAGGGTTGCAAAGGTAGGTATTTTCCCCATAACTGAATAATGAATCTTTCAATTCATATTACTTTTGACCTTTATTTACCAAGCTGTCTATTTAACATGATTATGGCACCATTTATTGAAACAATTAAAGCTCTTTAGCTTTTAAAATTCCCTTATTAGTAATAGTTACATGTCCATAAAGAAATGGCCCTCCAATAGAAGCGATCTCAACCATCTGCCTTCCTTCAAGATATTCAAGTAAATATTTTAACTCTGTCCTATCCAGTTCAAGTTCCTCTACCAAATCTTCTGCAGCTACTTTAACATCCGGCTTATTGTCGCTCCTATCCGCAAGTATAACCAGTAATTGTTTAGCTCTGTTATTGAAATCTTTGCCTATAAGCATAATTTTTATTGGTGAATTAGTTGCCCTAGAATCTTCATTTCACCTAAACAAAACGTTATGATATTGTTAAGCTATTATTAACAAATAACCTCACGCAATAATATTATTATAGTCTTTATAAGACTATTCTAATCGAATATTTATGCAGTTAAGTTGAACTTATACTATATATAAATGAATATTTATGTTTGACAAATTTACGCTCAGAAACAGAATTTTCCTTTTTTCGTCATTACTGGTTTTATTAGCCTTTACCTTGATGTGGTTATTTGTTCGACCTCAGTATCGAGAGGCTATAGTTAATGAACGAACCACCATAGTGTCTCAGCTTCAAGAGTACTCGCTGAAACGTTCGGATCAAATCGTCCGCAATTGGCTAAATTCTGTGAATTATATGGCCGAGGAAATTGCCTCTGATCCGGTAGAAACTCAGAATATTGTTACTAAAACGGTTAATTTAACACCCGGCTTGATGCGTATTCTCATCAGTCAGGAAGGGTCCACTGAAAGTTTTGATCTGCGGCACTCCATCTACGACGATGTGAATTTTGAAACCCTTCAACACGATTGGTATGCTTCCAGGCTAGACCCAAAAATTTCGGTAAGCTGGACGGCCGATACTACCCAATCCCGGCATTTCTTAACCGCCCTTCGGCTAATTCAAATCGGTAAGGAAGTGTATCGCATTTTCTTTTTCTTTGATGCCAATTCTATCACTAACGATCTCACAAACATTCCTCTTGGTGGAAACTATGTGGCCAATATCGTAGCCTCAGACGGGAAAAACATTGTTCCAACTACTTCGTTTGAATTTCCTTCGGAGCTGATTGGGGATGCTAGTTACTCCAATCAAAGTACATATGAGCTGGGAAATAAAAATTGGTTTGTGATGACTTCCCGGTTCGAAACCACTCCTTTTTGGCACGTTATTGCTGTTGAGGATTCCTTTATACTTGAACCCGTTCGAAACCTCGTAATTTATTCTGGTATTACAGCTACCATGATTTTAATCACATTATTCGTCTTTAGCTGGTATGTGAGTTTCAGGGTGAATAAACCGGTGGACCAAATTATTTCTGATGTGGAACATATGAGTACGCTCAATTTTGAACATCGTATTAAACCGGTAGAATTGCCCGAGTTTGATCTTGTTCAGGAGACACTTGAGAGTATCAGGCTTACGCTGTTACGCTATCAAAAAATTAATGTGGAAAAAATTATTCTTGAAGAATGGAAAAACCGCTACATGATGACCTACTCTGAAGATTTGATAGCCATTTTAAACGGAGATGGCACGTTCAGTTTCCTGAATAATAACTTTCAGCGTTTCCTGGAAAGCCAGTCTATTGATCCAAAAGAAGACACTTTTGAGCATGTCTTAAAACACAAAAGCATCAAAGTCGGTAAATACGAACAAACCACGCACAATCCCGACCCTTTTACGGTGAATATTAACCGGGCAGAAATTGAACATGTTTTAAATCAGGATAAAAGCTATTTCTACGACTTTCAAAATCTTTCCATTGTAGACAAGGACGGAATAGAACAGGCAGCCCTTGTGATTATGCATGATATGACGGAAGATCGCCTTAACGATATCAAGCGCAATGACATGATTAACATCATTGTGCATGAGCTTAAAAATCCCATTACCGGTGTGATAGGCTTATCACAAGTTATGCTTGAAAATCAAAATATTGATGCCGAAGAGCAAAATGTACTCCTGAATGAGATTAATCTTTCCGGTGAACGCATGAATACACTTGTAAACCGTTTCCTTGAAATTCAGAAGCTGGAATCAGGCAGCGTCACTATCGACATGGAAAATGTTGATATCATGAATATCACTAAAAATGTCCGAAGTATTACCAATCCGTTGCTTAGTAATAAACACCTAACCACTAAAATTGAAACTACTGGAAAGAATTTTAAAGTGTGGGGCAGTAAGGATTTGATTTTTGATGCTATTCAAAACCTGTTGAGCAATGCCATTAAATATGGTGATACTAACCGGGAAATTTATATCAAACTTGAAGAAGAAAGTGAATCGGTAAAGGTTAGCATAACTGACCATGGTTATGGCATCAGCCTGGAAGACCAAAAGAAAGTATTTGAGAAATTCTTCCGGGTTAAATCGAATAGTAAATCATCAAAAGAAAAAGGAACAGGGCTGGGTTTAGCTTATGTGAGGGAAATCTTGCACCGGCATAATGGTGAAATTGAACTGGAATCTAATGAAAAAATTGGAAGCCGGTTTACCTTGATCTTTCCAAAGAAAAGAGCAGAAAATTAATGGGAAAGCTATTACAAATAACTCTTTTCCTGATACTGACAAGTAGCAGTTTATTTGCGCAGAGTAAGCTTAATTTCCCGGCAAAAGATCTGCAAATGATCTCCCAGCGTTACACCGGGAATTCATCGAATTGGCCGCTGGTTGTCGAAATGGCTGAGCATGACGCCAACAAAAATACCTTCATACTCTCCTCTCCCAATATTCTGCAGCTACAGAATTTTTCAAGTTTCTCCACTTTGGTTGTGGATCAAAAAGGCCGTATTGGACAGCTTATTAATTCCGGTGCTACGGTTTTTGCAGCTGATGAATATGCCTTGGTTAATGATCACCTTCAAAACTATAACAAAGCGGTTAATACCGGCGATATTGAGGCTGCTATTTCCTATGCTGAAAATCTGAAAGAGTCGGTTGCCCGTATGAAAGAAATACTGGAAAAAAACCGTGTTGTTGACATTCAGGCACAACTCAGTAAGAAAAAAGGTCAGGTTGATAAAAGAGCAGGCCTTTTGGGAGGCTGGGAAAATGCGTGGGTTGGCGACCTTTTTAAACAATCTGATGGGATCAGGACCTTGTTTAAAAGTTTTGCTACCCTTTCTTTCACAGACGGAAGTGATATTCAGATAAATCCAAACACAGTGGCTGTAATTAGGAAATCCAGGATTGATAAACTTACTAATGCTACTGATAACGAAATCACTCTCGAAAACGGAGAGCTTTTAGCAAAACTATCGGCCGCCGGGAAAAACCGCAGTCAATATATACTTAATGCCGGGCCATCGCGATCCGAATTGAAAACCCAGAATTTCTATGCTGAAGCCACTGGCGAAGAAATGGCAAAACTATCCAATTACGAAGGTGAAGTTGTCGTTAATTCCAACAATATCACACTGACAATTCGTGAAAATGAGGGAACCATTGTTGAAGATGGAAAAGATCCCATTCAGCCAGTTCAACTTTTACCTGCTCCAGTGCTAAACTGGGCCTCAACCGATACGGTAATTAATAAAGATCAACTTTTGTTTTCATACCAGGTAATTGACAGAGCTGTGAGTTACAGGATTCAGTACAGTAGTTCATCAAAATTTGATGGGGATGTGACAGAAATTATCACCGATAATTCTTCAGTGAGTTTTGATGATCTTCCAATGGGAATGACATACGCCCGGGTTCAAGCCACTGATCAGCTGGGGTTACGGGGGCCTTACTCAAAAGTGGCACGCATCATACGAACGGAAGATAACAAGCCCCCGCTAATTTATATCGACGATAGCATCAATAATATACTGTTGGCTGTGAGCCATGAATACACCCTTAAGGGGCTTACTGAACCTGATGCCACCTTGATGATTAATTCCAAACAAGTTCCCGTGCGGTCTTCCGGAAGGTTCTCACATTTAATTTCGGGTGTTACAGGCGAAACGGAACTACAAATCAATTCAAAAGACCTGTCTGGAAATCAGACAAATTTACGATTTACCATTGTAAGGCTTACTGAAAATCTGCTGTTTAATTTCAATCTTAGAACCTCCTCCGCTTTGACTACAGAACGGATTAATGCCGGAAAAATCATGATTTCTGCTACTGCCTATCCGGGACTAAAAGTTAACATTTCAAATGAACAGCAAAACCGATCCATCTCTACAGACAGTCAGGGTCGCTGGGGTATCTCAACTACACTTATTCCAGGAGATCTGACTATATATTTTGAAGACCTAAACACTGGCCAAATTTATTTCTCGAAGTCCTATATAGTTGAGGGAGAACAATGAAAAGTACCACTGCATTTTTCAATCTCATTTTGATATTACTCCTAAGCCCGATTTTAGCGGTTCATGGACAGGATTTATTTCTATCCATTGCCGGAGAAAATTCAACCTTCAGAAGTGGTGACAACCACCATCAATACGACATTTGGATTAAACCGGATACAGATGCTAAAAAAGCAAACATTCAGGTTTATGATGCGGGCATCAATGGGGATATCGATCAAATTACAACAACCACGGCCAATACAACAACAACGTTCCGCCTTTATGAATTTGATGAGCTGTATATATTAAGTGGAAATCAGTTGGTTCAAAAAGACAATGCGGGTCCAGCCATTGAAACACTAACGGCCCGCGATGAAGATCTCTTCAAAAAGCGGTGGGAACAATTATCACAAATCAGAAATGAATCCGAAAATGGATATATCGTACGAATTACCACTGATAAAGGCAGTGACGTAAATAATTTCAGCTTACGTGTCGTAAATGATACCGGTATTCAGCTTAATAATAATAGCTGGAAAATAATCACCATAGATCTTAGCATTGGTATTTTCAACATGGCGCCCAAGCAAGCTTTGCAGATCAAGCCCTACAACCCAACATCTGAGCTGCCCGAATTGTTGATTGCCGGTGAAGAAGACAGCAAGCTTAAAATCATTGATGCTTTAGGCAACACCTTTCTGGCAGCTTCAGGTGCAGGAATCAGCCTGGATAACAGATTCGGGATAGAAAATACCTGGGCTCTGAACATCAGCGGATCAAAAGAAATCTTAAATAATCTTACCGTTTACGGTAGAAATCGTCCTCAATTATGGCTATTTGAATCAGCCGGGACGACAGCTCAAGAACCGAATATCAATATAACTACCACCACAGCGTCCAACTGTACCGATAAAAGTTTCAGGCTTCAAAGTGACAGGTTTCAACAGCGTGAAATGCAGAATGCAGAGTGGAAACTTAATGAAGAAACGCTGGCTACTGGATTTTCGCCTTCAATTTCATTTTCTGCGAGAGGCAATCAAACTATCAATGCCTTTATTCCTGACCCAAATACTTCTGCTTTACCTCAATACTGGACTGCATCCGCCGACATTAACATCACCACTCCCCCTATCGCCCGGTTAGAAGTGCCAAAAGAAATTGTAGCCCCTAATGAAATCATTACGCTGTCTGCTGAAAATTCATACGACCTAAGCGGACAAGAATTAACATACACTTGGTTTGTTAATGGGCGGCCCAACAGCAAAGGCCCAACATTTGATTTTTCATCGGAAAAGCCAGGCACTTTTATCATTTCGGTAAGAGTGAGCAATGCGGGCGAAATTCCAGGATGTAACAACAGACAACGCCAGGTCCGCATTCGGGTTAATTCCAAGCCCTATGCAGAAATTGATTACGATTCAACTTTCCAAACCGGAGAGTATCTTACTTTTTCTGTGATGAATGAAAACGACGACGATAATGACTCGCTCAGCTATAAATGGGATGGATTAGGGGTTGTCAGTGATGATAATAACAGCCGGGAAGTTAATATTAGTCATATGGCTACGGGAATCTTTGACATCACATTAACTGTGGATGATAATACAAATACAGCCAACAGCAGATACTCGGTTACACAAAACTATACGGTTACGCCGCCAACTAAAACAACCGCAAAACCAACTGTAGTTGATTCCGTTTCTACAGACAGCACAATGAATAAAGCGGTACAGGATAATCAGGAAATTAATGTGGATGCCGACATTACTCCGGCATTGGCTGTCGCTGCTCCATTACCTGTTGTAGCTCCCCGCAGGCCTGAATCCTCAATTAAGGCCCCACAACTTACCTCCGATTCTAAGGTGAATTTTGCCCTGGCAGATTCTTTACTTACATCTACCAATACCGACACTGCCACCTATACCTGGGATTTTGGGGATGGAACTGTTACAAAAGGAATTGATCCCAAACATACCTACACAAAACCCGGTACTTATGCTGTAAACGTGACTATTGATCAGGGAAGCGATATAGTTCAAAAAAGACACGTAATTGTAATAAATGAATATCCCGTTGCTGATTTTGATATTCCGGATACCCTCGCCGCAAAACATAATTTTGTGGGTGATGGCTCTAAAAGCCGCGATAATGATGGATATATAACAAGTTATCAGTGGTTTATTAACGGTGTTCCCGTTTCTAACGAACCCGTTGCTACGCTTAATATTAAAGATCCGGGTGAACACACTATTTCCCTGAGAGTCGTGGATAACTCCAGCCACGAAAAAGCACAGGATCTCATCAGTAAAAATGTTTGGGTAAATCATTCTCCTGTTCCCAAATGGGAATTCAGTCCTGATAAAATTGCTCCCGGTACTGAGGTTAATTTTGACGCATCCCGCTCTTACGATCCCGATGGCACAATAACGGAAATTTTCTGGAAATTCGCAGACGGAACGGTTATGAAAGGAGCAAAAGTCACCAAGCGTTTTGAAGAAAGCGGGCCTCAATATTTTACCTTAACACTTGTTGATGATAACGGAGTGGAAAACTCAACTATTGAACAAGAAGGATCCGTAAACGTTAATCATCCCCCTTACATCATCACGGAAAAAGTGGTCAACTCAAATTCAATTAATGTAGAATTGGATGCTTCTGAAACTTACGACGTGGATAACGACCAGGTTTTCTTCGAATGGATTCTTCCGGATGGATCAGCACGAAACGAGGCAAGTTTTAACTGGCGCGCACCCGATTTTGGCGTTCACATTGTCAGTTTAACGGTTCATGATGGATTGGGGCTTTCAAACAGCTCAAATCAGGAAACAATTAGAGTGCTTATAAACCGGCCGGTTGAAGCCGTTGTTGATTCTCTGATTGAAACCTGCAGCGGACAAACGGTTTTATTTAACAGTTCAAGGAGTTACGACCCGGATGGTGATAATTTCAATGTAAAATGGTACTTCGGAAACGGGGATACCTCCGATGCTGCCAACCCTTCTTACATTTATGATGCACCGGGAATTTACGAAGCACAGGTTGAGCTGACTGATGGCATTTCTAAAGAAAAAACGGTTGCCAGAATTCCCGTTGTGGTTGGTGGTTCTCCGGTTGCCAAAATGAACGTTCGTGAAACTACTGTTTGTGTAAACAGACCTATAAAATTTGACGGCTCTGAAAGCCGGGATCCTTCCGGTGCCCTTCCCTCCCTGGTTTGGGAACTTGGAGACGGCACAACCGAAAGCGGGCCGAATGTTGAACATATTTACACAGAACCCGGCATGTATCCTGTTTCACTTACCGTAATAGGTTCGGGATCGGCTCAATGTGGAAATACCAATCAAGTTCGCACAAATATTCGGGTTATAGAAGGACCAAATGCGATCTTTAATTTACAAGAATGGGCCACACCGGGAGAAATCATTTTACTCGATGGAAGCGAGTCAATTTCCGATGATGAAATCACCAATGCCAGTTGGAATGTGGAATTTGTCCCGGATGGCTCCGTTGATTCCCTGAGTGGCATGCAGGCCGAATATCAGTTTAACAAACCCGGAGAATATCTTGTCACCCTATTCCTCAATACAAGCTCATCAACCAGTTGTAACACGGTGAGCCTCACAAAATCAGTGAAAGTGAACGCAACTCCAATCATAAACTGGACACTTCCTGAGGCCGTGCCGGCTGGAACCGATTTAAACCTAAATGCCATGTCTTCTGAAGACCCCGACGGTTTCATCAAAGAATTCAGGTGGTATTTGAATGGAAAGCTAATCGGTAATAATGCTTCCAAAATTATAAAAACCATAGAACCTGGAAATCATACCGTTGTACTGGAAGTAACAGATAACTCTCCCTCAGAGAATAATCAAACCCGGATGCAGAAGACCTTCTTCGCCAACAGTTCGCCACAACCCACGATAAAAGCCCCGGGAAAAGTGTATATAAACCGTGAAGTGAATCTTACAGGCGGACCAGAATTTGATGATGACGGGGATCGACTAAGCAGTCAATGGAAAGTAAATGGGCAGCTTATTCAAAACTCAACTTTCACACCAACTGAGGTGAAAAATTATCGCATTACGCTTATACAGGATGATGGCCGAGGTGTTTCTAACTCCGTTGATTCTGCTGTG
Source organism: Balneolaceae bacterium (assembly GCA_040878765.1). GTDB lineage: Bacteria > Bacteroidota > Rhodothermia > Balneolales > Balneolaceae > Gracilimonas. Next base: position 21,401 of record JBBDLQ010000083.1, on the reverse strand, counting down.
GTAGAAATTATTCCTATAGGCCATCCGGAAATCGATCCTGAATTTCCCTCCAAAATAAGTTTGGGTGGCATCATTTCCATTGAAAACTTGCAAATTTCGGATTCGGATGATTGGAAATTTTTTGTCGATGGATCATATCAGGGTACTTGGACTGCAGAAAGCACCGGGAATGACAGTCTTCAACTCACATGGTTTTTTGAAAATCGACCTACTTCTACCATATCCTATCCAATCACTGTATATGAACCCCTTCAGTTTATTTCAGAAGCGGATACTGTAAGAACGGCTGAGTGGAATCCGGCTAACCCACATACGGTTATAACAGCACCTGAAGTCAATCGTGAAATCCCGGAAGTCAATTATACATGGTTTAAAGACGGAGAGGAAATAGGGTCCGGGGTTCGTATTAATCTCTCAATACAAGAAGGTGAAAACAGATTTAAAGTCAGAGTTAAAGACCTGTTTGTAAAGCAAACCAAACCCATTGAAACCGAACTCAAAGTTATTGCCGAAAACTGAAACAAATTTAGTCCTCTTATAAACCTGGGATATACTAAGTATTCAGTCTTTTATTTAATCTGAAATCATAGTAACATTATATGCTTCTAAACAAAATTTTTGACTTTTGAAAATTGTCGTAATCGGAGCTGGTGAAATTGGATATGACCTCGCCAGCGTTTTATCTGCAGAAAAGCACGATGTTACCGTAATGGACCGGGAGAAAGAACCCCTATCCAGAGTGTCCGATTCTCTTGATGTTTTAACCCTGGAAGGCAACGCCACGTCAGTAAAAGACCTTGTTAAAGCCAATGTTGGCGAAGCTGATATCCTGATTTCCGTTACCAGCGTGGATGAAGTGAACATGATTTCGGGTATGATTGGTAAAAGACTCGGAGCCAAAATGGTGATTGCCCGGATTCGAAGTGATGATTTTTCCGATGAAGATTCCCCACTTACCCCCTCCGACCTGGGAATTGACGTGATGATTCATCCCGAACTTAGTGCTGCCCAGGAAATAGCCCAATTACTGAAACGGTCTTCAGCAAGCGATATCATAAATCTCGCCGAAAATCGGATGCAATTAATTGGAATCCGGCTTGAAAATGATTCCCCTTTGCTCGGGAAATCCCTTAATGATTATGCCAGAAAACATTCCGACATAATTTTTCGCGTTGTAGCAATTGGTCGCAGAGGCAGAACCATCATCCCAAATGGCTCCGTAAAATTGCAAAAATACGACCAGATATTCATTCTTGCTGAAACCAGGGATATAAATACACTGGTTAAAACAACCGGGAAAAAAGAGACTGAAATTAATACGGTTATGATAGCCGGTGGTTCGGGCATGGGCGCTATGATTGCACGGTTATTATGTGCTGATACAACAAAAAACTGGTCAATAAAATTAATTGAACCGGATTACGATACTGCTGAAAACCTGGCTATCGAAATGAAAGAAATAATGGTGCTACACGGAAATCCCACCGATCCGGATCTTTTAGCAACAGAGGGCATCAGTGATGTAGATGCTTTTGTAGCAGTGACCGATGATGAAGAATCGAATATCATATCCTGCCTGATGGCCAAACATCTGGAGGTAAAGAAAACCGTAGCCCTCGTTTCCAAACCGGATTTCATTCCTTTAGCCCAAACCATTGGATTGGATGCCGTTATTAATAAAAAAGCAGCTGCATCAAACGAAATTCACCGTTATGTACGTCGCGGCCGGGTTATTTCCGTTACTGAATTAAGGGGAATCAAAGCCGAAGTTATTGAATTACAAGCTACTTCCGATTCCAAAATCACCAAAAAGACTATTAAAAAATTAAATCTGCCAGATGGTTGTGTAATTGGCGGTGTTCTCAGTAATGGCAATGTAGAAATTGCCACGGGGGAAACTCAAATTCAGGCCAACGACCGGGTAATTATTTTCTGTCTGCCTCTTGCCATTGATAAAATCACCAAGCTTTTTCAGTAATGGCATTAGTCTCTAATAGCTCAGTAACCCGTGCCAATATTGATTTTCTTATGGTACTGGGAGTACTCGGTGCTTTTATATTTTTTATGGGCTTTGCTCTTTTATTACCGGCCGGCATCGACCTCATGTATGAACAAGACACCTGGCATTCTTTTCTAATTTCGGCGGGTATTGCTTTTTTTGTAGGCGGTTTACTTTGGTATTTTTTCAAGCCACAGCAGGAACTTCGCATCCGGGAAGGATTTTTAATAGTGAGTTTAACCTGGCTTTCACTCTCTATTGTGGGAGCTTTGCCATTTGTGATATCAGGAGTACTTCCCAGTTTTACAGATGCTGTATTTGAAACCATGAGCGGCCTCTCCACAACCGGATCTACCATTTTAGGCGGAACCACCAGCGACGGATTTCACAACCCACAAATTGAGGAAATGCCTCATAGTATTTTATTCTGGCGCTCATTGGCACATTGGCTGGGTGGAATGGGTATAATTGTACTTTCCATTGCCATATTGCCTTTGTTAGGTATTGGCGGAATGCAGCTTTTCCAGGCTGAATCACCCGGGCCAACCGCCGATAAACTCACCCCCCGTGTGCAGGAAACCGCTAAGTTACTTTGGGGAGTTTATGTAGCATTTACCTTCTCCGAGTTTATTTTACTCTGGCTTCACCCTTCTATGGATTGGTTTGAAGCCATTAATCATGCTTTCGCAACCATGGCTACCGGGGGATTCTCAACCAAAAATGCCAGTATTGCTGCTTTCGACTCCGCTTATATCGACTGGGTTATTATCCTGTTCATGTTTTTAGCCGGCATCAACTTTGCCATGCATTTTCGGCTTTTTCGGGGTGATAGTGAATCCTTTTTTGCAAACAGGGAAATCCGGTTTTATACTCTCGTCGTATTTACAGGAATTTTGATTATTTCCGGCTCCCTTTTTGTAATAGATAAATATTCGATCACGGAAGCATTGAGGCACGGGGCTTTCCAGGTTGTTGCCATCGTTACAACCACCGGTTTTGGAACCGATAATTACGAAGTCTGGAATTCCATAGGGGCCTTCTTTTTATTTCTCCTGTTTTTTGCGGGAGGTTGTGCGGGTTCAACCGGGGGTGGGATTAAGATGATCAGATGGATGATATTAATTCGAAATACTGCCCGTGAAATCAAGCAGATCATTCATCCTAAAGCAATTTTACCGGTTCGTATCGGGGATAAGGCCATCACTCAAAATATTCAACGTACCGTCCTGAGCTTTTTTATTCTATACATCTTCATATTAGCAACCGGAGCATTTATCATCAGTTTGTTTGGGTATGATATCCTCTCATCAATTGGAGCAAGTATTGCAGCAATAGGAAATATTGGCCCGGGTTGGGGTGATTTTGGGCCTGCCGAAAACTTCGCTCATCTGCCCTACCTCGGTAAATGGGTCCTGATTATATTGATGATGGTAGGCCGGCTCGAAATCTTTACCGTACTTATCATCTTCTCTCCGGCTTTTTGGAAGCAGTGATTTTTATTTTCTAACCTGAGTTCTGCCATAGGCACGCCTACGGCAGATTTAAAAAGATGTGAAAAGAACCAAAAATCCTTTAAGGGTCAACCTGGCGAAGACAGGGGTCTTATTATTGCCATAGATCAACGGTTGATACCAAAAAAAATTAGATTTCCCCATAGGGATTATACGGGCCTTGTTCAATTGGAATTTTGTTATCAATTATAGGGAACTCCTTCAGAGCTAAATTTATAACCATGTCTTTTTTTTTCATTGTTTAAAGAAGGTAAATGCTTTTTTTGGATGGGTATATATTCCTTGCTTGGGTTTACTGAATTCATATGAATCGAAATAAGTCGATTTACAATATCTGAACCATAAACTCCCCAACAATATAAATCGAACTCTTTATTTGGGTCAAAATCTTTGTATTTATCTCGATTTCTCATCTTCTCCCAAAATTGAATTCTTTCTTTATCTGAGCTCTGCTTTTCCTTTAGTAAAAAAGCAGTCTCTTCCGAATCAATATCAGTAAGATTTTCAATTTCTTTAGAGTCAAGAGTTTTAATTATCTCATTTCCAATTAAGTCTTTATAGTAATCGAGTATCTCATCTACATACTTATGATCATATGTTTCTGTGTAGAGTGCTTCTTCATTACAGATTATTACCTCGTCAAAAAATAGAAGCTCTTTTTTTTAGATTGATATCTCTATTAGCAATGGTTTCTATATCAATCTGAAATAATCCGCACTTCATAGTTGAAAAAGTTTGATGGGTTCTTTAACAGAAAAACACATAACGGTTTGACGTTTGTGCAGCTGGGCGACCAACATTGATAGTAGAGCAAAAAAACAAAACCGGTCTGCACGAAACGCTTAACTGTCACGTAATTGCAGGACAAGTACAATAAACAGAAATTTTACATGATTAGATCATTTTATGGAATATTGAATGTATTCCACAGTTGCTCACCTTCAGGTACCTGAACGATCCAGGCATATTCTCCGGGTTCATCAATTTCCAATGAAAAATAAGTAGTACTTTCCCCGGGAATGGCATCATAGGTGCTTACACCCCCAAGAAATTCAGCAGGTGCCGGCCCCCTTAGGCCCCCAACTTTATACCAATCAAGCCAGGTATTTACTTCATCAAGATCGGTGTTTTCCTCAGTCTTAATCAGGTGAATGTTATTATGAAGAGGATTCCCTGCTGAGTCTGATTCCATTATTACGCCAAAAGTATGAAAGCCAGTTTCAGCACTCCAATCAATATCAATTTCATGTTCCTTCAGCGTAATTATGTTATCAACAGAGGGTTCAGGGCTATTGGCGGATTCATCTAAAATGGTTAGAGGCCGTGTCATACCGGCAGTGATATGAATTATTCCATCCTCAGTTTTAACCCAGCAATCCACAGCATATAATCCCGGTTCCAGATACACGGTTTTTTCGGCCATCCTTCCCGGAGAAACCAGTCCCCGGGCGTTCACATATTTTACGCCTTCAGCCCAGTCTGGCAAGAGTTCACTGACCCTTTCTGAAATACCGGATCGTTCAACTTCACCAGCCTGAAATTCTTCCAATAAAATTTCCCATGCCCCAACATATTCATCCAGATATTCTCTGTAGGTAATATCTTCAGGAAGCCGGGCAAAACTCAATTCATGGATTTCATGAGCTTGTTCATTATTTAAAACAAAAGTTAGCCATCCTGAGGGTAGTTCGTCCGGTAACTGGAAAACGTAATCGTATGCCACAACTTCCACACTATATTTCTCCTGATCTTGTGTACTGCATCCCCACATTATAATTGAGATTAAACTGATACAGATAAGGTTTTTGAAGTAATTCATTTTATGCTGATTGTAGTTGTTTGATTCAATAACGGTTCGGCTAATAACCGGCGTAGGGATTATGAGTTAATAAACGGCTAAAATTTCAAAACAAGCAAATAGTTTGAGTCAGAGTACCGTAATGATGTAAAATGCTGAATAGAACACGGAATATCCACCCGGTAGGTTGCCGGAGGTTGGGGCGGTTCGTTTTTTGTGGCTATCACCAATGGACCGGGAGGTCCCGGGTTGCATTCCCAACAGGGTTGTTGGGAACGAGGGTAATATTATATAATTCGTCCATCGAAACTCACCAATCGATCTATCACATATCACTCAGACCTGAATCTCAGTCCAACCAAAGAACCCAAAACTAAACCCGCCAACAAATTCCCAAATAACACCCATCAAAACCGAATCCAGTCTTTGTCTTCCAGCAACTGTATGAGCGCTGGCAAAAAAGTAATGGAAGTTAACAAGGTCATCCCAATTCCAATCACAGCCATAATGCCTATGGATTGAAGGCCAGGATGATTGGTAAAGAGTAATCCCGAAAAGCCGAGCATGGTAGTGATAGAGCCCATTGTAATGTGCTGACCTGTACTTGACAGAACCTGCCACATGCTGTTTTTACCTTCATCCCGGTAGCGGTGCGCAAGGTGTACCCCGCTATCTTCCCCAATTCCCAATATGGCCGGAAGTACAACCAGGTTATAAAAGTTAAACTGCAATCCAAAGATCATCATAATTCCGAAAAGCCATAATAAGCCTACCACCAGCGGAAGCATTGAAATGATGGACCAGCGAAATGAGCGAAAGGAAAACAACATGAAAAAGTAAATGAAAATGAAAGTCGCCCCTACCATATAAGGACTTTCCGTTCGCATTAGATCCAGCATGGAAGCCGCAACGATGGATGTGCTGGAAGCATAGAAATCTGCCCCGCTGTTTAGGGTAACCACCCCGACATCATTTTTAAACTCAATGGATTTTCGTCCGTCTCCAAGCCCCACCGAAGGATATACAATTACAAATCGCCCTACTTCCCCGTCTTTTGTAATGAACCTGGATTTCAGGTAATTCGGAATTTGATCCAGTGAAACAGCTTCTGTGGTTTGGGCACCTTTTCTGAGTTTATCTAATTCCTCATCCTCTCGATCCACTAAAAAAGGATCCTGAATTAGCTCCCGGATCTGTGCAATTTTTGTCAGCTTCTGCTCAATTTCCTGTTCATTTATTGGGAATCGTTCCTGTAACGTCTCAACACTTTCAATGGTGGGTGAAGTGGTATCCGTTCTCATTCGCTCTTTCAGAACAGAGGCAATTTCCTCTACCTGCTCATTTGTTTCTGCCACTATGTAAGCGGGATTTCGTTTATGGCCGTCATCTACCTGACCGGCAAATGAACGAAATTCTTCATATTCGGGAAATTCAGGTTCCAGCTTTCCAAAATCATATTGAAAGGAAAGATTGCCGCTGAAGCCAATTACAATGAGAGAGATCAATAGGCCCCCAGCAACAATTGTTCTGGCAAAAGGATACCTGTGTGTGCCATCATAAGCCTTTTTTTGGGAATCGCTTATTAAAATCCAATTGAGGCGTTCATCAAAAATTACCAGAAGGGCCGGCAGTATGTAAAGCATGCCAAAAAGCGCCAGCAGGATACCGGTTCCGGATATAAAACCAAATTCAGAAAAACCACGGAAATCTGCGAACATCAAAATAAATAGGGCAGCAGCCGTAGTGAATGCAGAAACTACAATGGCTTCCCCTGTTTTCTCATTGGTTTTCATGATGGCTTCGTGCACACTTGATCCCAAAGACCGCAATTCGATATACCTTGCATAAAAGTGGATGCCATAGTCGATGCCTAAACCGAATAAAATCACAAATAGAACGGAAGTCATGGTATTTAGCATTCCAAGGTAAAAGTAGGTAATCCCAAATGTCCACATCAGGCTGATTAACAGCGGAATCCCAATTACCATTACCGGTACCGGCATACGAAGTACATGTGACCATACCGAATACTTGCCCCTGCCGCTTGTTCCTCTTCGGTAATGCAGATATTTCTTAAAAAAGAAATAGAGCATAACCAATAAAATCACGCTGCTTATACCTGTTGCAAAGCTCCCCATAACGTCTTGCATAATGGAAGTCAATTCTTCGAGATGACGTTTAAGTCGCCCGCCATAACGTACTTCCATTTCAGGGTGATAGGCAGTGGGATTTAATGAAGCCAGCAAGGAATCGTAAGCCGCAAACATGTCTTCGAGATAACGGATGTTACTTTTTGAGCCGGTGGGGTAAAACTTCACCAAAATAATGGTGCTGTCCGCATTTACCGGGTATTCGGAGGGAACCAGAATATCATAACTATCTTCAAAACTTTCAGCGCGGTTATCTCCCTCCTCTTCTTCTTCATCATCCAGATCAAAATAAAATGGATTGGCTTCTTCTTTTGCGTTCTCAATTTCATCCTGAAGCCATTGGGTAATCTCGTTCAACTCCGATTCGCTTGCCAGGTACAGGGCGTTATTCCTGGTAAATTCTGTTTCTCTGCGAAATTCAGCCCGCTTAAAATAATAATCATCAAAACGAGGGTAATATAATTCCAGGGATTTTTCGATCAGGACTTCGGCAAATGCTTTATTTGCTTCAAAACTGGGTGAATTAATCACCACCTGCATTTCGGTTTCCCCCCCAACGGTGGCATTAAGTTCCTCAAGGGCAAGAACGTTGGGATTGTCTTCCGGCAGCAGATTGGCTATATCGGTATCTATCCCCAAATGTGATGCATAATAGCCGGCAGCCAGTGCCGTTATAACGCAAATACTAACAACCTGAATTGGGTGAGAATAATTATATTCGAGGATGGGCCTTAAGAACGTGAGAACTTTTTTCATTCAAATATCAAAAATTTATTTATCAAAGCAGTCTTGGTAGTTTATAAATTATTAATTTTAATAACACTGCTAAAATTATTGAATTTTGAAACGTTTATTATATAAAGCTGATTTAAACTTGTAAAATATTAACTACACACCTAAAACAAATTACCTGTTCATCATTCCATATTCTATGAAACAACCACTGCTCTTTATAATTATTTTATTTTTAGCACAAAATAATCTTTTAGCACAAAGCTATGTTCAAATTGAGGATACTAATTTAACCTTTTTAGATGCAACCCACATCAAGCCTAATGAAAAAAAAGGGGCTTATTATAATGAGCATTGGTCTTACCATGTTATTTTAGATAACGATGCGGAGCTTCACCTGACTTTTTCAATTTCACATTTTGCCGGTTTTCGGGGTTCGGCAACCGGGGCACGTCTTTCCATTTTGAATTGGGAAGGTAATGACTACCATATGGCCCGCGAATATGGGCATGATGATTTAGTTTATAATGAACAAGAGTACAAACTTGCCCTTCACCCAAACAGAAGTATTTGGTTTGAGGGAGATCCCAATAAGGATCATCGTTTTTTTCTGCGAACCGAAAAAGACGGGGTTTATTACGACATGAGTATTCATTTTAATGATCCATATAAAGGATTCACCATGGGTGATGGTGTTTTTAAACTGGGTAGTGATGATGAAGTGGGTATTTTCAGCCACATACCCTTTTCTAAAGTTTCCGGATTTATTTCATTAAATCAGGATACCACAAATATTTCGGGATTTGGGTTTATGGATCATACTTACCAAACAAATGTAGGCACCCGATTATTTGAAACCAGTTACAAGTTTAATGAGAGAACTGAGAATGGTTTTTCCGGAGGTTATTTTATGGTACCAAAAGGTCATAATAATGAAGTAGCCGGCTATGCGTATACCTACGACGGGAAATCACTGACACTAAAATATCCGGAAAACATAAAAGTGCTGGAAGAGAGATCCGTAATGGGAAAAACTATACCCAGTAACATTCAGGTTACCTATTCGGATAATTCAATTGATGCCTTTTTGTTTAATAATGTGCAGGAAAAGATATCTATGCTGGATGAATTGAGTGGCTTGAAGAAAATGTTCGCCAAAAGGTTTTTAGGGGGAGAAATATTGTTTTATCGAGGTAAGGCTCAGAGAAATAATAGCGAGGCAGAAGTTTCTTTCCATATTTCGCTGGTAGACTAAATGGTATAATCCTGAGTTCTGCCTTGGGTACGCTTTGGGTGGATCGACCGATTTTAGATTTGTGATTTGTTTGGTTGACTGATATTCAGGTCTGAATGATTTGCGATAGACCGACTAGCGAATTGCGATTTTGGAATTTAGTCCCGCCAGGGACGACTCTTTATAGCCCCGGACTTTAGTCCGGGGTAACAGAGCCCGCACCGAAAAACCTCCGCCCGGATGATGCCAATAGCTTGTTAGTGTTCGGAGATTGGGCAACAGGGCCTATATTAAGATGAGTTTGTGGCTGAGCCTTCCAGATACTCAGGAGCATTACGACGCAGTGAATCATAACGAGGGCAACAAACCGCCACGAAATAACTACTAAACGTTCTAAGGTTTTTTTTATTTAATAACCTTGATATAATGAAAGCTGAACAGAATGTATATTATATATAACCGTAGTTTCACATGTAAGATATTAACTTTTCAAATTTATCAATTAAGCTACGCAGCATTCTATGAAACAATCATTTATCATTGTTCTCTGCCTATTATATTTTCAAAATGTACTTTTAGCCCAGGATTATGTAAAAAAACCAGTCTCTAAAATAACGGATCTTAAGCCCGGCGATTTTAAGATTCACGAACAAAAAGGGGCTTATTATAATGAACAATGGGCCTATCATGTAATTCTGGATAACGGTGCGCAAATCTATGTCACCTATGCCGTTCATTATTTTGCCGGGCTCCGGAAATCTTCAAGCAGCGGAAGACTTTCCCTGTTGAATTGGGAAGATGAAGACTATAGTACGGCCAAAGAATATGACCTCAATGATCTGGTGCTTCGTGAAGATACTTTTAAAATGAAGCTGCATCCCGAACGAGCCATTTGGCTTGAAGGAATACCCGGACATAATAACCATCATTTTTATTTTCGTGGAAAATACGAGATCAGTATTAATTTTGATGATCCCTTTCCCGGCTTTACCCAAGGCGATGGTGTTTTTAAGTTAGGGGATCAGGATGAAGTTGGAATGCTCACCCATATTCCTTTTTCTAAAGTTTCGGGCTTCATAGCGCGCAACCAGGATACCGTAATAGTTTCGGGAATCGGATTTATGGATCACATTTACCAAACAAATTTAGCCACCCGGCTTTTTGAAACCAGTTATAAGTTCAATGAAAAAACTGAGAGCGGTTTTTCGGGAGGCTATTTTATGGTGCCTAAGAATCATCCCAACGAAGTCGTCGGATATGCCTATTTCTTTGATGGTGTAAACCTGACCCTGAAGTACCCTGAAAATATTGTGGTCCACAACCGGAAAGAGGTATTAGGAGCAAAGATCCCCGTCAATATTTCTGTAAATTATGAGGATGGATCCAATGATACTTTTCATTTTAATGAAGTAGAGGAAAGAGTAGCTATGCTGAATGAACTGAGCGGTATAAAAAAATTAATCATTAAGCCCTTTTTAGGTGGAGAAGTTCTTTTCTACCGGGGAAAAGCCCAAAAAAATAACAGCAGCGGAGAGGTATTCTTCAATCTTTCTTTGGTTGATTGACGTCAGAATTTAGCCTCCAAGCAACTTCTCAGCTTCGGCCAGCATTTCCGGAGTATCTACATCCTGCCACATACCATCTCCTATATCCACGGTAAACATTTTACCATTTTCGGCCAGGTCCTGTACCCCATCGGAAATCGAGGTATCCCCAAATTCTTCATAATGCTTTTGAAGTTCTTTCAATAATCCATCGCTACATACAAACAGGCCGGTATCCACACAGTTATAGGTACTAATCTGTTTCCCAATAGATACAATTTTATTGTTTTCAGATAATACTTTTGTAGCATCGTCCATATCAAAAATTTCATCCAGCTTATAATCTACCAGCAGTGCAGCCGTACCATCCTCAAGTTCGGTATGTTTTGCGATCTTCATTAACGACTTACCCAAAATATGATCCGCCATAGTCATTATAAACCGTTCTCCGAGATATTCTGCAGCTGATAATACCGAGACGCCATTTTTTAATGTATAATCCTTATTGTACACAAATATCAGCGGTGTCTCCCCTTTATAGATATCAAGTATTGCCTGCTTTATTACTTCGTAGCCATAGCCGAGAACTATCACAATTTCTGTGCAACCGGCAAACTCCAGGCTTTCAATTGTGCGGAATATTAAGGGTTTTCCGCTTACAGGGGTAAGTGGCTTAAAAGATGTGACAGGGCTGACACCAGCTAACCGTGAACCATAACCAGCAGCCAGTATTAATCCTTTATACTCGTAATTTTTTTCAGGCATTAAATCAGCTTACTGCTTCTTCTTCAAAATTTTCAGAAAGGTGTGTGACAGGTGCTTCGCCTCCAAGTACCCGTAATGTATTTTTAAGTCTGAAATGCTGAATAAATATATCATGCTCCGGAATATGTCCCGCTTTAACCTGTGGGCTCTTGAAGTAGAACGACAACCATTCTTGTATTCCGGATTTACCAGCACGTTTTGCGAAATCCATAAATAAAGCTAAATCAAGTACAATAGGTGCCGCTAAAATTGAATCGCGGCAAAGGAAATCAACTTTGATCTGCATATCGTACCCCATCCATCCAAAAATATCGATGTTATCCCAGCCTTCTTTGGCATCCCCGCGAGGCGGATAGTAATTAATTCGCACTTTGTGGTATAAATCACCATACAAATCGGGATAAACTTTGGGCTGGAGAATAGAATCTAAAACACCGGTTTTGGATACTTCTTTCGATTTAAAACTTTCGGGATCATCTAATACCTCACCGTCCCGGTTACCTAAAATATTTGTAGAGAACCACCCTCTGATACCAAGCATCCGTGTTTTAAAACCCGGTGCAAGTATGGTTTTCATAAGTGTTTGTCCGGTTTTAAAATCTTTACCGGCAATAGGTACATTTTCTTGTTCTGCGAGCTGCTCAAGTGCCGGAAAATCAGCGGAAAGGTTTGGAGCCCCATTAGCATAAGGCACTCCTTCTTTGATGGCTGCATACGCGTAAAGCTGAGATGGTGCAATAGCGTCATCATTATTCTTCATGCCTTCTTCAAAAGCTTCAATAGATTGATGACAGGCTGCCGGATGTAAATGTATCTCTGTAGATCCGCACCAAACCATGACCGCACGGTTTGCCCCCGTTTCCTTCATCTTATTTCGAATATCTTCTCTTAATGCCTGGGCAAGGTCCCATTTATTGGTATCAGATTTAACATTGTCGCCTTTCAGCAGTTTTACATATTTCTGGTTGAAGGCTGCTTTCATAGGCTCAATTTGTTCAAGCTCATCTTTCAACGGATCAAGATCCTGAGGCTTCAATACATCTGCTCTTTTTGCAGCTTTAAAAGCATTATCATCAATTACATCCCAACCGCCAAAAACGATATCATCAAGTCCTGCAATATCTAAAAAGTCTTTAATTAACGGGTTTCGTTCTTCAGAACGAGCACCTAATCGTATAGTTTGAAGCTGTGTTAACGAACCAAAAGGTTTAGATAATTTCTTTCGTGCTGAAACCACTCCAGCCATAAATGTTGTGGCAACTGCCCCCATTCCTGGCGTTAATACTAATAATTTACCCTTGTGCGGCTCAATATAATGTTTCGACATAAATCCTGATTAATAATGTTAGGCTAATATCTCGCAAAGATAGCCTTTTCTAATGGTATTATCGAGCAAAAAAAAGTGCATCTGATTAACACTCAGTTTCCATTGATTATCAGTAATGCAATTCAAATTTTATCAAAATTAGATTATTATTTGAGCTCATATATTTCTTTATATTAGCATCTTTTAAATAAAACACACTATAATCTATCGATGGCCTTCAAATTCAAAATGAGTCCTAAATCATAAAGTGCTAGTCAATTGAATAAAATTAATTTTGAAGCTCCGGGTATATATCTTTTTCCACATGACTTTTATGATAAAAAGGAATGCCGTTTCGGATCATATACAGCATTTGTAATAGGCCATCTTGGGAGTTCTTACAAAAAAAATGGATGGACTTTATTTTTGGACGGCATTTTAATTGATCGCCCAAAGAAGGAATTAAGTGATGCCGAGTTTGCGCTTGAACTATTTCTTGAAAAAGGAATTAAGGAACTGCAACAAACCAATGGGTTCTATAATATCCTGATTATAAATTCTTCGGGCAGTGAAATTTTATTCCTAAGTGACCTGCTTTGCAACCGGACCTGGTATTTGTATCAAAATGATAAGGTATTTGGCCTGTCTCCTTCCCCGGTATATTTCAGTAAGTTAAATTTTGATACCTCATTGAATGAACAGGCACTTTATGAGCAAATCCGCCTTTTGCATACCGGAGGTGAGCGTACATTGGTGAATGAAATTAAACGCATTTTACCTGGTAAAATTTACAAGATCTCCGAAAATACCTTTCACCAAATTGCTTCCTTTAAATTTAAACAAGAACCCGATCATAGTTTGAATTTGGATGAATGCTCGGAAGAATTAGCAAATTTGTGCAGAACTGCGATCCAAGGTGTCATCAACCATCCTAAACTAAAAGATCTCCCCACTCAACTTCCTTTAACCGGTGGGTTGGATTCCCGGCATCTTTTAGGAGAGTTATTTGCACAGGGTAAACCGCCGGAACTACTTCGCCATATTCTCATTCAACAAAAAGATTATGTACCTGTTAAAAAAATGGCTGATGACCTAAAACTTCCTCTTAAAGTTAACAACCTGGAACAAATCAATACAAAAATAAATGTAAAACGTTGGGTTAATCGAAGTGGTGGTTTGGTCAACATTCATCAATATTATTTACTTGATCTTAAAAATGGAATACCGCAGGACAAAACCATTAGTTTTAATGGCTATCTAATGGATATATTACTTGGGCTGGCTGTTAAAACCGATAAATTAGATTCAAATTCACCCCACAAAACTGTTTGGAATCGTACGTATTCCAGTCCAACCATTCGAAAACTTCTAATCCCAAATGAAGCTCACTGGTCTAAAGTAACGGAAGAACTTTTTATAAATGAAATTGAACAGTTTGAAGGAGAACCGTGGTTTAAAATGTTAATGTTAGATATTCATCACAGAGGATTACATTACACAGGAATTGTAGATTCTATACTAGCGGATGAAGTCTTTTCTTTTTCTCCCGGGGCAACAATTGAGGCTTACCGTTTTGCAGCAACTTCACCCCATGAAATTGCTGGGGATAAAAAAGCACGGTTACATGCACTTCAAAAATATTTTCCTAAAATGGCAGCTTATCCCGGTTTGGAAGGGAAGTCGTTTGCAGATATGGAAATCAGGCCGGAAATTATTGAACATCCCTTCAAAAAAAACCTGAAACTGATCATAAAAACAATTCTTTCAGGATTTAAACAAAACTATAATGCTGAAACCGAACATTCCTGGATCAGAAATCACCCGGACTTACACATTATTCACAAAAACATGATCTTTGACAGTAAACTGGCTGAGGATGGATATATTCGGAATCTTGGTTTAAAAACCTGCTGGAAATTAAATCAAATGGGTGGCTATCAAGGCTGGACACTAATGAGTTTACTTAGTGCTGAAGTAGCATATAGAATTCTCATAAAAGGGGAAGATGAAAAGAATGTACTTAATTGGCTGCATAATCCTATAAATTAATGGCGCAAAGACACCTCAAAATTTCAGTATTTAACGGCCATTGATATATGTCTGATAATTTCTCAACCAGAGTTATAAAATCTTTTCTGTATTCAAGTGCCGGAAACACCTTTAGTAAAATAATTAATACGATAGGGTTGTTTGTTGTACTTAAGCTTATCTCCCCGGAGGCCTTTGGTATTGCTAGTATTGTGTTGGCCGTATTTGCCGTTTTACAAGCTGTTACTGAATTAGGATTGGGAATTTCCATCGTTCAGGCTTTGGAAATTACAAAGAGAGAACTAAATAGCTTATTCTGGCTTTCTTCACTTATTAGTGGGGTTTTATATTTTCTGATTTATATTTCTGCGCCCTTTATTGCAGTATTTTATGATCAGCCGTTGATTACCAACCTGATACGTGCCCATGGCATAATAATTATATTATTCACCCTCTATTTTGTGCCGAGGAATATTCTAAAGAGAGGTCTGAAATTTAAAGAATTAACCATTATCGATAATGTCTCACTGATTCTTTCAACAATTATAATGGTGATTTTGGCTTATTATAATTTTGGAGCCTGGGCTATTATCGGCGGTGAAATTGCAAATCGTGTTGGGCAGTTAATTTTAACTCAATTTTATTCCACATTTTGGCCACAGTTTCAATTTAATTGGCCTGAAATTAAGTCGCATGTGCAATTCGGGTTATATGCCACTGGCTCACGCCTGCTATATAACTTATATTCCAATGCAGATTATCTGATCGTTGGACGAATGTTTGGAGCTGAGGCGGTAGGTATTTATACCCTTGCTTACCGAATTGTTGCTGATACCGTGAAAACCATTACTTCCAATTTTAATGAAGTTGCTTACCCTACTTTCGCAAGACTTCAAAATCAGGTTGAACGCCTTAGAAAGTATTTTTTCACCATCACCAAAGCAAGTTTGCAAATTAACAGCCTGATATTGGTTGTTATCACAATCTTTATTGAAGATCTGCTGTTAATTGGAGGTTATGAAGAATGGATAGATGCTGTACCACTAATTCAGATTCTGGCATTTGTTGCTATCTTAAGGACAGTATCTCCTATTATTCCCCAATTACTTAATGCTCAGGGCGAATCACGACTCAATTTTTATTACTCCCTCAGTAATGCCTTCATTATGCCCATTGCCTTCTTTATTGGAGCTCAATTTAGTTTAATTGGAGTCTGTATTTCCTGGTTGATAGGCTACCCTGTGGTCGTTTCCATATTATTTTATTATGGAGGAAGGCTGCTGGAGCTAAGCTTTTTCGAGTTCGTCGCGAGAATATTTTCGGGAATTTGGTTTTTCCCGCTTCTGCTATTAGTTGGTGCAAGTATTCATTTTCTGCTTAACTATATCCCTCTTGAATCCACTTTAATAATATTGGTATTAGGAATAGCATCTACCGCAGGTTTAGGGCTTTATGCACTTTATGCCTCCGAAAAAGAAACTATAAAACTCTTGTTTAACCGGGCAAAATCCTGATAAAGTCTATAGACTTTTGAGATTTGTAATATGGGAAGAAGCTGATTTGGTTACCCGTCTACCAATTCTTTGATAGCATTCCATATTCGTTCACGATTTTTTCCGTCTGCCCCAAGCATGTATTTATCCAGAAATGCTTTTGATTTATCAACACAGCAGTCCGGTTTTTCCAAAGCTTTTTCTACTTGCTGTAATAACATTTTAAAATCCATCGCCATCAATCCTCCATGTTCTTCCGGGGATAACTTCCAAATATATTTCACGGAATTCACGGTTGTTTTACGCATTCCAAATGGTGAGTGTTTTCTCCAAAGGAAATCTTCATCATCGCTTTTAACCGGATAGATGTGAATGGTTGGGCGACCAGTGGCATAATATAAATTGGCTATACTGCTGTAATTAGTGATCAGCACATCCGACACCATCATATCCAACAGATTATCCGGATTTTTATCCTTGAATTTCAATAAGGTATTGGGATGATTTTGAACCAGCTCTTCTAAAAATTCTGTGTAAGTACTATCATACCGAAATGAATCATGCAACCTGAGTATTACATTGGCATTGTAATCATCCAACTTTGTAAACAGCTTTTCAAACAGATCTTTATCACTGCCCCAGTGAGCCAAAACTTCTCCATAATGCCAGGTTGGAGCTATCAAAACCGTTTTTTTATTAACCACATCAAAAGGATAAAAGGGCTGCATTTTTTCTTTGGGAAGTGGCTTCCGGAGAATATCATGAGAAGCGGATCCCAGTATGCGGCAGTTATCGGGATGAAATCCGCTGATTTCCGTTCGGTGCTTGAAATCCCAGGGGCCAAAACATTGCCATCTGAAATTATCATTAGGAACTTTAGCACTTCCCCATGCAGATTGTATGGAACGATGCAGCCAACTAAATTCACTTACGTCGTTGGGCCCCTTCCACCCAAAGCCATGCCACAGCATAAAACCGTATGGGGATGGCGCTCTTAATGGCACTTTATTGTCCATAATGGTAACATCAGGCTTAAAACTTCCGGGCTTGAAGAAATAATTCTTCAAAGATTTTTTCATGAGCTCCGCATTTAAAGGAAATAACTTTGTTATACCTTCCTGCAGGTATTCATCTGGATTTGTTAACAGTACTTTTGCCGTAACATTTGGTTTGTTATCCAAAAACTGTGCAAAACTCCATAAATCTGCCCCAAATGTAGATGCATAGAATAGAATGTTCATTATCAGAACTTTAAAAATTTACTATTGTGCATTTTTTGCGGTGCCGAAAATACGCTATTTCGCCAACAAAGTATAATTTTCAGTAGGCACTTTACTCCGCTAACCTTTCCTGCCATTAAGTTATTATTAAAAATTTTTATTCTATCACTTGGGTCAAAATGATTAAAATTTACCCACCCTTAACTTCCTTTTCTCAATAAAAGCCAATACCCGTTTGGCTCTTTTTTCCCAAGTTAAAAACTCCATTTCATCTTTTGCTGCCTCACCCAATTCATCTCTTAGCCTGGCATTGTTTAACAATTCCCTAAGAGCTACCTCAGCAGCTTCTTTATTATCAGGTTCAACAAGAAAGGCCGTCTTTTTATGTGTTAAAACTTCCCGAATATCTGCAATATCGGGAGCTAATATTGCTTTGCCACTTGCTTTGTACAAAAAGGTTTTTATTGGCAGCACTGTATTCATTGCTTTTTCCCGCGCAACTAGTGAGGTAGGAATATAAAGTATATCGGAGGCTAAGATATACCTGGCTGTTGATGCTTTATCTTGCCAGGGTTTAATCACAACATTTGTTATGGTTTTAGCTTTTTCCTCAATATATCCCTGACCTTCTGAACCCATTATCAAAAACGTAACTTCAGGAAATAATCTGGCGAGTTCTAACATATAATCCAATCCTTTCTGCCTGTTTACCCTCCCAGTATAGGTAACAAGTATTTGTTCAGCTGGAAGCTTTAATGTTTTTCGTAGTTCGCTTTTATTGAACTCAATATCACTAAAAAATTCATTCCTGAACGCATTGTGTTCAACGATTAACTGTTTTTCACTAAATCCATTTTCCAGAAAAGATTTTTTTGCAAATTCAGAATGCAATACGATTCCTAAAAATCGGGGATGATTAGCCATTTTCCTAAAAAACCATCTCGCTTGTATATTTCGCTGAGGCCAGGGACGAAAAGTCTCATATAAAACCGGTAAATTTGTAAACAATAAGGTTGAAATAATAACCGGAATATTGCGGGTATAAACTACCTCATCTTTATGATCATCATCTTTAATTTTGAACGCAGATTTTATGGCGATAAGTATCTTTTCCAGTCCCCTGATATTTGGGAATAAAAGATGTACAAAATCCAATTTAAAATCTCCGTCAATTAGATAGTAATCCTTAAGATCCTGTAAAGTTGTAGCCTTCCTAAATTTATAATTTGCAGATATCAGTTCAATTTTTGACTGCTTACTAAGAGCTGAAATCATGTTGACAAATTGCTCGGTATCTGCACTTGAGGTAGGTAAAAACTGATCTGAGATATAGGTAATTTTCATTCCGCTGAATACCTGTCTAACCTTTAATTTCTTTTTTTGTATAGAACAGCTGAAACCTTTTTAAAATTAGCCAAATTCTAAATCTATTATCGATTTAAAACTAATATACTATTATAATTACGTGGGTTTGAAAAAATATTCCGCAATCAGAAATTAGTGGACGGGCAGGTTAACATATATCCTATGCACGCTCAGCCCGTTTTCTCAGACTGTTCATAAGCGATTCAAAGCCTTTTTGCCGGATGATGCGCTGAAACTGACGATTATAAGAGGAGGCGGTAGAAACATCATCGATTTCCATATCTACAATTACCCACTCATCATTTTTAAATGTCATTTCATAATTAACCGGAGTTCGAATATTATCTAATTCTGCAAGTGTTTCAACCCTGGCGTTTTTCCCTTCCACTTCAATAGTATTATAGGTTACTTTAGCCCGATAAATATCCAGTTTATTTAAGGATTGATCACGAACAATGGTTGAAAAGAGATCTACAAACTCGGTTCTTTTCTCTGCAGAGATAGTATCGAAGGTTTCTGCCAATGCTTCTTTAGCCATTGCCTCAAAATCAATTATCCCATTTATAATTTCTTTTAGTTGGCCTCTTTGGTTCTCAGTGTACTCGGTTCCTTCCGGCCCCATCAATTCTTTAATTTGTTCATCTCTGTTATCCATGAGATCCCGAATACCCTGCTCTGTTTGTTGTCCATAAACAAAACCTGAAATAAATATACCAACCAATAAAAAAAACCCAATTTTAAATATATTCATAGCCTTAATTAATTTGTTATCAGTGTGGTTAACGGAATACCTGCCGATTTATTCAATTTTGCCAAAGAAGAATTATACTCAAATATGCGCTGTTTTAACTGTAGTTTTAGCTCCAGTTCTTTTTTCATAGCATCAATAAGATCTCTGGTATCTCCCATTCCGAAATCATAATCTAACTGTTCCTGCCGTAACCATTTTTTTGAAGTAACCAGGGCTTCATCCGTCTGTTTAATCTTGACCTCAGCTAAAGATGCCATTCGGTAATTATTATTCACTTCCAATAAAATTCCATCTTTGGCTGCATCTTGTGCGTAAGAAACCTTCTTGAGCTCAATTTTACTTCGCTCAATATTGGCTTTCATGGAAAAGAAATTCAGGTTTTGGCGAATAGTAAATCCAAATCCACCATTAAACAGGTTAGTTGAATTTTGAATAAATGGATTTGACTGTCGGGGCCGGTTTGGTGTATTAGCATAATTAACATACCCGGCAAGGTAAAGCCCAGGCAGATTTCTCTTTTTAAGTGAAGTGATATAAGTTTGAGTTGCTTCTTCACCGGCTTTGAGAGCTTTTAGCTCTGGCCTGTTATCGAATGCTGCATGCTGATAAAAATCTACCTCTTCAATATTTGAAGCTACAGGATCTAAAAATCTGACATCCGGTTCAAAAATTGTATTTCTTTCATTTCGAAGTACATAATTCCATGTTTCCCTTACAAAAGCCATATTTTCAAATACCTCGACTTTCTGAATTTCAAACTCTGATTTAAATATTTCAAATTTGAAAACCTCAGAATCATCAAGATCAGAATCGGGGTCTTCCCGCATTTCATTAATCTGACGTTCTATTTGATTTACCTTGTCTTGTGCTTCTTCCAATAACCGTTCAATTTCCATAGCAAGTACATAGCTAAAGTATAAATCGAAAAGCCTGAGCTCTAAATCAGCTCGTTTGGCATTAAAACTGTGTTGGGCGGCTTCTGCTCCATGTCGGGCGGCTTCTACCGCCTTATTGATTGCCCCCCAGGTAAAAACAGGCTGTGCAACAGAAAGCTGAAATCTGGTATATATAGCCCAATCTTCCCAATCGTTTCTCAAATTCGGATCAAGGTAATATTCATCCCTTGGCCGATCTGGGTCATCACTTTTAACACCCGGTACTAATCCATGCTGAGTGTCTAATCTCAGGTTAGGAAGATAACGTTGTGCCTTAGCCAGTTCTATTTGATTTTCAGCTAAATCAACATTTTGTTGCTCATAATTAATCTGACCAGACTTGTCCAATGCTTTATTCAGAAAGGTCTCAAAATCTATGCTAAGCGTATCTTGGGCTAAAGCATTTGTGCTTGACAGGATAAATAATGTTGCTGCCGCAATCGAAAAGAAAATACGTGCTGTCATAAAGTTAAATTGATTTGGAGCGTAAACGAATGCACGATGATAATATTTAAAACCATTCATATAAAATAAAAATAGCCTCAATTGAGGCTATTTTTAAAAAAATGC
>JBBDLQ010000082.1:0-4890 GCA_040878765.1 Balneolaceae bacterium | reverse complement strand
CTCCGGCCTTCAGGCCGGTGGAAAAGGAATCGTAAAATGATAAACCCGAGCCTTAGTTGGTTTGTGAGCTGATGTGTGTACCGAGGGTTGGATTTTGCAGGTTTAAAAGTTGTATTGCCAAAGCTTTGAATCACTTTCACGCCATAAAATCATCGGGGCAAAGCTTTCTGTTATTCGATTCTAATCACCGGCCTGAAGGCCGGTGCAATTACTTTTAGGCTCACAACAGGTAAGGGCTTATTCAAGGCGGTTAAAAAATTACCCCTACTGAATTTCCTGATCCTGAAGCAGTTTCAGCAGTTCAAAATAATTTTCGATCAGCCGTTGATAATCGGGGGAATATTTAGTGAAATTCGGATCATTAAGTCGATTCCGAATCTGTTTTTCCAGCTCCTCCAGGGTAAGTTCCGGCGGACGGGATTGATCAAAATCATCTGCCTCGCGGCCTTCTCTTTTATCTTCCTCATCCCGTTCCTGCAAAGCTTTTTCGGCCTCAAGCATTCGCGAAAGAATATTTTGTTGCCGTTCTATCATAATGGGATCCGCCGCACCACCCCGTAAATCATTGATGGTATCCTCCATGTCCTCGATCATACGCTCCAGCTCACTGCCGATTTTATCGCCGCTCATTTCACCGTTACGCTGCAGCTCCTGAAGCTGTTTTCGAATTTGGTTTTGCTGTTTGGCAATTTGATTGAGCCGCTCCATCTGATCCTGTGAAAGCCGTTCTCCCTGCATATCATTGATCATATCCTGAAGCTGTTGGTTAAGCTGCTGCTGTTGTTTACCCGATTGCTGCAGCTGCTCCATCATTTGCTCCATACTCATTTCGCCGCCACCGCCGCCTCCATTATTGGAATTTTGAAGCTGCTCCAGCAAATTAGCGATCATAAAAGAAATGTCATTAATACCTCCCAATGCCTGCCGTGATGCTACCGAGGCCTCACCCCTGTTCCGCTCCGACATTTGCTCAAGCGAACTTTTTAGCCGCTTCTCAACCTCCAGCTTCTTCTTGTTGATCTGATTTGAAAACTGTGGAATTTCAGCGGAAAGCTGATAAAGGGAATCCGAAATCGCATTAAAAATACTTTCCACATTTCGCTGATTGCGGGCAAAGCCAACATAAGCCTGACTCCGGTTTTCTGTAGCTGATGCCAGGGTAGTCAGGTCTTCCTGCTCAAGTGATAAATTCAACAAAGAATATAACACATACTGCAGGCCTGCAATATTGATGTTCATTTGCTTCTGATTCATTCCCTCCATCAAGCTTTTGGTGCTTTCTGCGAGTTCCTGATATCGCTGCTGACGGCTATTCTGTTGCTGATTTTGCTGATTTTGGTCACCGGCTTTTTGCTCCCCGTTATTTTTTTCAGATTTGCCTTCTTCATTCTCTGATGAGCTGCTTCCATTCTCTCTTTTTTCCATTTCCTCTTTAAGTTCTTCCATCAGCTTTTCAAGTTCCTCACTGGTTTTCTGCTGATATTCGGACACGGCTTTTTCATTTTTTGGGGAAGTATTTTCGGACAGTGAATCTACCTGGTCTTTGAGTTTCTTATTTTCATCCAGCGATTTTTCCAGTTGCTCATTCCGGTTTTTATCCCCAGGCTCATTTTCTCTTGCCGCCTGCTCTTTTTCTTTTCTGGCCATATCCTCGAACGATTTCGCCAGTTTATCCAGATCAGAATTCAGCTTTAATTGCTTAAATAGTTCGATGGTCCGCTCCAGCCGTTCCTTATAAAGTTCCTCATTGAATTCCATCTCTTCCATGGCCTTTCGAAGCTGCTCCGGATTCATTTGTCCCAATTGCTCCTGCATTTTCTTCAGTGCTTCCCGAAAGGCAGGATCATCAATTTCTTCCATCAGCTTTTTCAGTTCCTCATAGGCCTTCTGTGTTTCCTCCGAAAGCATATCGTCTTTATTCAATTCCTGCTTTAGCTGTTCAAACTTCTTGTTTAACTCTTCAACTTTTTTCTGAATTTCTTCCTGCTGTTTTTGAACCTGCTCCAATTCCCTTTTTTCTTCATAACCGGGATTTTCAGGATTGTCCTTCATCTTTTCTTTGAACCGCTCATACTGTTCCTGAGTTTGCCTTAATGACTCGGAAATCTCATTCAGGTCCGTTTCAACTTCATTTTCTTTTTTATCCACCTCGTCAAAATAATCTACGAGGGAGGGGACGGTAAGCGTTAATTTTTGTGAATTGGAAGACTTGAACCCATTATATCCGTCATTATCCTGAACGGTGATCCAGAAGGTGAGTTCATCCTGAGGTTTAAGATTTAGCTCGGTCAAATCCCACTGATGGGGCTGAAGGCTCCGGTTAGATGGCTGCTCCAGTTTGCGGGAACCGGTGATGGGATTTTCAACATAGGCGCGTTTGAGTTCATAATTCAAAGCGGCTGAAGTCAGGCCGAAATCATCGGTAGCGCGATAAAGGATATCAATTTCCTGTGGATTCACTTCCCGAAACGATTGCTCCGGCTCAATTAATTCCACTAAAGGGTATTCATCTTTTTGAGGAGAAACGATTATTTGAAATGGATTCCGGTTTGTGAGTCCGTTTTCATCCTCAATATAAAACCTCAGCGTATCCGGTTCATTTACCGGAATTTCATAACTAAAAGTACTATCAGCGTTCACAAACAGGTCAAGAAATTCCCTTGAAGTTGAAAGCTGCAAAAATGCTATGGTTTTATTGAGTTCACCGGAAAGCTTAATTTCTGAGCCCTCATAAGCACGAATTTGGGAAATGGGATATGTGATAGTGGTGGAATCTAACTGCGTGTAAGCGGGCGGCACCACCGTAGCCTGCAGATTATTGAAACGCGGACGAAGCTGTACCCTGGCATTATAAAGGTCACTTTTATAGCCATCCATCTGCACATAATATTGCAAATGATCGTTCTGATCCTGAGGAATGGAAGTATAGGTATTTCCTGAAAACTCCATAACCCGTGTCCTGAAATCTTCTTCAACCGAGGTTTTAACTTTCAGGCTTACCTCATCAGGTGTTCGATCGCCCTTAAAAGTAATTTCAACCTGAAACGGAGTACCTTGTTCAATGGTAGTATCGCCGGGTACGATTTCGTAGGTATAGGGATTTGGTTTTTCAAAGGTTTCCCAAAATGACAGCGTGCGTTGTGTTGCAGTATTGAAGTTGAATGCCGTGACCCCAAATATTAACAGAGAAGCAATCCCAAACTGCAGGAATTTTTTATAAGTAGAATTGCTTTCGGAGTTTTTGATATATGCTGATAGTTTATCAGATAGCCGTTCAGCATCTATTTTACCCAGATTTTGCAGTATAGCCGCGTCAATAAGTGCGCGATTACCCTGACCGGTATTTTCAAGATCAAGGGTGTCTTTGAGTTCGGGAAGGTTGCTGTTCCGGCTGAATTCCCGGTAGAACTCTTTAAACTGTTCAGGGCTAGTGCCTTTGAATCCCTTCCAAAGTGAAAATCCGGCGGCAATCACCAATAAAAAAGACAAGACAGTTTTAACCGGCACAGACAGGTACAACACATGCTCGGAGATGATCAGCGCGGTTAAGCCGGCAAACAGAATGAAAGCTGCCCGGAGCCAAATCGTGCGTTTCTTTTTGGAAACGGAGGATTTAAAAGCGGATTCAAGATGCTGATGCACCTGTTCACTTGAAGTATGTGTTTGTGGATTTTCCATGTATTACAATAAGAAAGAAGAGGCTATGATGAAAACCAAGAATCTGGCTGAATATTGCCGTTTATAACTCATTTAAGGTGAAATTTTCGGTTATTGAAAACCGGCCATCTTCCTGCTGAATGCGAATGATTTCCTGATGGGCGTCATGCTCCAGGTATAAATTCCATTCCTTTTCAACGGCTTCCTTCAAAAAAGTATCTTTTTCGCTTAACGTTTGCACGGGATACATATCATAACCCATCACCCATGGCAGGGGAAGATGAACGTGAGTGGGAAGGAGGTCGGCCACAAAAACCAGGGTTTTACCATCTCCTTCAATCTTTGGGAGTTGCTGTCCAATGGTGTGTCCATTTACAATGATATTGGTTAGCCCCGGCTCATATTCATGATTTTCATTTACCAAATTCAATTGGTCAGATTTTTTGATCGGGCCGATATTTTCGGGCAGAAAACTGGCTTTTTCTCTTGCATTGGGATGGGTGGCATTTTCCCAGTGTTTGTCCACCACATGATAGGCGGCATTGGAAAAAGCATGGGCCAGCTCGCCTTCCTCATTATAAAAAGTAGTGCCACCGCAATGGTCGAAATGAAGATGGGTAAAGATCACATCGGTTACCTCATCAAATTCAAACCCATGATGCTTAAACGATTTTTCCAGGTTTTTATCGCTATAATCTAACTGGTAAATATTCTCCATCTTTTCATTGAATTTAGTGCCTGCCCCGTTATCTACCAGGTATAATTTCCCGGTGTTATTTGATTTGATGAGCAGGCAGCGCATGGTCATGGGAATACGGTTTTTATCATCTGCCGGAAGCTGCCGCGACCATAGCGTTTTGGGCACCACGCCAAACATGGCTCCGCCATCCAGGCTAAAATCTCCGGTTTCAATAGTATATAATTCAAAAGGGCCGATTGTAGTTTTTGATAAGCTCATGAACTCTGAATTTAGTTGAATGCGAATATAAGAATCAGTTTTCAGGATTCATTATTGAATATTGATTTGGTCTGAAAAAGCAGAATGCTTGCAATCACTCCCCTCCCCGGTTTATTCGCGGGAACGGCCGCTCATCGTCTGTCCCTATGAAGGGACACAGGTATGGGGCTCTGGATAGTTTTAAACCAGGTTTGGGTATCCAACTAACGCCAAGAACCTATCCCTCTCCGGAGAGGGCATGCGAAATTTGCGGCTATGAGCTATTTTCGAATAAG
>JBBDLQ010000081.1:0-4916 GCA_040878765.1 Balneolaceae bacterium | reverse complement strand
GAATCTCCTATTGTGACTTTAGGCAGATCATTTCCATTAATTTTAATTACGGCAAGATCGGTACTTGGGTCTACCCCCACTACTTTTGCAGGGTATTCTCTTTTATCATTCAAAACTACCCGAAGCCCTTTTTCTACGGCTCCCTCTATTACATGATTATTGGTGAGGATATAACCATCTGATGTTATCAAAACCCCGGAACCTACCGTTCGGGCACGCCGGGGCATTAATTTATCCCAGAAACTTTCGTCGCTTTCCGTATCCTCCTCTTCAAATTGATGATTTTCATCTTCGGGCATAGAATTACCTAGCGGAACGATAGCTTCTATGTACACCACTGTTGGGGTGACTTCTTCAGCGATCTTTTTAAACAAAAACCGGGCATCGGCTCCCTCCAATTCCTCATCACTTATAAAAGGCTCTTTGCTTCGATTAATTTCTGTGGTTCTGACTTCAGAAAGCGGGGCTAATTCTTCATTGATGGTATAAAGGGCAATAAGCGTTCCCGCCGTAATCCCAATCATGATCAACAAAATACCCGTGAGTATTAGATCCTTTCGTTTTATTTTCATAATTAATTTACCTGTAACATCTTTTCAAAAATAGAATCAGATCGTCGTTCCTGATATCCTTCAATATGATATTTAAAATATACATCTAAATGATGAACAAGTTGCCGGAGTTCTCCATTCTCTAATCCCACATTAAATATTTCTTTGCTTTTGCCAGACAAGGATAAAATTAAAAAACGTGTTTGGGCTGAGGTTAGTTTATAAGACATATCATCCTCAGCTTGTTCCGATATATTGCCGCTTGTAACGTTTAAATAGGCATTTTCAGGGATCTTATGAAAACCACTCACCAATCCAATTCCTCCAATTTCAGCCAATCGTAATTGCACATAAGCAAAAACAGCCGGATAGCTTTCTTCCGAATCTCCCAGCCATTTGATGAAATTCAGCGCAAAACTGAAAACAGGCTTATTTACTTCATTTTCGTGCACTAACTGGCTGAGTAACTCGAGTGTAGCATATAAAATTGCGGCTCGTTCAAAATCTTTTCTAAAATTGTTTGTGGCATAATAAATTGAAGCTTCCGTAAGAGTTTGCACTCCCCGCGATTGCTTATAATAATATACCACATCAAGCACCGCGCCAATTTCCAAAATGCCAGACAGTTTATTCTTTGGTTTTTTTGCGCCCTTGGCAATCAACGCAATTTTGCCATGCTCGGCTGAAAGCACCGTCAGAATCTTACTCGATTCTCCGTAATCAATAACCTTTAAAACGATGACTTGGGTGTGTGTAATCATGATGGGGAAACTTATCTCTCAGTACGCTAAAAAGAAACACCTGTTTATAAAATCAACCTAAAACCTCATTTCTAAAACCTAACCCCTAAAACCTTTCCCCTTCCAAAAACTCAATCCTGAATTTAAAATAGAGATCCAGTTTCTCTTCCAGCCCTTGATGTATATCGTAGAGTTCATCGACTTCCTCCTCGTCCGATTTAACTAACCTCATAAACCCATTTTTAGTCATAATATCCAGCGTAAACCAGTCTTTATTATCCATCCCTTTGCTGAAGAGTGCTTTTCCGCTTTCATAATTAGAAAGCAGGATTTCATTGACTTCCCCAAATCCTATGGTTTGCATGCGGAACCTGAAATAACTAAAAAAGCGGTAGTATTTTGTGATGGTATAATCATCGGTATCAAACTCAAATTCATAGCGGGAAAATATTTTTTGCAAAACGGCTATGGCAAAGATCAAAAAGAACATTGCGAACACAAATCCCAATAAAAAACTGGAAAAGAAGAGCAGGAAATCAATCAGAGTGAAGCTGGCTTCCACTCCCAAAAAGACCAAATTGCGTTGTTTGTGAAGATCGTAATTCAATTATATCGGGTATTTTTTTGAAAGCATAGTACAAACAGTAAAGGCGCATCGCAATGCGCCCTTATTGTTTTTATTTTGATACCTGAAGTTATGTTTGAATAACCCCTGTTTTGAATTCTTCAATTTTGGGATTCAAATTTGCACAGTCTATGGCTTTTGAAATTCGAGCCCGTGTTTCCAGCGGATGTATAATACCGTCGACCCAAAGCCGGGATGCAGCATACCGCACATCGGTTTGCTTGTCATATTTGTCACTCATTTTTTTCATGATCTTTTCCTGATCTTTCTCACTTACCTCTTTGCCTTTTTTCTTTAAAGAGGCTACCTGAATCTGCATCAGGGTTTTAGAGGCTGAGGCACCGCTCATTACCGCAATTTTGGCCGTGGGCCATGCATACATGAACCGCGGATCATAAGCCCGGCCACACATGGCATAATTACCTGCCCCATAACTGTTACCTATCACTATGGTGATCTTTGGGACCGTGCTATTGCTCATGGCGTTTACCATTTTTGCCCCGTCTTTTATGATGCCGCCATGCTCACTCCTTTTACCAATCATAAATCCGGTTACATCCTGGAAAAATATGAGCGGAATTTTCTTTTGATTGCAGTTCATGATGAAACGCGCGGCTTTATCGGCACTGTCGGAATAAATAACTCCGCCAATTTGCATCTCCCCCTGCTTGGTTCGGTTAACGGTTCGCTGATTGGCTACAATACCAACACTCCAGCCATCAATCCGGGCATAACCGGTAATCAGTGTTTGCCCATATCCTTTTTTGAATTCCGTGAAACTGTCTTCATCTACTATACAAGCTAACAGCTCATTCATATCGTAGGGACCTGTACGCGATTCGGGTAAAATTTCAAACACATCACTGGCCGGTCGTTTTGGCTCTTTTGATTCTTTCCGGTTGAACCCGGCTGTGTCAAAAGGGCCCAGTTTATCCACCAAATCACGGATAGCTGAAAGGCACTCCTCGTCATCTTCCATTTTATAATCCGTAACCCCGGAAATTTCGGTATGAGTAGTAGCTCCACCCAGTGTTTCATTGTCCACATCTTCCCCAATAGCTGCTTTCACAAGATAACTTCCAGCCAAAAATACACTACCGGTTCCATCTACAATTAATGCTTCATCACTCATGATGGGCAAATAAGCCCCACCGGCTACACAACTTCCCATGATGGCTGCAATCTGGGGAATTCCTTTGGCTGAAATAACGGCATTATTCCTGAACATACGTCCAAAATGGTCTTTATCGGGGAAAATCTGATCCTGCATTGGCAGAAAAACCCCGGCTGAATCCACCAGGTAAATAAGCGGAATATGATTTTCGATGGCAATTTCCTGAGCTCTCAGATTTTTCTTGGCCGTAATAGGAAACCACGCACCGGCTTTAACTGTGGCATCGTTGGCTACGATCATACATTTTCGACCACTCACTTCCCCGATGCCGGTAATCACACCCCCGCTGGGACAGCCACCTTGCTCTTCATACATTTCATATCCGGCCCATAATCCAAGTTCGTAAAAGCGGGAGTCTTTATCGGTGAGTTGTTCAATTCGTTCCCTGGCGGTTAGCTTACCTTTGCCATGTTCTTTATCGATGCGTTTCTGTCCGCCGCCGAGTTTTATTTCTCCTTCAATTTCACCAAATTCCTCAATAATTTTATGTAACCAGTTTTTGGTAGCGCTTCCGGCTTTGCTGCTCATATTCGGTATAATTTTAGTTTGTATAATGTTGATTCTAAATCTGCGTTGAAAATAGGGATTATATTTAATGTGTAAACCCCGATATTCAAACAATTCTTTAAAAAAATGATCTATATGAGCAAGTATTTAATTGCATTTTTCCTCTTTTTGGGATTTTCAACATCTATCATCGCCCAGCGGGTTACCTACCCGGACCTCGTAAGAAGATCTCAGGTTCCAACCATTTTTATTGATGAAATCATCTTACCGGGTGATAATGGGAAACCGACCTTGGCTTTCATATTTCGGTTTAATAATGATTTCATACCATATAAAAAGATCCCGCTAAACAACAATCTGGATGCTCCCGAGGGTGCGGAATTTTTTGCAACTATCCGGCTCAATACTGAAATTTTTAAAGGAAAGTTGAAACGCCGAGAGGAACCATCAGCTAATTCTGTTTCCAGGGATTCATGGTCCGATACGCTCTTTACTACCTCTTTCGAGGAAACCCAATCCGATAAATTTTTTGCTTCTGGCACCCTTGCCACCCAACTTGCCCCGGGCGATTATAATTTTATTTTGCAGCTCACCATGATGCAGGAGCGAAATGAGCGAAATACCCAACGCAGAAATGTGAGTGTTCCTGATTTAACAACTAAAAAAACCGGGGAAGTATATTTGGTTAATGAAGTTAACAAGATGGGTGATAATCAGGTACTTCGCCTTATAAACATGGAAAAGAATGTTCTTTTTGGAAAAGATTTTTATGCCCTGATCCGCATACCGGATTTTGAAGACTCTGCCGAATACAGTATCGAAATTAACAGGGCAAGAACTTCCAGAAAAGATACAACCGCCGGAGATGAGATCTATTCAGCCGGAATTTCAAATGAAGATATTTTCACCAATTCTACTATTAAACTTGGTTCTGAAAATGAACCGTCACTTATTTTATCACAAAACGATCACCCCTATACTTATGCCGTCGTCCATATCCCGGCAAGCAGATTTGAAAATGCCCCATATTTACTTTCGCTGGTGAAAAATGGTGATAAATCACCTGTAGCAAGAACCTTTTTCAAATCCTATTGGCCGGATATGCCCGCGAGCCTCTACAACCTGGATATTTCCATAAAAATGCTCAAATACATTGTTTCTGAAAACGAAATTAAACGTATTAATAGTGGCAGTGATCGGGAAAAGGAAAAGAAATTTCGAGAGTTTTGGGATCAGAGAGATCCTACCCCAAATACCGTTTATAATGAACTGATGGCTGAATATTACCGCCGAATCGATTATGCTTTTAAAGAATTTGG
>JBBDLQ010000080.1:25905-31840 GCA_040878765.1 Balneolaceae bacterium | reverse complement strand
TAAAACCAACCGGCTCCCAATTCTCGGAAAGGCCATGGGATGGAAGCAAGCATAATCAGCAGTCCAATTCCATAAGTAACGGCAATTCTTTTGTGTTTTGAGACCGCTTCCTCTATTCGCTTGGCGGAGCTGAATCCAAAAGTGATTAATGCAATGGCAATGATCATCATAAGAGTATGCTCTACAGTGAAAAAGCGCAGTACAGAATTTCCCATCATACCCGATTCAAATGAAACCCTTGGACTAATGAAGAAAAGCACCAATCCGATCAACAATTGAATATGGGTGAAGATAAGCGCCAAAAGTGCTGAAAGCCGGTCTGATTTTTGATACTCTTTTTGGCCCGTCCAGCCAGAAATGGCTTTAACCAAGGCCCAAACTATTAATACCAATACAATCCATCGAAGACCCGAATGTGCGTGTAATAAACCGTTGTACATTATTCCTGCTGCTTATTTTTTTGGTTGATGAGAATATACCGAAGAATTAATTCTTAATCTTGGTTTCGCAGATATTCCTAATCGCCCTTTTACCAGGGGTGTTAGTGTTACCCCAAAAGCCAGGGTCGGACAAATCTGTCCAACCTACTTAGATTCCTCACTAAATACTGTTTGTAACTTTTCTCAATATCCGTTTTACCCTTCGTTTATTTACACCAAGATCAAATTTCCCAACCCGGCTTGCACTTCTGATAAATAGAATCGTTTCATTGTCAGCTTCTTCCAGAATAACATCAACATCATCTTTAAATCCAAAAAGAGGGATCCGGTAAACTGCATGCAGTTCAATTCGCTTTGGGTCAATAACTTCAAAGCGGTGAGCTTCCCGTTCAAAAATATGGGTTAATACTTCATGCACTTTCTCCATGCCGGCATCAAAAACCAGAGAGGTTCTCACACAGTTGGGAGTGACGGGGCAGGGTGGAAGTGGATGAGGTTTTGAAAATTCAGCCATAAAATATCACTTTGGTGTTATCGTGATGTAGTGGCAATTAAATCAATCCAGTTCAAAAAATCGTTCCAGTTGACTCATACAGGATTCAGTATCCTCGCAAACCTGGAAAAGTGAGAGACTTTTTTTATGAATAAACCCTTGTTCGATCGCATTATTAGTGAATTGTATCAGTCCGTCAAAATAACCTTCCGAGTTCAACAGTAAGATAGGTTTATTATGAATCCCGAGCTGCCGCCAGGTAAGGATTTCGAAAAATTCATCGAGGGTACCAAAGCCGCCGGGCAGTACAAGGAATGCATCTGAGAGCGATTCCATTAAAGCTTTCCGGGTATGCATATCCTGGGTTTCGTGTAAATCGGTGAGGCCGGTATGGGCAACTTCGGCCTTCTTAAGTTGGGTAGGTATCACCCCAATAACCTGACCGTTTTTCTTTAGAGCGGAATCAGCAACCTGCCCCATCATTCCGATTTTTCCGCCGCCGTAAACAATACCCCAATTACGGTTTGATATTTCCTGCCCTATTTGTCGGGCTAAATCAGGGAAACTGGGATTTGAACTATCTTGAGACCCACAATACACACAAATATTTTTCATTATACTACCTTAAACATTCTTTTAAGTACTACATTCAATTTCTCTACAAAATAACGTACATCCTCTTCAGTATTTTGTTTTCCAAAACTGATCCGAATACTGGATTTTGCCAATCCTTCTTCCAGTCCAATGCCATTTAAAACATGAGACGGTTCCACCGCACCGGATGTACAAGCTGAGCCATTTGAAACACAAATTCCTTCGATATCAAGGTTTAAAAGCAACATTTCACCATCAATGAATTTGGCTTGATCATCGCTGAAGGATAAATTTATGATATGAGGAACCCCGTTATCTTTTGGGCCATTTACAGCAAAACTGAATTCACATTTTTCTTGCAGTTGTTCCAATAAAAGCATTCGCAGGTTTCTGAAATGTTTTTGATGATCCTTCATTTCAGCTACAGCCAATTCAAGTGCTTTGGTGAAGCCAACAATGCCCGGCACGTTCAAAGTACCTCCCCGGCGTCGGCGTTCCTGTGAACCTCCCTGCATCCATGGAATCCAGCGCGATCCATTTTTTACAAACATGATTCCTGTACCTTTTGGGCCATAAATTTTATGTGCACTTCCGCTTAAAAAATCGACTCCCAAATCTTTTACATTTACAGGAATTTTTCCCAGGCTTTGCACGGTATCGGAATGAAAGAGAATCTCATGTTTTTTACATACATCCGAAATTTCCTTAAGCGGATTTATGGTGCCAATTTCATTATTAACGTGCATGAGGGTAACCAATGCCGTGTTTTCAGTGATGGCATCTTCTACAGCATTTGCAGTTATGGTTCCGCAATCTTTTGCATTGACGAATACGGGTTTAATTCCCTGCATTTTTGCCATTTCCACGGTATGCAATACCGCATGATGTTCAAGTTCTGAAGTAATAACTTCTTTCTTATCACCCGAAACAGCTAACACTCCTTTAATAACGGCATTATCACTTTCGGTTCCGCCGCTGGTGAAGATAATTTCAGATGGTTCAGCCCCGATTAGTGACGCAACTTTTTCCCGCGAATCCTCAACCACCACTTTAGCTTTTTGACCAAGGTGATGGGGGGAGTTTGCATTACCATAATTTTCTTTCATGTAAGGAAGCATTGCCTCAAGTACACGTTCGTCTAAAGGTGTTGTGGCTGCATGATCCAGGTAAACGGTTCGCATGAAATAAGTTGATTGGGTTAATTTTAGCGGGAGTGAAAATATCCAAATTATGGATGAAAAGCAGGGAGAAAAACACTACTTAAAATAGAAAGGGCGCAATTTCTGCGCCCTTTAGATTAAATAGAATAAGATTATGAGTTTACTTATTTCAACAGCATAAGTTTTCGGGTTTGAACTACGCCGCCTGCTTCAAGCCGATAGAAGTATACACCGCTGGCAAAACCGGAGGCATTCCAGGTTAAAGTATGGCTTCCTGCCGGATATGCATCATTAGCCAATGTTGATACTTTTTGGCCCAGCATATTATAGATGCTCAATTCTACCCTGGATGCCTGGTTCAACTCAAATGGTATATTAGTAGATGGGTTGAATGGATTTGGATAATTCTGAAGCAGCTGAATCTGATCTGGAACGTCAGGTTTTTCTTCATTGGAAACTACCATATGGAGTACATCTCCGGTTTCAATATCCAGGAAAACAAACAGGGAATCTTCAATGTATTCATCTGTTTCAAATCCATAAGCTGATCCATAGTATTGTCCAACCCACATTACCGGAGCATCCTCGGTTGGGTTTGGTTCATATTCCCAGTAATAATGCATGGCCATCACCCACAGGTCCCAGCTTCCATACATTTGTTGATCGGAATGCGTAAAGCGATTTCTGAATTGCTCACCGCCCTGTGCTTCCATGATATTTACGGCAGTTTCGCTATCTATATAAGTTTCGGGAAGTGGTTTTAAACTGCCGAAACCTA
Organism: Balneolaceae bacterium; assembly: GCA_040878765.1. Taxonomy (GTDB): domain Bacteria; phylum Bacteroidota; class Rhodothermia; order Balneolales; family Balneolaceae; genus Gracilimonas. The sequence continues at coordinate 28,375 of JBBDLQ010000080.1, read as the reverse complement.
CGCCTTCAGGTAACTGAGCCTCATCCTGCCCAAAATAACCTAAAAATTCAACCGTGTCTGCAGTTACCATCACTCCTAAAGCAGAATCCCTGACGGCATCGTAAGCATAAATATTCCATTCCGACTGATAACCATTTGGTGTGGATTGATAGCCGTACCTGTTATGATCTTCCACTGTTTGATTACTCATGAAAGAATTATTTAGAGGGGGAGGAACAGGCTTTACACCCTTATACATAATATATGGTGGTTCGTGGCGGTATTCGGTTTCACCACCCATTATTACGGGATCGTTTTCGAAGTCTTCCAAGAATGTTTGGGCCATTTCAACAGCCTGTGGAAAAGTGATGGCTTCTGAAAGTGAAGTTTCTTTATATAAGACTTCACCCGTGGATACATCAATGAAAATGGTAAAATAGTCTTCAACGTATTCGTCGGAGTTATAATCATATTTAGACCCATAATATTCCGCTTTCCAGAATACCGGAGCATTTGGGGTTGGGTCAGGAGTATATGTCCAGAATTCATGTAAGATCTGAAGGTACATATCCCAGTAACCATAACTATTTTCAGTCATTCCGCTGAAATTATTCCTGAAATTCATGCCGCCTTCAGCTTCTGCGATTTCAGCAGCAGCGTCACTGTCAATATAGGTTTCGGGTAGAGGCTTTATATCAGAAAAAGTTACTCCTTCGGGAGCTTCTTCTATTCCAATGGAATGTAAGACTTCAGAACCGAATGGAGTTACCATCAAATATAGAACTGAATCTACTTCCTCATCATAAACAAAAACTTCCCAAAGCAAGTGATAGCCGGAAGGTTCACTAAAAATATCTATGATATCCGGTTCATCCGATTTTGCCTTGAGCTGTGATTGAGTGAATTTATCCGGAATGCGAATTTTAATCGCTGGATTTCTTAAAAGGGAAGTCGAAAAAGCTCCTGATTCATTCCGTTTAAAAGTTTCCTCATAATAATAATCCATCATAAAATAACTGGTGGCTCCACCCATTATGATCGGATCATTTACCTCACCGGACATAAGATTTTCAGCCAATATTTTTGCTTCTGAAAAGGTGATGGGGGACAGATCAAAAAGAATGAGATCAATATCAGCCATCATATTATCCGTGGTTGTTTCTGTATTAACCAAAATGCTGTCTGGAATCAGATCTCCGTTAGCATCATAGTAATAAATGTCGGGGAAGAAGAAATCGTAATAAATTTCTTGATCCTGAATCTGGAAGATGTTAATACCTACAGGGTAGTAGGTGCCTTCCCGCACACCTGAAATTTCATACTCCCCGGTTAAGGTATCAACTGTAGTTGCAAAAAGAGGAATGAATTCTTCTTCTTCGCTATAATCTTCCTCATATTCATAATCATCATCATAATTTAAATCCAAATCGAAAGGAGCCGGTGACAGAACCACCACTACGCCATTATAACTATCAGAGGTAGATTTGAGTTTATCTAATTCCGCAGTTGTAAGTTTCCCTGAAACAGTAAATTCACCTGCCTGATCGGCTGTAGTAAATTGAATAATATGCGGAGACTCCAGGCTTTCCCCATTCATTCCAATTACTTTCTCCAATATGGCAATATAGTCGGTATCATCCGCTAATTGGCCGTGAAAAGTCACCTTGGTATTATTTTCACTTACCGTTACACTATCGAGATAAACACCGTGTTCAGGTTCAATAAAAAAGTAAAAACCGCTGGCTTCCGGATACTCGGTATCAATGTAAACAGGCAGATTAAATTCCAGGACAATAGAGTCCTGTTCCACAGCGAAATCCCCGTTTGCCGGACTTGAACTAACTAATTTTATCTGTGCAAATAGAGAAGAGCTTAACAAACAAAAGAAAATGAAAAATGGTATAAGTTTTTTCATATGTACCTCCTTAAGGTGCTATTGTAAGGGAATTTACATTTTTATCTTTTAAAAGGATACAAGATTTATTAAATGCGGTATTATATATTTGGCAGGATTTATAATATTCCTGTTCATCTCTTAACAAAATCCACATACAGCTTTCTTACACTTCACTTCCAACCCCAAAGATTGTACCTTTGTGGAACATTTCTCAATTTGAATCAAATTCCAGATAAAAATGGCTAAACTCACTCTTAATGACATCGAAGTAAAAGGTAAAAAAGTGCTGATGCGCGTGGATTTTAACGTGCCTATCAAAGACGGTAAGATCACGGACGATAACCGCATTGTGCAGGCACTGCCCTCTATAAATCACGTTATTGATAATGGCGGATTACTGATCCTGACCAGCCATTTAGGTCGCCCGGCAGGGGAATATGATGCAGAATTTTCATTGAAGCCCACTGCCGATCATCTTGCAACTTTGGTAGATACCAATGTTTATTTTGCCGAGGATTGTATTGGTGAGAAAGCCGATTCAGTTATTGCCAAAGCGGAATTCGGGGATATTGTGGTGTTGGAAAATGTTCGGTT
>JBBDLQ010000080.1:5284-25805 GCA_040878765.1 Balneolaceae bacterium | reverse complement strand
ACCATCATCATTGGTGGCGGAATGACCTACACGTTCTACAAAGCCAAAGGCTGGCCAATTGGGAATTCCCTGGTAGAAGAGGACAAAGTGGATTTAGCCAAAGAACTGCTTGAAAAAGCCGAAGCCAAAGGAATCCGGTTTATGCTTCCCATGGATTCGGTGGTAGCCAAAGAATTCAAAAATGATGCCGAGCATAAAGTGGTAGATGAAGAAGGCATCGAAGACGGCTGGATGGCATTGGACATTGGCCCACAATCATCCATTGCATTTGGAAACCAAATCAAATCTGCCAAAACCGTGCTATGGAATGGACCGATGGGAGTTTTTGAAATGGAAAATTATGCCGATGGAACTTTTACGGTAGCCGAAGCCCTTGCTGAAGCAACCAAATTTGGAGCTACAACTATTATTGGCGGGGGAGATTCAGCTTCTGCCATCAAAAAATCAGGACTGATGAATCAGGTTTCACATGTTTCCACCGGCGGCGGTGCCAGCCTGGAATATCTGGAAGGCAAGGAACTGCCCGGTGTGGCTTCGCTGACGGATAAGTAGCATTAATTTTTCAAAATATCACAAACAAAGGTTGCGATAGGAAACAGCCGTAGGTTGGACAGATATGACCGACCGGGGTTAATAAAGCCTGGTTGCCGAAAGCCGCCACGGGCGGATAAAGCTATCCACCCTACGGGAACAAATAAACATGCTATGTGATGAGATTTTACTTGATAATCTTATTTAGCTTAGGCTTTACACTTTCAGTGAATGCCCAGCCCGGTACAACAGCAGTGCCATTTATTACGGTCAATAACAGTGTGCAGTCCCTTTCATTAGGTAGTGGAAATGTAGCTGGAAAAGGAGATACCTGGGTTTTTCATTTAAATCCTGCGGGAATTTTTTATGGGGATGCAACGGCAAGGCTGAGTTTTCATACCTTTGTTCCATATAGTGATTTTTATGATATGAGAATAAATTCAATTATTGGTGGGCATCAATTTCGCAAGTTAGCTATTTCCTATTCATTGGTTAATTATGATCTGGGCACAAATTATATAACAGCACCCGACAGTCCTGAAGTAATAGATGAGTTTCGTTCGTATGAGGTCTATGTAAATTTTTCAGCTGCATATCATTTTGAGAACGGTTTTTCGGTGGGTGGCGGTTTAAACTATATACACTCTAATTTAGGGGGAGGCCAAAGTATAAATAGTCAGGGTATATTTGCTGGTGAGGCAATATCGGTAGATGTTGGAACCCGCTATGAAAATACTGTTTATACTTCTGATTATTTTTCAATTACTTTCAGCGCAGGATTATCCCTTACTGATTTTGGGAATAAAATTAAATACATAAAGAGTGTTGAGGGAGATCCGCTTCCTATGATAATGAGAGGTGGATTGGGGATCAGCTTAAAATCGGAAAAGCAACTAAAAGGATTAGATTTGTATGAAGTGAAGTATTATGGGGCACTTTCAAAATATATGTCAGGATATGAAATCAAGTCAGATTCGACTGTTGAAGGTTATGGTCCGGTGAAGGCGCTTTATAAAACTTGGGGTAGTTATGAGTGGTTTAATGGCATGGAGTATATACAGGTTTCTCCCGGAGACCAGATTTGGAAACATTCCGGAATAGAATTCTCAGTTTTGGAAACTTTTTATTTTAGGATAGGAGAGGAAATGCCAGAAATGCTTGTTGAATCAAGTTCTTACAATGCTATCGGTTTCGGGATTGATTTATATTATCTGCGGTTTGATTATGCGAGAGTTAATTATAAGCGAGGCTATCCATTTGAAAGGAAACAATATTTTTGGCAGTTTTCAGGCCGTATTCCTCTCGATGGCAAACGCCCTGATAGTATTTTGAATTTCTTTTTTTGATTAACCCGTAGGATGGACAGATATGTCCGACCGAGTTTAATAAAGCCTGGTTGCTGATATCCACTCCGGGCGGACAAGGCTGTCCGCCTTACGTTATTATTAACATCGGGAATACTTTATCAATTAAATAAGTAAACCAATTACTACTTAAAGACGAACGAAAAATCTATACGGCTATTAAAAACTAAATCAAAAGGGTAGCTAAATTTCGATAGCATTTTATTATCACCTATAAAATCCGGTCTGAATTTTTTACATTCCCACAAAATTTAGATTAGGGCAATTAATACTGCTTTAGGGTTATCGCTCTTTTTCCCGGAATCAATTCCTTTGGATAAATCAGTCCGGGAAACGCTGGATATACCTTATATATCTTTTCAAAATAATAATACAGAATGATATACAGTTCATTCGAATAACTTAGGCGTGATGATATTCCGAAGAAGAAAAAAAGCACCATATAGTATTTTCCAAATTGGATTTAATAGGTGTGGCACAAGTTCCCTGGCATATTTATTTGAAAAATGCGGTTATAAAGCTGCACATTGGGAAAAAGGAAAAATTGCTGTTGGGATGGAATTAGCGCGGATTAACGATGAGCCATTATTAAGCTACACCGATGATTATGATCTTTACACAGACCTTGAGAAAGTAAATCTTTGGCGCCTACCAAAGTTAAAATGGAGATATTCAATTTTTCGAAAGTACCTGAGGGAAATTGATGAAGATGTAGAGCAAAAACCTCCCATCTACGCCTTTAAATATTTTAAAAAACTGGACAAGCAATACACGGGAAGTAAATTTATTTTGAACACCCGTAATGTTGATAACTGGATTGAAAGCCGCCTCAAACTAAACACCAATAACAATAAGATAGCCTACCGTTCCTGTACTTGTGGCGACAATGTTCACGAAAGTAAAGAAGAGCTTGCAAACTGCTGGAGAGGGGAATGGGAAGAGCATCATGCTTCGGTTAAAAGTTATTTTTCAGATCGACCAAATTCACTTCTAGTGTTTAACATCGAAAAAGATCCTGTAAATAAGATCACCAGTTTCTTTAAACGCCTTGAACTGGATACCAGTTTCTGGAAAAAACGAAACCCCACCACTGAATATAAGAATCTACTTGATAACCAAACGTAGGTTGGACAGATATGTCCGACCGGGGTTAATAAAGCCCGGTTACCGAAAGCCACCACGGGCGGACAAGGCTGTCCGCCCTACACATGTAATTAGTTTGTTGATTTACTAAAAATGCAGTAGATTTTACACAACCAATCCAACAAAATCATTCATATCGTTAAACAGGTACAGAACTCTAAATAATAACTGAATTACTAAAGCTGATACTTACACTATTTGGTGATTCTATTCTGTAACCACTGTTGATATGAAAATTTTGATTGCCCTTCTCTTTGTATTTCTGGGTGTTAATAATTTGGTGTTTGCGCAGCTCTTTAACAGCGCCTATCCCTTATCTACCATAAGTGCCGATATTTCCACTATTTCACTTGCCAACAGCACGGTTGCAGTTACAGGAGATTTGGCGGATTACCATATAAATCCTGCCGGAATTGGCATAGATAATACCCTTGAGATAACCCGCAGAAATAAAGCGTTTGGACTGGATGGAAATCTATTGTACCAAGAAATAACGGGTAAAATAGGTAGGTATGCTTTTGCAGTTTCCTTTCGGAATATCAACACAGGTGAAATTCATCTTATGGGATATCGTAACCCACCATATATACACAGGCCCGCTGCCGAAGACATTATGTTCAATAGTAGTTTTGCTTATTCATTTGTGAATGGACTGAGCTTAGGTGTGGGGGTTAATCATGGCAAATTGGAAGATGTGTTATATGTTGATCAGCATGAGTATAAAAAAGAGGATGTTAAAAAAACATCTTTCAACTTTGGACTGCTTTATAAAAGAGAGGTCTTTGAAAATGATAAGCTACTGATTGAACCCAGTGTTGGCCTATCACTAAATGATTATGGAAAGGGAATTCATTTTTATAGAAGTAATTATAAAAATCCACTTCCAATGACAGCAAGAATAGGTTCGGCGGTTAAAATTCAAACGAAAGAAACCATGTTTAACCAACCGCTGATGGAGTTCAATGTAATGGGCGGGCTTTCAAAGATTATGTCGAGGACAGAACTGAAGCAGGATGGAGAGGGTAATTATTATCGGCGCCCGATGCCCCCTGGAAAAGCGTTGACAGATTCATGGGATCCGATGTATCAACACAATTATAATACCGGCAGAATGGATACCTCAAAAGCATGGCAGCAAATCTGGAAACAGGTGGGGGTAGAAATGAAGCTATTGGGCACACTATCATTTCGTCTTGGAATAGAAAATGCGGCCATGTTTGAAGATTTCCTGGATAAAATAGCGTATGGGATAGGTTTAGATTTTTACTTTTTACAATTTCAATATGTTCACTCATTTTATGTGAACGGCTATGATGCAGACCTTTACAGTTTTGAAGGTGGAAAACACTTTCAAATCATTTTTCGCTTTCCCTTAGCAAATAACACCCAAAAAGGAATTTTTAATCAGTTTATAAAAAGATCAAAATAATTTTAATCTCTGAATTCGTTCGTTATGAAAGTATTCTTTTCTCTTTCGATGGTAATTCTAAGTATTCATGGGACAATATTTGCGCAAATTGCAATTTCCGGTTTTCCTCTTACACATGGTACATTCAATATGAAAAGTCTAGCCCTGGGAAATGCGGTAGTTTCACTGGATGGAAACTATGCTGATCCACATATTAATCCCGCTGGAATTGGGCTGTCGGGAAATTTGCAATTTTCAACTGGTTGGGATACCTATTACCAGCCATTGAAAATTGGTATTAAACAACGAGGTGTTCATACAAATTATCGGTTTGGGAAATCCTCCTTAGGTCTATCTATTCAGTATCTTGAAACCGGTGACCAGATAACAACCGGATATATTAATTATTCTCCACATTTCAAGTTTAATAGTAAAGACATATTTGTTAAAGGTATCTATTCCCATGATTTTAATAATGGTTTAAGCCTGGGTGGTGCAATAAATTATATGTATGGTGGTGAAGGAAGTGCTTCAGATTTTAGCCATCAATGGATTGATGCAAGTGATAATTGGTCTATTGATGTAGGAGCCCAATATCATTTTCCTGAGATAGGCTTTCAGGATGCCACAATTTATCCTCATCTAGGTTTAGCCTTGAACGACTTCGGGAGTTCAGCTAACTACTATGATAGCGACATAAAAGATCCGATACCAACCACTTTAAGAGCTGGTGGAGGAGTCAGGCTACTTTCCGGTTACAAAATTTTTGGTCAGCCTTTAGTGGATATTTTATTACTACAAAACGTATCAAAATTAATGGTACGTACCGAAGAGCGATTTTTTGAGGGCAGATATCATTACGATCCTATGAATCCTTTCAAAGCCCTGGTGCATTCGTGGGATAGCTATAGATATTATGATATTCAGAGTTACCAAAGAACTGAAATAAATTTAGTGGAACAGTTATGGTGGCACTCCGGTGTAGAATTGAAATTGTTGAATACTGTAGCATTACGCTGGGGCCGACAAGATGCCTCGAAATCTGAAGAAGAACTTTCCTACCATGCTATTGGATTGGGAATAGACCTTCAATATCTGGCTTTTGACTATACATCTATCAAAAATAAAGAGAAAGGAAATTATTTAGAGGGTAATCACTGGCAACTCACAGGCCGCATTCCGCTGGACGGCAAACATCCGGATACGATATTGCATCACCTATTTAATTAATCCGTAGGTTGGACAGATATGTCCGGCCGGGGGTTAATAAAGCCTGGATGCCGATAGCCACCACGGGCGGACAAGGCTATCCGCCCTACGTATTGGAACAAAAGAGTAATTCTTCAACTATGAATAATTAAGAAAAATTCATTCACTTGTCGTATTCTTACCCATAAATAAAAATTATGAATGAATATCCACTTTTACTTCGCAGTACCATCAGGCTTGCTTTTGCATTCCTGCTTGTGGCTGCACTTATTTTAACCAAGCATCTGCTAATACCATTATTTCTAAGTGTGATGTTGGCTTACCTGTTATTCCCTTATGCCGACTGGCTCGAAAAGCACAAAATACCCCGCATTCTCACTAACCTGATTGTGGTTTTGGGTTTTATCGCCATAATAACCGGAGTTGTAATTTTGATTGGTACACTTTCGTCAAATTTCACACAAGACTTTCCAAAAATAAAGGAACAGTTTGAGGTAAACTTTGAAAATATTCTCGAAAGTATTGCTGCATTTACAGGTATTCAGGCAATTAACATTGATTCCATTTTGCGAGATATTGGCGAAACCGGCGAATACCTGTCACAGCTATTTACCGCAACCACAAACACCATACTGAGTTTAGGTTTATTGCCTGTTTATACTTTCCTGATCCTTTTTTACCGCGATAAATTCAGGGATTTCATTTCTATGCTTATTCACAATGAACAGGAGGAAAACGCACAGAAAATTATTGATCAGGCTTCGGAAGTAGTTCCAAAATATCTGAAAGGACTCGTTATTGTATGTGTCATACTGATAGGTATAAACTCGTTGGGTTTTTACCTGATCGGACTGGAGTATGCATTACTTTTTGGAATTATAGCTGCACTCTTCAACCTTATTCCATATCTGGGTACCATTTTGGGATATGGAGTTGTATTGCTATTTGTGTTAGGTACTCAAAGTCCCGCACTGGCTTTTGCAGTATTGATTCAATTCTTCATTGTTCAGTTTGTCGAAAACAATATCCTAACCCCAAATATTACCGGTTCCTATGTGGAAATTAATCCGCTGGTAATCATCTTTTCGCTAATTGGAGCTGGGATGATATGGGGGCTGCCCGGAATGCTGATCATCATGCCGTACCTGGGGCTCTTCAAAATTATGTGTGAAAATATTGAAAGCCTGAAACCAATCGGTTTTTTATTGGGCACGAAAGGGACGGAACGGCATTCCATCACTATTAAATCGTTGCAGCGAAGGTTTGGCTGGCTGGATGAGGATGAAAGAAACGAAGATTGAAATATAGTATTATTATTTGCGCCAGTCTGGCTGAAGTATTATTATCCCTAAAGTAAAAAAAAAACAGTCCTTAATTGTTTAACTATTTTGGGCTAAACATGCGGTGATATTCATGCCAAATCTCAAAAGATCCTCTCTTTTAAGTAACAAATACAACCTGTTTTTAGTCACGCTAATTTCGATAATATTTGGCACAAAGGGTCTGGTATCTGCCCAGCCTTCAGGTTTTGGCTCACCTCTTACAATTGGAAATAATGTAAGTACCAATATCTTTGAAATTAAAATGGCGGATATGGATGGGGATGGAGTATTGGATGTCGTAACGGCTTCACCCTATAAAATTAATTGGATAAAAAATAACGGGGACGGGAGTTTTGGTAAAGTAAAATCAATCTTTGATTTAGAATATGATCGTCCAAAGTCTGAAATCACATCTATGGATGTTGGTGACGCAAATAATGACGGATACATTGATGTAAGTTGGACTTATTACAATAATCTTGATGTGGGTTTGAATGATAGTTCAGGTAATTTTGATCAAATAGTTTCTACAAATTTGTCAAATATTTTTTGGTCAACAGCAATAGCGAAAAAACATAAAGACAGTCTAAACTCAGTATTTTCAATATATGATTGGGAATTGTACGAATATAAAATTGAGGGAAATGAATTAGTTAATAAGAATTTAAAAGGTGAAATCTATTTTTATAATACTTTAATAACTGATGACTTAAATAATGACGGATTTTCTGACTTTTTAGATTGGGACGATAGGTATGCGTATGTACAAATTTTATTTGGAAGTGAAAACGGAGTGGGAACCAGAAAAGCCATTTCAATTGGTGATATATCAACTGGGGACAAATTGGTGAATGCCGGTTTTTTTACGGAAGATATACTTGGTAATGGATTTAAAGATATTTTGATTTATTCGGAGATTGAGCGTTCTTTTGACGCATTTAAAGAGGGTACTTTAGTTCTACATGAAAATTTGGATGGAACCACTTTTGAAGAAGCCATACACTTGGGTACCGTTGGTTCAGGTTTTTCATCAGCGGTTATGCTGGATGTAGATCAAGATGGCTTGAAAGATATAGTAGCTGCTTCAGTTACAGGTTTTAGCGAAAAAAGTGAATTGTATTGGTATAAAAATTTGGCTGATGGAAATTTTTCGGAGGCGGCTTTGTTTGCTGAAACCTTAAATCAATATGATAAATTAGTGGTTGAAGATCTGGACGGGGATGGGATTGAAGATTTAATTGCTGGCTCCTCTCAAGCTGATGAAACTATTTGGTTTAAAATCAGAGGGGTGAATGATATTGAAAAGAATGAAATAGGAACCTCAAATTTGAGTTCTCCTATGCATGTAGCCGGATATGATGTAGATATGGATGGTTATAAAGATTTATTATTTAGTTCCGGAAACAACAAGAAAGCCTTAACATGGTTTAAAAATAATGGTGATTTCCAGTTTGATGAATCTCATGTAATAGATGGGCAGAGCTCACCAATATATAATCTCATTAATTCACAAATAAAAACGATAGATATTGATAATTCAGGGCAAGAAGATATTTTAGTATCAAAGTTTTCGGGTATTCAAAATTCTGAATTATTGGATGGCACATACAAATATTTTGGTGAGTCTATACTATTAAAATTCACCAATTATGGTATGGGTCATTTCTCTGGAGCCGATACTATTTTTAAATCAGATCAAAGAGCTAGTCAGTTTTCCTTAGGTGATTTTGATGGGGATGAAGATGCTGATTTTATTATTGGGCAATTTGAAAATAACCAAATATGGTCCGAAAATTTAGAGGATGGAAATTTTCAGCAGCACGACTTAGAGTTTAAGTATCACTTAAACGAAACAGCTGATATTGACAAAGATGGCCGGGATGAAATAATAATGGCGGCCTCTACTACTGAATCAGAATGCGACCCAATGTGTTCAACCATAGTAATCAATAAAGTTTTTTTCTACAGCATTTCATCTGATTCCAATACCTATCATCAGTTGGAATTCCAGCTACCAAGGAATGCACAAATTAATGCAATCAATAATATAACGCTGGATGAGCAACAGAATATTGGATTTTTATTTAGTGCAAATTTGAGAGGTTTTTTTACCGATCCTCTAAATAAGCTTGGAATCTTAGTAAAAGCAGATACCGCTGATGCGGTTTGGACGCCGGTTATAATAGATTCAAGTCGTACGGCATTTAACGATATTTTTGTAGCCGATATCGATAATGATGACGATCAGGATATTATTACTATTACCGATGTGACCAACAATGGGTATAATACGATCCTTTTCGAAGGAAATATTTGGTGGTATGAGAATAATGGTTCAGGCGAGTTTACCAAGAAAGCAACCATTGATAGTTCACAGGCCGGAGTTAGTCAAATAATTGCAATGGATGTTAACAATGACGGGCTGAAAGAAATCCTAACGGTGAATACTGTCCTGGAACAGATTAAAATCTATCCAAATGAAATGAACGGTCCTGTGGTATCCAATGAGAATTTTGGGAATTTGCCTGAGATATTTGAGTTGAACCAGAATTATCCCAACCCGTTTAACCCTTCAACTACCATCAGTTTCAAAATACCGGCTGCAACCTATATTCAGCTTTCTGTTTATAATATTCTCGGGCAAAAAGTGACTGACTTACTAAATGAGCGAATCACAGCTGGTAATCACTCCGTAAATTTCAATGCCCAAGGATTGGCTTCGGGAGTGTATTTTTACCAGCTGAAAGCCGGTGAAAATATAGTTAACAAAAAGATGTTGCTGTTAAAGTAAATATCTGTAGTAATTCCACAAAATGAGTTCAAAGTACAGTCAAAAGTGTTCTTAAATAAATATATTATTGAATGTAAAGTAAACTCTACTTCTTCAATTATAAACAAGAAAATCACCCGTCCACTCTCTGCATAAATTCCAAACCTTGTCCGTTACATCTTTTTTGGAGGCGTAATTGGGATAAAATTTATCCCCCCAGGCATCTTTGGTAGATGTATTTTCTGGACCGGCTTCCATGGCTTCCAGTTTATGATTGATTTGTTGGCCGGATACATCTTTGAATTTATCTGAAGTTGTAATATCAAAATAGTGGGAGGCCATAAAAGAAGGTGCCGGGAAAAGCAGGTTTTGGATAGATGCAATCAAACGCCATATGGGTTTGAATTTCTTGAGTGTATCCTTCGACATTTTAGCCCCGTTTATTTGCAATGAATTCACCTTAATACCCAATTCTTTAAATTCTTCTGCCATGCGGAAAGTGAGCATCAGGAAAGCCATTTTTGAATTCCGGTAATTGGTGTAAACACTGTGTTTATATTTGGAACTTGTTACACCCCGCAGGTTCTCAAAATCCAAGGCTGATTTGGGAGAGAAAAAATGCCGGATAATATTACTTGAAGCGTTAAGAATTCGGGCATCATCCGATTTTTGGAGGTGTTCCAGAAGCAGATGAGTCATAAGGAAAGGCCCTGCCACATTGGTTGCAAACGTGATTTCAATGTTATCTTCACTTAACATATACTTTTCACCGTGATTAAAATATGCTGCGTTGTGAATTAGTATATCCAGTTTTGGAAAACCGGTTTTAACATTCTCACAAAATATCTTAATAGAAGAGAATGAAGCCATATCCACTTCAAGCAAATAAATGTTTTCATTTTTTGATATAGTGATGATTTCGTCCTGAACCGGTTTACTTTTCTCCAAATTCCGGCATCCCATGATTACGGAATACCCTTCCATAGCAAATCTTATTGCAGCTTCTTTTCCTATACCTGAATTTGCTCCGGTTATAATGACAAATCTATTTGAGTTATCCATAATTATTTTCTTGTAGTTAATAAGGCTGTAAATATGAGAAGCCAGAAATTGGACACTTTCAGGTTGTTTAGTTTAAAATTTGTTTATGTATTTTATGTTAATTGAAGTTTCTTAATAATTTCTTCTTTAAATGCCCTTCACTTTTGCTACTTTCCGGTACTCACTCAAATAGTTATCAATTCAACATGTCAGACAATTTAGATTCCATCCGCAAAAAGCTGGATGATATTGACCGCACTATTCTTAAGGCACTTGCTCAGAGACAAGGGTTGGTGAAAGAGGTTTCGGATTTAAAACTCAAAAATGATAAGGGTATACGCGATCTTGAAAGAGAGGAGCAGCTTCTTAACCGAATCCGGGATTTGGCGCATGAAGTCGGACTTGACCGGTATTATGCCGAACACTTGTTTAGGGAGATCATCACCAACTCGGTCCGTTTTCAAACCCATTCCCTGGTCGATCATCAAAATGAGAAAGCAAATGGGAATACCATACGGGTTTCATATCAGGGAACGGATGGAGCTTATAGTCACCTTGCAGCTACGCGACATTTCAGCGAGCGATTTACTAAAGTGGATGCGATTGGATATGACACCTTTCAACAAGCCGCGCAGGCTGTACTGGATGGAAAAGTTGATTATGTCCTACTCCCAATCGAAAATACCACAGCAGGTTCCATCAATGATACCTATGATATTGTAGGACATGAAAACCTGCATATTGTCGGGGAAGAAATCCTGAAAGTTGTGCACTGCCTCATGGCCGTTGAGCCGGTTGAAATTTCAAAGATACGCCGGATACTCTCACATCCTCAGGCAATAGCACAGTGTTCCGAATTTCTTTCTAAAGTTCCCCGCTGTAAAGTTGAATCGTATCTTGATACGGCAATGTCGGCCAAGAAAATACTGGAAGACGGGGACATCACACAAGCGGCAATTGCTGGTGCACATGCGGCAGATTTGTATGGTTTACACGTAATTGAGCACGATATTGCCAATCAAAATGAGAATTATACGCGCTTTGTGGTCGCCTCAAAAAAACCTGTAAAAGTAGATCTTCAAATTCCGGCTAAAACTTCGCTGATGATGGTAACTTCTAATGAGGAGGGTTCATTAATTGATTGCCTGAATATTCTGCATCGCCATAAAATCAATATGGCCAAGCTGGAATCCCGCCCAAGGATGAACGAACCGTGGAAATACTCCTTTTACCTCGACATCCACGGAAATATTGATGATCCTGAGGTTTCTGCCGGATTGAAAGAATTAAATCAAAAAGCCGAAGAGCTTAAGATTTTAGGTTGCTATCCCAAACAGGATTCTTAGATATTTAAAACCAGCCGATGATACTTTTAACAGAAGTTTAGCTTTCCGGGTATAAATTATCCAGTTCCAGCGTGCCTACTAGATTCTCAATTTCGGCCGGGGTCAATAATTTATGAGTCAGGAAATGTCCGTCTAAAAACACTCCGAATGTACCATAGGGAGAGCCGGACTCCCACGCTTCTTGAGCAGAATCCAGTTTCCTGAGTTTTACATTAAACCCCATTTCCCTGAATGCATTTTTCATTTCGTGGATATAATAGCTTATGAAAATGCTTTGGTTTGCATAGGTAATCGTAATTCCGTGCGTTATTTTGGGTTTAGTTTTTTCGTTCAGGGAAAGCACGAAAAGCGGTGTTGGTGCATCAGGTTTGAATTTTTTCACTAATAAAGTAAATCCGGGCAGGTGAGCATACTCCAGGTATCCAAGGCCTACATAATAATGCTGTTGTTTAATGAAATCCTGATTTTCAAGTATAATGGCAATTCCGTTCTTATCACTATTCTCGCTTTCGCAAGTATGGATCAAGGCCGTTTTTAAGCGCTGATCCTCAAAATCATCTGGTACATAAATATGATGGATCAGGGTATAATTCGGGGCATAGACGGGTTTCCAGGATTTTTCGGCAGGCATATATTCAATATATGCATCTTCCGGGGTATCTAATTTTTTGATGACCATCCCATCATTAGCACGCGCTTTCAGCCAATCATTTTTATAGTAAAATATATGATCAGTTGGATTTGAATTAATGAGATCAAAACAGGGAATGGCATCCTGTTCAACTAAATCGTCAGGTAGGGTAATAGGTGTCATAAAAATTCTTTAAGGTGGATTTTAATCTTGATCATAAAGAAGCCAGATAAAGAATTTATGAAGAGTTTGACTATTGATTAATGGCTTTTTTCCCGTTTTTCCACTCCAATTCAAAGTCGGTATCATCAGCAAATGTATCTATTTCCCGAACCCAGTGCTCATCTTGCCAAACACGCACATAACCTTTTTCAAGCGGTTCATTTGGATTTTGCTTATCGAGCGCGTGATGAAGCAGCGTTAAATTTTCCTTCCGGTTTCGGATAAGCGTGTTGGTCCGGTGTTCTAATTTTTCAGTGAGCGTTATAATGTTTGTTCGGGCTGACTCCATCTTCTGCTTGACGGCCATTAGTGCATGAGATTTGGCCATATTGGCAACTTTGTCTTTATACAATTCAATGGTACCAGAAGTATTTACCTCAATTTTTTTAGCAAAATCCTCCACCATAAACCGAATTTCGTTGATGTCGGGGACTGCAAGTATAGCTGCCTGAGTAGGAGTGGCTGCCCTTGCATCGGCTGCAAAATCAGAAATAGAAAAATCAACTTCATGGCCAACAGCACTGATAAGCGGAATTTCACAATGAAAAACAGCACGGGCAACGGCTTCCTCATTGAATGGCCACAAATCTTCTAACGAACCGCCGCCACGGCCAATTATGATCACATCTACATTTTTGTGATTGGTGAAATATTCTATGCCTTTAACAATTTCAGGGGCAGCGTTTACCCCCTGAACACTGGCGTGATATAGTTTCACTTCCGCTAATGGCCAGCGTTTTTCAAGTGTAGACCGAATATCCTGAAAAGCAGCTCCGGTTGCAGAAGTAACCACGCCAATTCGCTCGGGGAATTTTGGCAACGGCTGTTTATGGATGTCATCGAATAATCCTTCATCTTTCAGTTTGGCTTTCAGCTTTTCAAAAGCCTGCTGAAGTTTCCCGATTCCAGCCTGTTGGACCAGACTAACAATCATTTGATAGCGGCCATGTGGTGCATATACCTGAATATCGCCGCCAACAACAATTTGCTGTCCATCGGTTAGATTTAAGTCAAGCCGTTCAGCCGTGCTTCTCCAAATCACGCAAGGCAGGGCGGCATCAGAATCTTTCAGTGTGAAATAATAATGCCCGTTTCGGCTTCTGTTAACATTACTTGTTTCTCCCTCCACCAGGATGTCAACGAAATTCTGTTCCAGCAGGTTTTTGATTTTATCCGTGAGCTGCGAAACGGTAGGGATATCGAATAAAAACGGAATTTGGTTATCGGACATGAAACGAATTTAAGTTAAAAAACCGAACTCAAATATAGAGGTTTATAAAGAGTTATGAAGTGATAAAGCAGGGGGCATTGTTTGTTAAATATTGGTGGGCTGATTCTCAGCAATTATTATATTGGCAAAAGAACTTAATCAAATAATGGCTTTCAGACTTTAAAAAATTACCTGCATTATGATTAAATCTGAGATCGAAAAATATCTCTATGAACACATTCCCATTACAAAAGCATTGGGGGTAGAAGCCGTGACGTTTTCGGAAAATAGTGTGAAATTTAGGGCACCCTTATCTAAAAACATCAATCATCGCTCTACGGCATTTGGCGGAAGTATCAGCAGCCTGTTGATTACAACCGGGTGGTCTTATCTTCGGTTATTGTTTGATAATTACGAGCCCATTCCAAGGATCGTAATCGGCAGAAGCAGTACTTATTATTTAAAACCTATTACCTCTGATTTTACTTCCGAACTGATTATCCCGGAAGATGAGACCATAACAGATTTTATGCACATGTACACTCGTTTTGGAAAAGCCCGCATTACACTTCAGGTTCAAATAGAAAAAGAAGGAGAGATATTAGCTGAGTTCGAAGGTGATTTTGTGGTGATGAACTGATGCAAAACTATGATTGCATTGGTGAATAATTAGTGTGTATATTTATACACACTCTAATTCACACTAATATTATTCTGTTTTGACTATTAAAAATTTGTCGGTTTCATCGATTTGGGATCGTTTGGGACTAAGTTTATCGGTTTTATGTGCAATACATTGTCTTTTTGTCCCTGTTGTATTGGCCCTGCTTCCGCTGAGTTCTTTCGCCCTTTCCATTGAATCCTGGTTTCATCCACTATTCGTAATACTGATTGCCCCTACGGTTTTTTATGCTTCCAGAAGGAGCCATTATGATAAAAAAATCGTAACTCTCCTTTCCTCCGGATTTATACTGATACTGGCTGGCTGGCTGATTGGACATCATTGGTTCGGCGAATTCTTCGAAACCGGTGCAACGCTTGTGGGAAGTATTCTCTTAATAGCTGGGCATTGGTTAAATTACCGTCACCATCAAAGTTGTAAAAATACCTCTCATACCCATCATCCTTTGGAAGAAGCATATTTAAAAGAGGAGGTCAGGAATGAAACGGCTTAATTTCACACTCGATAATTCAACAGTAGAGCTTCTGAATAAACTCGCATCAAAGTATTACGAGGGGAACAAATCTCAGACCGTTCGGGCTGCACTTGAAAGCCTTGCTGCCCATCAGGGACATGATGGCTGGGTGATTACGGGTTATACTACTATTCGAACAGACCATGAGGTAAATTGTCACAATTGCGGAACCGAACACAGGGAAGGTAATATTGTATTCAAACCTGTTTTTGAGAAGGGAAATAGTCCGGCTGCCATAAAGCACATTCCAACCGAAGAATGGGTAGAGTGCTCTGATTGTGTTGAAAGTCATTGATCTGATGTTCTATTAAGCTGCATCATAAAGAGGGTGGCAATAAACCGATTGATACCAACTTGTTTATACGTGTATTTCAGTTTTCATTTTGTGCTTTAGCATGGAATCACGGTATATTTGCAGTCGAACCTGAATGCCAAAATTACACACATGCTCCTCAAGAATCTGAAGCCAGTCAGCAATACTCATAAAGGTAAAGAAACCATTGATATCCGAATTGAGGAGGGCTTAATTAAAGAAATTGGTTCCGGTTTGAAGACGAAAAAGGGAGAGGAAACTCACGATTTCAATGGGGCTTATGTTTCACCGGGGTGGATGGATATGCACGTGCATCTGCGTGAACCCGGCTATGAGCATAAAGAAACCATTAAAACCGGATGTGATGCGGCAGCATTTGGGGGCTTTACCGCGGTAGCCTGTATGCCCAATACCAAACCGGCTACACACACTCGTGATGTGGTGGAATTCATTATCAAAAAAGCGGAGAAATTACCGGTGGATGTTTACCCTATAGCCTGCGTTACTAAAGAGCGTAAAGGTGAATCCATAGCAGAAATGGCGGATATGAAAGAAGGCGGAGCAGTTGCTTTTAGTGATGATGGTGATCCGGTTTATAATTCGCAAGTGATGCGGATAGCGCTGGAATATTCTTCCATGCTGGAAATGCCCATTATTAATCATGAGGAAGATCTTGATCTTTCACGCCCGGGTCATATGAACGAAGGCAAGGTATCTACACGACTGGGTCTGGACGGAACCCCGGCAATTGCCGAGGAAGTTATGATTGCACGCGATATCATGTTGGCTGAATATACCGGCGGACATATTCATGTTGCACATATAAGTACTAAAAACGCAGTTGATTTGGTAAGGCAAGCCAAGAAAAAAGGGATCAATGTAACTACGGAAGTTTGTGCACATCACTTTGATTTGACGGATGAGGAAATTGGCCGCACCAATTATGATACCAGTTTCAAAATGCACCCGCCGCTTCGTCGTCAGGAGGATGTGGATGCAATGGTAGAAGGACTTGTGGATGGAACCATCGATGCTATTTGTACAGATCACGCTCCGCATGCGATTGAAGAAAAAGAGGTGGAATTTATTTATGCTCCTAACGGAATTATCGGCCTGGAAACGGCATGGTCCATCACCAACAAACGACTCCTTCAAACCAAAAAACTGAATCTACAGCAGCTGATGGAAAAACTGGTGTATAATCCGCGTAAGATACTGAAACTTGAAATTCCCGAAATAAAAAAAGGAGCCAAGGCTAATCTTACATTTTTCAACACTGACGAAGAATGGACCTTTACTCCCAAAAATGTACGGTCAAAATCCAAAAATTCTCCATACCTGAATGAGCGTTTATTGGGGAGATCAGTCGGTATTTATAATAAAGGACAATTGGTGATCAACGAACTGCGTTAGAACCTGATGACTGACATAGCCACATCTATTTTGCAGTTACATGGGAATGTTTTTGATACTTAAAGAAATGAAATTTGTGCAAACAGCAATTAATGAATCCATGAAAAAATTAGCGTTTATAGTATTATTGATCCTTTTTTCGATGCCTGTTGCAGCCCAGGAAAATACCTCGGATGAATTCATCCTCGTAACCTATAATATTGAGAATTTATTTGATGCGGATGGGGAAGCCGTTTTTAACGATTACAAACCAATCGACCAAAATGGCAATCCGCAATACACAAAAGAAGATGTGCTGACCAAAATCAATAATGCCATTCGGGTTTTGAAAGAATATAATAAAGGAAAAGGACCCGATGTAATTGCTATGGTGGAACTTGAAAGTGATTTCACACCGGGTGAGGAACTAACTGATTCGGCATTTTTAGCTCATTATGAAAAAACTACCCTGTCAAAAATGTTGGGAGAGGATTTTAATGCTGAAATTGCTGATCTACCTTCCCATTTACTTTTCCTGAAAGGAATGACGGATGCCGGAATGTGGGGCTATGAAGTGGCTGTGGGTAAAAGTGCGTTGAATAATCGCGGTGAGCCTCAAAATGTTCAGAAAACGGTGACCTATTCTCGTTTTCCCATTCAAAAAGAAAAAACAAAAACCCACCCATTACAACAAGCCCGCCCGATTTTAGAAACCTGGATTGATGTCGATGGTCAAGACTTGGTTGTGTTTAACAATCACTGGAAATCAGGGGCAGGCTCGGCGGAGATGGAACAGATCCGTTTGAAGAATGCGGAGGTTTTAAGGAAAAGGTTAGATAATTTGTTATCGGAAAGTCCAAATTTAGACATCATTTTGGCCGGTGATTTTAACAGCGATTACAACCAAAGCCACCGATACAATTTTCCAAAAACAGCCGTAAATGATGTACTCAAGTCGGTTGGGGATGAAAAAAAAGTAGCAGCAGGTGGTGAAGATTATGTTTATAACTTATGGTACGAATGGCCCATTGATCAGCGTGGTTCCGATTCCTACAGAGGAAAATGGGGAACACTCATGCAAATTATGATTTCGTCAGGGTTGTACGATGATGAAGGAATCCAATACGTTGATAATTCCTTTTCAGTTGGGGATTTTGGCTTTAATACCCACAGTTCATCCGGGGAGCCAAAACGATGGAGCTCAACTTTCTCAGGCAGCGGCTATTCCGATCACCTGCCGGTTTCAATGAAATTCCGAGTTGCAGATGGTGAAGTAGTTTATACTGATTTTTCAGTGAATGATGATGAAGACTGGAAGCCGATTGATGTGAGCTACCAGATCCCGGAAAATTTTATAGCGGAAGAGGAATTCACTAAAGAAGATCCCCGTACAAAACCTGATTTTTATGATGAATATGTATATGCCACAGCTACTGTTACCGAAGATTATGATTTTGTTGTGGATGGAATCACCTTTGATGTGTACACACCTTCTTTTCGGCTGAATGAGGTATTATCTGAAGTAGCCGGCACCGATGAGGAGATCACATTTTATGGACGATTTTCACAATTTCGAGGCAACTGGCAATTTATAGTGGAAAGCCCGGAGTTTATTGGTAAACAGTAAACTAATGGCTGATTTGGGTAAGAAACAATCTTCAATATGATTTTAGCAATTGAGACAGCTACTAATATTTGCTCGGTTTCCTATCAGGATGATCAGGGAAAAATCTACGAGAAAAGAACCGAGCGAAAAGGATCTCATTCTGAATTGTTGTTTTTATTTGTAAGAGAACTCATGGAAGAGCAGAGTTTTAAAATGAGTGATATGAATGCCGTATTGGTCAGCTCGGGACCTGGTTCCTATACCGGGCTCCGAATAGCGGCAAGTGCAGTAAAAGGAATGCTATTTGAGTTGAATACTGAAATTTATGCGGCGAATACATTAGCTGGATTTGCAGAATTGGCAAAAGATGGTACCATTCATTCCGTAATAAATGCACGTCGAAAACACCTGTATCATCAGCAATTCAGAAAAGGTGATGTGCTAGAAGCGGTAACCAAATCGCGAATTTTGGAGCTTGATGAAATTAACAGCTTACTTTCTCCCGGACATCAAATTATTGGCTCCGGTATCAATCGGCTGGATTCAGAAAAACTGGAAGAAATGAAAATTCTGAATGAATCTGAGATTTCTGCAACGGCATTAATTTCATTATTTTATACAGAAGCAAAAGACAATTTTTTTACTAAAACCACTGCTGAGGAGTTAGAATCTAATTATTTAAGCAGCAGTCAGGTGAATAACACCAAGATTTGATAAAGGTTTTATTTTAACAATGTGTGAAATTAACAATACTAAATAGTGGTCTTTCACTCAATTTGAATATAAACATATAGCCACAAAACAGATTCAGAATTAAGCGTCAGAATCTTTATTTTATGGCTCCGAAAAAATCCTAAATAGCAGTATATGTCCTGGTTTAAAAGAAAAGACGAAAACATCCAAACCAACACCCGAAAAGAAATGCCGGAAGGTGTTTGGATAAAAGTTCCTACCACTGGTGAGACTATCCATAAGCGAGAACTGGAAGATAATCTTTGGGTAGATCCGCTGAGCGGCTATCACTTCAGGATTGGAAGTGAAAAGTATTTTGAGATCATTTTTGACAAAGGAAAATTCAAAGAATTGGGTAGTGAAATTCAGCCTACCGATCCGCTTGAATTTGAAGACCGCA
The DNA here is from genome assembly GCA_040878765.1 of Balneolaceae bacterium. Taxonomy (GTDB): domain Bacteria; phylum Bacteroidota; class Rhodothermia; order Balneolales; family Balneolaceae; genus Gracilimonas. Next base: position 5,969 of record JBBDLQ010000080.1, on the reverse strand, counting down.
AGAAATACAAAGACCGGATCAAAGAATACCAGAAGAAAACAGGTTTATCTGATGCTGCCCGTGTTGGTGTAGGCAAAATGAATAAACTGGATGTTGTAGTAGCCTGCATGGACTTTACATTTATTGGCGGAAGTATGGGCTCGGTTGTAGGGGAGCGCCTTGGGATTGCCATCGATCATGCCCGTGAGAAAAAAATTCCGTTGATCATAATTTCACAAACTGGCGGAGCCAGGATGATGGAAAGTGTACTCAGCCTTATGCAAATGGCAAAAACTTCAGCCAAACTTGCTCAACTTGAGGAAGCTAAGGTGCCATACATTTCTTATTTAACGGATCCAACAACAGGTGGTGTTACCGCAAGTTTTGCCATGCTTGGTGATTTTAATATTGCGGAACCCGGCGCTTTAATCGGTTTTGCCGGTCCACGGGTAATTCGTCAAACTATAGGCCGCGATTTACCGGAAGGATTTCAAACTTCGGAATATTTATTGGAACACGGCTTCCTCGATTTCATCGTTCCAAGGACTGAAATGAAGGAAAAACTTACCAAATTGCTGAATTTGGTTCTTCATAAAAACTAACTTATTAAAACCCACCGAAAAGAAGAAAAAAGTGCTCAATGCATTCTTTTCTTTTTTAAATCAATTATACCCTTTATGAAAGCAGTAAAACTTTCGATTATTTT
>JBBDLQ010000080.1:3778-5184 GCA_040878765.1 Balneolaceae bacterium | reverse complement strand
GAACAAATCTGGCGAAGGAGTACACGGGAGAATTATTACGTGTATGATATAGCATCCCGTGATCTAAAAAAGCTTACTCAATCGGATGAAAAACAACAATATGCCGAATTATCCCCAACGGGAGAACGGGCTGCTTTTGTAAGAAATAACAATTTATTCTGGGTTGATATTAAAACCGGAAATGAAACTCAAATTACAGAAGACGGTGAGTTCAACAAAATAATAAACGGTGCAGCCGATTGGGTGTATGAAGAGGAATTCGGATTTGCAAAAGCCTGGTTTTGGTCGCCGGAAGGGAATAGAATTTCGTTTTATCGGTTTAATGAGGAACGGGTTCAACAATTTTTTATGACAGGCTGGGGAGATCTTTATCCTGAACAAATTAAATTCAAATATCCAAAAGCCGGTGAGCAAAACTCAATAGTTTCTATACATGTATATCACCTCGGTTCAGAAGAAACAATTACTATGGATATAGGGGAGGAAGATGATCAGTATATACCGCGAATTAACTGGACTCAAGATAACAATACGCTGGCCATTCGAAGAATGAACCGTTTCCAAAATAAACAGGATCTGCTTTTTGCCAATGTAAATACGGGTGAATCCAAACTCATTTTATCTGAAGAAAGCGAAACCTGGATCGATGTTCATGATAATTTGTATTTGCTTACTAATGGAGAACAATTTATTACCACCAGTGATAAGAGCGGATATAATCATGTATATCTGTACAATATGGAAGGGAAGCAACTTGAACAGGTTACCAATGGAAATTGGGACGTAACCAAACTGATTGGACATCACGAAAAAACCTACCGTTTATACTACGAAAGCACTGAAGAATCACCGCTTGAACGCCATTTGTACAATATTCGAATTGACGGACAAAAGAAAAATAAATTATCAAAAGAATCCGGGTGGCACCGAACCAATATGAGCCGGGATTTTAAATATTACATTGATACCTGGTCAGATTTTAATAAACCACCGGTGGTTACTCTTTACAGGGAAAATGGAAGTAAAGTCAGAACTATAGAGGATAATGCCGCATTAAGCGAACGGCTGAATGAATACTCTTTTGTTCAAAAGGATTTTATGAAGCTGGATATAAACGGCTTTCAGATAAATGCTTATATGATGAAACCAGTAGATTTCGACTCTGCTAAAAAATACCCGGTGCTAATGTATGTTTATGGCGGTCCCGGCAGCCAAACGGTAACACAAAATTTTGGCAGCGGTCAGCGCCCGATGTGGCACCAGTTTTTGGCAAATCAGGGTTATATTATTGTTTCTGTTGATAACAGGGGAACAGGTGGCCGCGGACGGGATTTCAAAAAACAGACCTATAAAAAACTGGGTCAGTATGAAACGGCAGATCAAATTGCAGCTGCCAAAAAGCTCGC
>JBBDLQ010000080.1:0-3678 GCA_040878765.1 Balneolaceae bacterium | reverse complement strand
GGAACCGCTGATGACAATGTTCATTATCAAAATACCATTGAAATGATTGATGCATTGATCAATGCTGATGTTGACTTTGAGACGATGATATATCCCGACAAAGCTCACAACATTTATGGTGGAAATTCCCGTAAACATCTGTACCGCTTAATGACGAATTTTATCCTCGATAATCTGTAAACCCTTGGTTTACCAATCCTAAATATAAAATCTAATAATGCGCTTCGCTGATTACGCTAAAATTTATGTAACTGCCGGACGAGGTGGAGATGGTTCTCTGCATTTTCGCCGGGAGAAGTATGTGCCCAAAGGTGGTCCTGATGGTGGCGACGGAGGCAAGGGAGGAGATGTAAAACTGGTTGGGAATGAACAGCTTAACACCATTTTGGATCTTCGTTACCGGAAATATATAAAGGCAGCTCATGGTGAACATGGCGCAAAAAGCCGAATGTCGGGCAAGGATGGTGAAGCTGAAATACTTGAAGTTCCTCTTGGAACGGTGGTTTATGATGCTGATACCAAAGAACGGCTTGGTGAAATCACCGAGCATGAGCAGAAATTAGTTATAGCCAAGGGCGGAAAAGGCGGATTGGGAAACTGGCATTTCAAAAGTTCTACGAATCAGACCCCGCAATATGCGCAGGAAGGCAAGGCGGGAGAGGAGCGAGTGGTTGAACTTGAACTCAAGCTTATTGCCGATGTGGGTTTAGTAGGATTTCCCAATGCCGGAAAAAGTACTTTGCTTTCAGCTTTATCACATGCAAAACCAAAGATCGCTGATTATCCTTTCACTACACTGGAACCCAATTTGGGCGTAGTTAAATTTGCCGATTACCGAAGTTTTGTAATGGCAGATATCCCCGGAATAATTGAAGAAGCCCACGAAGGTAAAGGCCTCGGAATTCAGTTTTTACGGCATATTGAACGCAATAATGTTCTGCTGTTTATGGTGAGCGCTATGACGGATATTGAGTATGAATACAAAGCGCTGCTAAATGAGTTAAAATCATACCGAAAAGACCTTTTGGATAAGCCACGGGTACTGGCTATCACCAAGATGGATTTAAAACAAGGCTTTAAGTTGGAAGAAGAACTTCACTTTGATGATGAAATTCCCGTTATTCCTATTTCTTCAGCTACCGGTCATGGGATCGATGAGCTTCGAGAGAAACTATGGGAATTGATTCAACATGTTAAAGAACAAGAAAAAGAAGAAACTTAGAGTACTTGTAGCACTTAGTATAATTCCGGGTTTTGGGTGCCGCCGGGTATATAATTTGCTAAAACAACTGGATGATCCGGAAGAAATTTTTGGGTTGAGCAAAAGAAAACTCAGAACGGTGGAAGGCATTGGTGAAGCTTCTGCACTTTCGTTGCTTTCCTTTGATGATTGGGATAAAGTTGATCACATAATTGCTGAAACCGAAAAAAATGGTTCACAAATTATCACTATGGCAGATGCTGAGTACCCTGCTCTTCTCAAGCAAATTTACGATCCGCCCGTCCTGTTATGGCTGAAGGGTAATCCAGAGGCGCTTTCGAAGCCGGGAGTTGCTGTTGTTGGTACCCGGAATACTTCGGCTTATGGACGGAACATGGCTCAAAAACTTACAGCAGAATTAGCTGAACAAGGATTATGTATTTTCAGCGGACTGGCCTATGGAATTGATGCTATTGCCCATAAAACAGCACTGGAACACAACGCGCTAACCGTGGCAGTATTGGGATCAGGGATCGATAATATGTACCCTAAAAAAAATGCAGGTCTGGCAAATCAAATTGTGAAATCAGGCGGGGCAGTAATAACTGAATTTCCATTGGGCACAAATCCGGATGCCGTTAATTTCCCTGTAAGAAATCGAATAGTAAGCGGGATGAGTCTTGGTGTGTTAGTAGTGGAATCTGGCATAAAAGGCGGAAGTATGATTACAGCCGACCTCGGACTTGACCAAAACCGGGAAGTATTTGCTGTGCCTCATCCTTTGGGAAATCCATCAGGAACCGGATGTAATTATTTAATAAAGCGGGGCGCGGCTAAATTGGTACAAACGGTAGATGATATTTTGGTTGAACTTCCAATTGAACAATCTTCAGAATCAAAAACTGTTACAGAAGAGGTTGCCAAACCCAGTTGGAGAGAAAAAGACTTGGATAAAATATCAGCAAAAATTTGTGAAACCCTTGAAAAAGAACCTTATCAGGTGGATGCGCTGAGTGAGGTAATCGGAATCAATACCAGCCAGCTTTTAGTGAGTTTGCTGCAGCTGGAAATGGAAGGATTGGTGCTCCAAAAAGCCGGAAAAGTATTTGAATTAAAGTGATAGCGGGTACAGAATCAATGCCATTTTGTTGACTCAGGGGCTCGATGACAATCTTTAATCTAATCGCATAAATATTCGGCGTAACTCTGCGATATACTCTTCGGAAATCTGCGAGAAGAAAACCCAACCTATTACAAAGCCCTTTTTACCATTCATTTTTTGAGTGAGGCTTTTTTGTTTTTGTTTGCAGGTATGAATTCATACATTATATGTGCAATATATGTTTATATAATAAAGGACTCATGGCAAACTTACAGAATCCGTTACGTGGAAGAGGTGCTTCAGACAATCCGGTAAATCGTTTTGAGGGCAATTATATTGATTATGATCTGGATGAAGAAACCGGCGAAAAACCCTCCCCAAAAACCCAGTTAATTCGTGATGATACAAAATCGGTGATCACCTTTAATAAAAGTGAAGATGTCGGTTTTAATGCAAGTATAAATCCATATCGTGGTTGCGAACACGGATGCATTTACTGTTACGCCCGCCCATATCATGAATTTCTTGGATACTCATCCGGATTGGATTTCGAATCAAAAATTGTTGTGAAGTACGATGCTCCCAAGTTATTGAGAAAGGAACTCAAATCTCCCAGGTGGAAGCCACAGGTAATTGCAATGAGTGGAGTGACAGATGTATATCAACCCATTGAAAGAGAGTTAGAAATTACCCGTGGCTGCCTTGAAGTAATGGCTGAGTTCAGGAATCCGGTTGGGCTCATTACAAAAAATCACCTGATTACCCGGGATATTGATCTGCTTTGTGAGTTAAATAAATATCAGTGTATAAGTGTAACTATTTCCATCACTACACTTGATGCAGATTTAGCGGCCGTGATGGAGCCGAGGACCTCCCGCCCAAAACGCCGGTTTGAGGCAATTCGGAAATTAGCGGATGCAGGTATACCAGTTGGTGTGAATGTTGCACCTATAATACCAGGTCTGACAGACCATGAATGTGCAGAAATTCTGGAGAAAGCAACTGAAGCAGGGGCGGATTATGCAAACTACATCATTTTAAGGCTGCCATATAAAGTGAAAGATATGTTTGTGGATTGGCTGGAACAGTACTATCCCGACCGGAAGAATAAAGTTGTGCAGAAGATCCTGGATATAAGGGATGGAAAACTGAATAACTCTGAATGGGGAACACGAATGAAAGGCACGGGAAACTACTCAAAACAAATATCGGATCTATTCAAAGTCCAAACAAAAAGACTGGGATTGAATAAGCAAAAAAGACAATTATCAACAGAGCACTTTAAAAGTAATTCCGGTTCCCAGCTAAATTTATTTTAACACTATTACAATTATTTAACATAGTATTTAGAAACTATTTAAGGCAATATCCGTTA
>JBBDLQ010000079.1:26658-31855 GCA_040878765.1 Balneolaceae bacterium | reverse complement strand
AAGAACCTTAGTGGAAATTGCGTACAAAACCTGATTTATAAACTTAGCATGCACGATTTTAATTTCACACTTTCCTCACCTTCGGCAACGATAAATTCCATTTTATGGAAACCGTTCGAATGGTAATAATGACGGCTGTGGTAATCAGGTAATTCAGGTTTTCTGGGAGATTCAGTTCTATACCAAAATAAAATATTGCGGCTCCCAACAGACAAGCCGTAGCATAGATTTCCTTTCTAAAAATCAGCGGTATTTCCCGGCAGAGAACATCCCGCGTAATACCACCAACTACAGCGGAAATCATGCCCATCATACCGGCCAAGAAAGGATTCAGTTCAAACGAGAGTGCCTTTTCCATGCCAATTATGATAAATAAGGCGATCCCAATAGTGTCAAATATGAAAAGGGTTTTGCTGAATTTATTTAGCTTTTTTCCCATCAGGAATGTGAAAGGGACGGCGGCCCCGAAAATATCCATATTGGTTCGTGCCGCCAGTCGAATGCCGCTGATAGCAAAGACGAAGGTACCGATGAGGTCAAGAAGTTAGATGATGTCCATGATGTATATTCAACCCAAGGTTCTGTTGCAATATTTAATCTTTACGTTTTAAATGGTTTAAAAGATCTTGCCTGCTATGGACTATCGTCAATATTTCAATAGAATTTCCCTGAACCAGGTAAATAACTCTATATCCTTCCACAATTCTTTCTCGAAAAATATCTATCTCTAACTCTGGAACTTTGCGTCCGATTTTTGGGAAAGCCTCTAATTCACCGACTGAATTGTAAATACTCTGGATAAGATATCTTGAATATGGTCTGCTGGATTTATCAAAGTAATCTGCAATCGCTCTTAAATCTTTTTTCGATTCGCCTGACCAATTTATTTCAGCCATTCCTTAAATTCTTCATTAACCTGCGCATGAGAAGTTATGTTTCCCTCCTCTACGTCCTTCAGACCACGCTCAACTTTTTGAAGTACATGTAGCTCATACATGATCTCATCATAGCTAATGTTTTCATCAGCTTTCTTAAGTAGCTTTAAAGCTGCTTTTTTAGGTGATAATTTGACAGACATAATAGGTTACCTTAATGTTTGGCTTTCAATAAGTGTACTTAAACAACATTTAAAAAGCCAATTCCTGAATTGATCATTAGAATTTGGTGCTTTTGCCGTAGGCATTCCTTTCGAAGAATTTAAAACTTTACGGCCGGAATTTTATATCCACCTTTTTGGTCGGAGCCTGTTCCTTGAGGCGAATAGCCAGCTGCTGCTCCATATTGCCGGTTACTTCCATAAGCGCGATTGCCGCCGGAGATTCGGTATCTTCCAACACAATAGGTTTACCGGAATCACCGCCTTCGCGCAGGGTTTGCTGAAGGGGAATTTCACCCAATACCGGCACATTCATTTCCTGGGCAAGATGTGAAGCTCCTCCTTTTCCGAAGATATAATATTTTTTATCCGGCATATCAGGTGGAGTGAAGTAGGCCATGTTTTCGACGACGCCTAAAACGGGTACATTCACTTTTTTGAACATGGCAACACCTTTTCGGGCATCATCTAAAGCCACCGTTTGCGGGGTTGAAACTATCACAGCCCCGGTAAGCGGAACGGTTTGTACGATGGTAAGCTGAATATCGCCGGTTCCGGGGGGAAGATCCATGATCATATAATCGAGTTCGCCCCATTCAACATCCGTCATAAATTGTTTGATGGCACTTGTCGCCATAGGGCCGCGCCACACCATCGCCTGATCTACATCCACCAAAAAGCCCATGGAAACGAGCTTGATTCCAAATTTTTCATGGGGAACCAATTTTTTTTGGGTAGTGATATTTGGTTTGTCATGAATATTGAACATCGTGGGAATACTTGGTCCATAAACATCGGTATCCATCAACCCGACTTTATACCCTTTCTTGGCAAGGGCAGCCGCAATATTCACCGCAACTGTAGATTTACCTACCCCTCCTTTTCCGGAGGCAATGGCAATGATATTCTTAACACCCGGCAGAATTTCCTGGGATTGAGCCTGTTGATGCCCGGGTTTGGAAGCTTCCATCTCTCTTTTTTTGGAAAGATTTACGGCCATTTGGATATCCACTATCGCTTCGGGATCAATAAATTTCTGTATGGCTTCTGCACACTTTTCCCTGAGCTGCTTTTCCAATCCGTCATTTTTTTCAGGGAACTCTAAGGTGAAGGACACATATTTATCCTGAACAATAACATCCTGAACCATATCCAGGGAAATGATGTCGCGTTGTTCTTCGGGATGTAAAACCTGGCTGAGTGCTGATTTTACCTGTTCTTTATTAATAGACATGAATTTTTGAATTCTAAAATTTGATGAAATGTCTTGTTTTTTACTGCGGCCGTAAAGATAAGCATTCTTATGGAGGGATATTAAAACAGTTGGGTGTAATTTTGTATTCGTTTTGCTGATTTTAAAATTGGGTACGTTAGCATTTCAAAAAAAATCTTGCTGACCCGGGCGCTGCGTTCCAAACTAATAGAGAAAGTTGGATTCGAGCACAAATTCGAACACAAAATAGTTGGGTGATAATAAGAATATTTTGCACTTTCAGATTACATTTCCATATTGCCTTAATAAATAGAAAAAACTTTTTCCCATGATTAGAATTTGTGTATCTCTCTATATAGCTGCCTTTCTATTACAAAACTGTTCAGTAAATAATTCTCGGAATGGATTATCAATCAATAATCCGGATAAAATTTTTGAGTTTTCAGCAGATCAATACAAAAAACTTATGAATGAGTTACCTGAAGACCGGTTTCCCCGGTCCTATGAAGATGACTCATTGATAACGAGTAACTCAAGCTGGTGGTGCAGCGGATTTTATCCCGGCACATTGCTTCATTTATATGAGGAAACCGGAGATGAAGAGTTACTGATGGAGGTGAAACGAAAATTCGAATACCTGGAAAAAGAACAATACAACACCGACACCCATGACCTGGGATTTATGATGTTCGACAGCTTTGGACACGCTCACAGAATAAATCCTAATCCGGAATACGAAGAAATTCTCATTAACAGTGCCAAATCGCTGGCAAGCCGTTATTCGCCGGAAGTAAAAAGTATTCGATCATGGAATTCCGATCCCGGCGATTTCCTGGTCATTATTGATAATATGATGAATTTGGATCTCCTGTTCTGGGCTGCCGAAACTACCGGCGACAGCTCTTATTATAACATTGCCGTAACTCATGCCAATACCACGCTGCAAAATCATTTTCGGGAAGATAATAGCTCATGGCATGTACTTAATTATGATCCCGAAACCGGTGAAATTCAAAATAAACGAACCGAACAAGGCTTGAATGACGAGTCGGCCTGGGCCCGCGGGCAGGCTTGGGGCTTATATGGTTTTACCGAAACCTACGGGAATACCGGTGATCAGAGATACCTCGATCAGGCAGTTTCCATTGCCGAGTTTTTGATCAATCAACCCAATTTACCTGAGGATAAAATACCGCTTTGGGATTTCGATGCTGAAACGGATGCCCTGCGCGATGCATCGGCAGCCGCCATTATGGCTTCCGCTTTATTAGAATTAGACAGCTATGTATCCCACTCCGATTATTATGATACGGCTTTGATAATCCTTGAAAATCTTACAAAAAACTATATTGCTATCGCTAAACCCGGTGAAAACGGAAATTTCATACTGAAACACGGGGTTGGTCATTTACCTGCCAATAGCGAGGTTGATGTGCCCTTAACTTATGCGGATTATTATTTTATTGAAGCATTGAGAAGATTGTAAATCTGAAAAATAAATCGTTAATGAACCTTCTTGTTTATATTGCCGAATAGAAGCAGGTAAGGATATTTTCTCATGATATTCCTGATCATAAAAAATCCGCAGGTAAACCCGATTTTTGGCAAAAGAACCCTTACATTTACAGCGGTTTAAATACTAATTTTCGGGATGTCTGAATATATACTGTTGCTTCCCGATTAATACTTATTGATTTTATTTTATACATGCCAAAGCAAACTCCATTTCATTCTATTCACCAAAAACTCGGTGCTAAAATTGTAGGTTTTGCCGGATTCGAAATGCCGGTGCAATACAAAGGAATTAAAATTGAACATCAGGCCGTTCGCGAAAAAGTTGGGATCTTTGATGTATCACATATGGGTGAATTTTATATCAGCGGACCGGAAGCCTTAGATCTTATTCAAAAAGTAACGGTTAATGACGCCTCCAAACTTACGGAAGGCAAAGCCCAGTATTCCTGCATGTGTTATGAAGATGGCGGCATTGTGGATGACCTCATTGTGTACAAACTATTTGATGATGCCGGTTATATTGTTGTCGTGAACGCTTCAAATATTGAAAAGGATCTCAATTGGATCACCCAAAACAACACCTTTGATGCTGAAGTTAAAGATCAGTCTGACGATACCTGTCTTTTAGCAGTTCAAGGGCCAAAATCAGTCGAAACGCTGCAAAAGCTAACGGACCTGAATTTGAGTGAAATTGGTTTTTATTCCTACAAAATGGGAAGTTTGGCCGGAATAGATAACATTGCTATTTCCGCAACCGGCTACACCGGTGAAAAAGGATTTGAGCTTTATTTTGATAAAAATATGGGTGATCCTGTAAGGATCTGGAATGCTATTATGGAAGCAGGAGAAGAATTTGGTATTGAACCTTGTGGGTTGGGCGCCCGCGATACCCTGCGACTCGAAATGGGGTATGCCCTGTATGGCAACGACATCACCAAAAACACTCATCCTTTGGAAACCCGTTTGGGCTGGATTACAAAATTCGAGAAAGGCGATTTTATAGGCAGGAAATCACTTCAGCGAAAAAAAGAAGAAGGACTGAAGCGACAACTTGTTGGTTTTGTTGTGGAAGGTGAGCGCAACATTCCGCGGAAGGGCTATGAGATTCAAAACGATGTGGGAGAAGCTATTGGGGAAGTTACCAGCGGAACAATGTCTATTACTTTGGGTAAAGGTATTGGGATGGGGTTAGTTGCTAAAGAGTATGCTGCGGAAGGAACAGATATTCACATTGCAATTCGTAAAAAGAAAGCGGCTGCAACCGTAACGCGGCCGCCATTCATCAACAAAAATTAAAGAGAGAATATGCCAGAATTAAGTTACATCGACGTTTATTTTTCCGTACAAGCCTTCCAGGAAGAAGAGCTGCGCGG
>JBBDLQ010000079.1:23661-26558 GCA_040878765.1 Balneolaceae bacterium | reverse complement strand
GATACGCTTTTTGCCGGGTCTGTTATTCATACCCTTACCGGCGGAAACCTGCCTGATTCAGCTAAAGACGGGGCAAAAGTGGCATTTGGTCTTTTCGAAAAATTTGGGCATGATTTAGAGGATGCCATCAGCAAAAGCGACCATGCAAAAAGATTGGCTGAACTGGTATCTTATGACGATATTTCCTTTTGTTGTAAAATAAATGAATTTGACGTGCTGCCCGGTATGAGGGATGGCATATTGACAAACCTGAATGGCTAATAACAAACTAAATACATCTACAAGCACACCCGGATTAGATTCCAACCGGAAGAAGGAAATTATTGGCATTATTATAATGGCAATTGCCGTTTTGCTGGGTTTAAGCATCTTTTCTTATACCCCGCAAGACTACCAATACGCTAAAAGCATTTCCTTCCTCGATCTTTTTAATCCTGATGCCAGTTCCCGCCTGGTAAAAAACTGGCTGGGTCCGGTAGGAGCCTATATCTCCCACTTCCTGGTTCACAGTTTGTTTGGCTACACCAGCATTATCATTGCTTTGATAACCGGTTATCATGGATGGAACACCTTTCGCCGACGCAATTTTAAAGATCTTGGCTGGCTCACCGTTCTTAGTATTTGGGGAATGGTATTGCTTTCTACTTTTATTGGCTGGCTGAATACAAATGCCAATTTCCCGGATGATTCCATCTGGAGTGGAACGGCTGGAATTGCTATTTCTCAAGTGCTTTATAACATCACCAACATTGGTTCCATTATTATACTTTCGGTACTGTTGCTCGTAACCCTGCTCATGCTTGTGGACCGGGATCTGCAAAAAACCATCGACAGCATTAAGCTTTGGATCGATAGCCTAAAGGAAAAATTGGAAGACCGCCGTGTTGCCCGTCAGCTTCGTAAAGAAGAAAAAGCCAAAGAACGGGAAGAACGGCTTGCTGCCAAACGCGCTGCCAAAGAGGAAAAAGAGGCTGAAAATAAAGCAGCTGCAAACCAGAAACGGGAAAAAGATTCAACTGATTCAGAGCAACAAGAAGAATTTGAGAAAAAAGAAATTGCTGAACCTCAAAGTGAAGATGAGCCGGTAAAAACGAATCCATCTATCGACGATTTGGTAGAGAAATCGGAAGAAGAAGAGCAAAAACAACGCGCAAAAGAGAAAGAAGAAGTACAATCGCTGGATACCCGTCAGCGTGCTTCGCTTCAAAAAGAGAAAGAAATTGATGAAGATGAAGACGATATCGAAGTTTCGGTATATGTGGGCAAAGGGGATGAACAGGCCGATGAAAAAGACCTTGATAAATTAAATAAGGAAAAGGCTAAAGAGCTTCCCGTCATCAAATATAAATTTCCTACCGTTGATCTGCTGGATTCACCGCCCAATGAAGGCAATGAAGTAGACCTGGAGGAAATAAAAGAGAACAAGCGGATTATCCTCGATAAGCTGAAACGCCATAAAATTGAAATCATCGGAATTAATGCCATTGTAGGGCCCACAGTTACCTTATATGAGCTTGAGCCCGCCCCGGATGTTAAAATATCCAAGATCGAAAGCTATTCCAATGACCTGAAAATGGCTACCGCCTCCAAAGGCTTGCGCATGCTATCTCCAATTCCCGGAAAATCGGCAGTGGGAATTGAGGTGCCAAACAGTACCCGCGAAACGGTATTTATCAAACAGGTAATTAATACCAAGAAATTTGTAGAAACGAACTTTACCCTTCCCGTTGCTTTCGGAAAAACGATCGAAAACGAAGTATTCATGATCGATCTCACTAAAATGCCCCACTTGCTTATTGCCGGTGCTACAGGTTCGGGTAAATCGGTTGGGGTAAATACGATCATCACCTGCTTGCTGTATAAATGCCATCCCGATGATCTCAAATTTGTGATGATAGATCCGAAGAAAATCGAGCTGTCTCTTTACCGGAATATTCAAAATCACTTTTTGGCTATGCTTCCGGATTCTGAGGAACCCATCATCACGGATACTTCCAAAGCACAGGAAACACTCGAAAGCTTGTGCAAGGAAATGGATGAGCGCTATGATCTGCTTAAAATGGCTATGGTGCGCGACATCAAATCTTATAATGAAAAATATAAAACCGGAGAATTAGATGATGAACTCGGCCACCGTCACCTTCCATATATAGTCGTAATTATTGATGAGCTGGCGGATTTAATGATGACGGCCGGAAAACAAATTGAAGAGCCCATTGCACGCCTTGCACAACTTGCACGTGCCATTGGCATTCACCTGGTGGTAGCAACACAACGGCCATCCGTGAACGTAATTACCGGTACCATCAAAGCTAACTTCCCGGCCCGAATTGCTTATCAGGTGGCCTCCAAAGTCGATTCCCGAACTATTCTGGACATGGGCGGAGCTGACCAATTGGTTGGCATGGGTGATATGCTGTTTAACAACGGAACCGGCATGATCCGAATTCAAAATGCTTTTGTTTCTACCGAAGAAGTTGAAAGAATTAACAGTTTTATCGGTCAACAGGCCGGGTACAAACACCCATTCCATTTACCCATAATAAAAGATGATACCACAGAGATCCCTGATCCGTTAGATGACATAGACGAGTTCTTTGAAGCTGCCGCCAAACTGGTGATTCTTCATCAGCAGGGGTCAGTTTCACTTTTACAGCGGAAATTAAAAATCGGTTATAACCGCGCCGGTCGAATCATAGATCAATTATTTAATGCAGGCATTGTTGGACCATATCAGGGAAGTACCGCAAGAGACGTTCTCCTCAGCGACGAAGAAGAGCTACAGGAACTTTTGGATAATTTGGATGAGTATGATTAGGAGTTATCAGCTAACTGCTTTCAGACTTCAGCTTTCAGCTCTCTTTCCGAACCTCCGGTTTGCTAAAGAAGTACTGACA
>JBBDLQ010000079.1:10953-23561 GCA_040878765.1 Balneolaceae bacterium | reverse complement strand
ACTTCAGCTTTCAGCTCTCTTTCCGAACCTCCGGTTTGCTAAAGAAGTACTGACAATCATTGTCGTTATCATGATCTCGAGCACCGCCCTTCTGGCTCAAACTCCAAACTTTGATCAGCTTAAGCAGCGATTTGATGCCGGACAGGTATTTTCTGCTGTTTTTGATCACGTCTATACCGATTCCTATACCGGGGAAACGGTAACAAGTGACGGCTCCATTTGGATCGATAAAGTGCGTTATAAACTTCAAAGTGAAGGGCAAACTATTGTAGTAGATGGAGAAACCTCCCGCGTATATGATCCCAATCGAAACCGCGTGATAGTAGATACTTATTATCCCGAAGATGATGACTTTGCCCCCTCAAGGATGCTGAGTGGTATCGACAGCACTTATTCAGTTTCAGAAGAAAAAGCCGGAAATAATACAAATATCACTCTTCAAAGCGATGATGACTTTGCTGTTTTTATCCGGGTTGAAATTTTGATCGATTCAAGCTTACGGCCACTTAGAATTACCGCCTGGGATATTTCTGATAATGAAATTGTTACGACTTTCTCGAACGGTAAATTTCAAAAGCCTGAAGACGGATTGTTTCAGCTTCATTATCCTGAGGATGCCGAAATTGTGGATATGAGATATTAATTTTGTTAATAGTTCTATTTGAATTAGCTATTTGTAAACATGCTGTAAATCATCTCCATCAACTTTAAACACTTCACCAATACACTGCTATAAATGCAAGTAAAAAAAATTCTGAAAATTATCGGGAGTATAGCATTAGGTGTGCTTTTTTTATGGCTGGCTTTCCGTGAAGTGGAGTTATCAGAATTAGCCGAAGTAACCCAGGACATGACATGGTTTTGGATCATTCCCTTTACCATAGCCACTCTTTTTGCGCATTACATTCGGGCTATCCGCTGGAAAATGCTTTTTACGAATAAAGATAAAATTCCTTCAAAAACCACCCTTTTTACCGGCGTGATGTTTGGTTATCTCGTCAATATTCCCCTTCCGCGAGTAGGCGAAGTGGCCCGGCCTGTTTATGTGGCACGGCAGGTTGGTGAAAGCAGCAGTAAGATCATCGGTACCATTGTATTGGAACGGATGGTAGATTTACTGGGTATGCTGCTACTCATGGCCTTTGTAGTTGTTTTCCTGATTTCAGATCCGCAGGTACTCTCCCGTTTATTTGGGTTAGATATTACCAACCCGGAAACACAACTCAATATCCTTTTTACCATTGGTAAATATAGCCTTATCGTGATTATTGCAATCGGAGCGCTGTTATGGTTATTTAAGAAAGCTGGCGAAAAAACCGAAGGACCAGTAGCTGAATTCATTTATAAAATTCAACGAATTTTTCGAACTTTTGTAGATGGATTGCTGGCCGTCAGAGAACTTAAAAACTGGCCGCTTTTTATCTTTCATTCTACCCTTATATGGGTGCTTTATATTTTTATGACCTATGCCGGATTCTGGATGTTTAATATGCAGGAAGTATACAGCCTCGGCATAACGGAAGCCGTGGTGCTTACCGTGGTAAGTGCTGTTGGAATTTCAATACCTACCCCCGGCGGAATTGGATCCTACCACCTTTTTATTACTAAAAGCCTGTTCATTTTTTACGCAGTTCCGGAAGCTACGGGACTCGCCTACGCAACTATTGCCCATGCCTCAACCCTTATTATCGTGATGGTAAGCACCCCCATACTTTTAGCCGTAGATAAGTATTTGGGAATGAAAAGAGAAGCTGAAGTTTAAACTGAATTCCGGCCGATTTCTCCATTTCATTTTTGCCTTTTTGATTTAATCAATTAAATTGATTGAATAGGAATCACTAATCAAATTGCAGAAAAATGATCAAACGAATAACGATATGCCTAATCGCACTTCTGGCAGTAAATGTGGCGTACGCACAAGAAGACCTGACCGATGAAGAAATCCTGAAATTATATGAAGATCTCCGGGTAGCTGATGTTTCGGACGGAATGGATTTTGTGGGACTTTGGAATACAGGACTGCTGGATCAATCCATAACCCCACTTTGGAAAGATGTGGAAACCATGGATCATATTATCCGCGGCATTGCTGTTACTGCCCGCTATATCCCGACCAATAAATCCGTTCAGGACGCTCCGAAAACGTACGATGAGTTCCGTGCCTGGGAAGGCAATTGGTACAATAACATAACCAGTGAACCATTTGTAGAATTCATAAAAGACGGCACTGTAGTAGTTCTGGACGTACAGGGCGATGGTGATACCGGATCAGTTGGTTCATTCAATTCTCTTGACTGGTATAGCCGCGGAGCCGTTGGTATTGTTTCTAATGGCGGCATCCGGGATACCGACGAAATAATTTTACAAAGAATTCCAACCTATTATGATGAAGCAAATCGCGGGCGGGGAATTCGTCCTGGCCGAAATGAGATCGAATCAGTAAATAAAGTAGTTTCCATCGGTGGTGTGCAAATCAATCCCGGTGATGTCATTGTAGCTGACGGTGACGGCGTAATAGTTGTACCTCGCAAGCACGCATATGCTGTAGCTGAATTTGCTTACAAAATTCTGGAAGGGGATAAAGAAGGTCGCCGAAGCCTCTATGAAAAACTGGGCCGCGAGCTGGATGACACGGTAAAAAGCAATGATAACTAGATTTAAAAACTTCTTCGTTTTTTGAAGACAAGTAATGATCGATAAAACTAATGTTTAGCGCTGAGATACGCTGAGTTTCGCAAATGTTTTTCAAACCAATAAAGATCATTTCTCTGTGCCAATTCAGCGAGAATAAAACTTAGCATTACAGAAGCCGGATTTTTTCAATCCGGCTTTTCTATTTTAAAGCAAAGAAATTCCCAATAAAAAAGTTAGCAAAGCTGCTACGGTAAAAATTGATATCGTCATGATGTTGGAAAATTTGCTTTCACCTTTCAAAAAACCATAAAAACTAAATATCGCTGAAGTCAAACTCATTCCGAAAAACGTCAATACTATTCCAAAAGGATTCCTCATTGATTCAGGAAAATAACTCATCAGCAGCTGAACTTTCTCAAAGTAGGTAAGTGATTCATCCCCAAAAATGGAAAACCATGCCCCTAAATACAGGATGGGCAGAATCAGCAGCAAAAGGCTAAGACGGATATAATTTCGTACTTTTTTTTGTGTAGAGTTTGATTCGGCCATTATTCTTCAGCCTGCATTTCTATTTTATAGAGATATTCAGCCGGTTCATCCTGAAGGAAGTTTAATTCAAAAAGATTGCCGGTTCGCCAGTCTTCGAGCATGGAATCGTATTTGGACGAGCCGGGATTTCCTGACTGTCCGCCGGGATAAACACCCCAGCCTTTTACATCTGGTCCAAGTTCTACTATCATTCTCCATGAAGGGCCATGCGTACCTCGAACTGCGTTTATAGCCTCTGCCGCGCCGCTGCTGAACAGATTTTGTGCTCCAAAACCGGGAATATTCGCAATATGATTTATGTCATTATTAATATCGTATCCCCATTTCCAGTTATCGCCAAATTCCCCGTAACTATTTTTCAAATCCGCTACGGTTTCTTTGAATGAATGTGTGGCTAAATCTTCTATTGTCTCTTTTTCAGGGGTGTTGATATTGTCCACAAAGATCAATTCCGGTTCTGCCCTTATAACCTCGGCGATAATATCCCGGGAGGGAAATCTGAGTGATGCATCTGCTGACTGATATTCATCACCAAAAATCGCCCGATAAAATCGACTCCTCCAGTTATTATAAATAGTTGGCGAAATATCTTCCGCATTCATGAAAAAATCCCAGCTTTTCAATAATTCAAGTACTTCTAATTCTGATTCATTCAGGCTATCGGAATTTGTCCATGCTATCATTTCCGGAATTATGGTGGAAGCGTTGTAAGCAAAACTATCCATTTGCATACGCTGTATATCTTCAGGGGTGATGTTCTCCATTCCCTCCAACAATTCGTTGATTCTGCGGCCTCGCTCATAAGGGGCAAAGTCGTCATCCAGGTAATAAGGATAATCGGGAGCCGCCGATTCCTGATTGGCTGAACTCACAAAACCCCGCTCCGGATTTTTAATATGGGGATTGTATTCGGTTGGAATCCAGCCCTGCCAGTCGTAAACCGGATTGGTACCGTCACTGACCGTTCGTCCCTGAAATTCCCATTTTTTAGGCAATTTTCCCGATATCCACAATGCTATATCCCCGGCTTGATCAGCAAATGCAAAATTCTGTGCCGGTGCCACATAATGACTTACCGCTTCTTCAAAATCATCATAATTTTCCATTTTATTGAATTCATAGAAGGTTCTGAGATCGTTAGAAGGTTCATGGGCAATCCACCGCAGGGCATGATATACCGGCCCCTCTTCCTCTGTTAAAGAACTAACTTCAAATACCGGCCCCTGATGAGTATAGACCACAGTATCTAACACTGTTGTTCCGCCCCGAACTTTAACTTCCTCAATTCGGCTTGTGGTCGGCTTCCACCTTCCATCATGCCAATATTCCTGCATGCTATCATCCCGGAATTTAACCTCGTACCAATCCATTACATCCGAACCAACATTTGTAGTTCCCCAAGCTGTTTTTTCATTAAAACCTATAATTATGGTTGGCGTGCCCTGAAGTGTAACACCATAGGAATTATAGCCGGGTGCATGTAATTGCATTTCATACCAAATAGATGGCAGTGTGAGGCTAAGGTGAGGATCATTAGCAAGAATAGGAAATCCCGAGGCTGTTTTATCTCCGCTTACCGCCCAGTTGTTACTCCCAACACCCTCCATAAAAGGAAATGGGTCAATTACTTTAGAAACGGTTGGCACAAAAAGCGAATCGGGACCGGTTTGAATATCAGCTTCAAAATTCCATTTTCTTGAAGGAGGAATGATCGGATCATTGAGTTTTGGTTTTCGGGTGAAGAATTTTTCGACAAAATTTTCCCCAAAATATTGAATGGTGTTGCTGGTACTAACATCATTATTTCGTCCCGAAAGTATGCGGGTCATATTTTTTAGCAAATAGGCTGTTTTGATCGGTTCCCATTGTTCCGGAGAAAAATTCAGTACTTTGTATTCGAGGGGATAATCGGCCGGAGAAAGTTGTTCGATATACGCATTTATCCCGTCAGAATAGGCTTGAATTATTCCCGATATCTGTGGGTCTTTGGAGATCTCCTCCATGGCTTTTTCAGCCCCATATGTCATCCCAAGCCGACGAGTATTCAAATCCCGGTTTAGCAAATCCGGCCCTACAACTTCAGCCAATCTTCCTGCAGCATCGTAGGTTTGCATTTCCATCTGGAATAGCCGGTCGCGGGCAACGATATATCCTTGTGTCAAAAACAAATCATGTTCGTTTTGTGCAAATATGTGCGGCACATTACGGTCATCAAAATAAACTGACACCTTTTCCTTTAACCCTGGAATTTCCAGCTTCGATGATTTTGGTTCTATTACGTCCGCATTTGCCCAAAACCCGGCATCCGGGTCAAAAAACTTACCCAACGGCGGAACGGCCCCAAATTTTGTATTGAGGGAGATAATAAAGGCAATCAGGATGATTCCCGAGACAGAGGCTTTGAGGTGTTTCATTTATGTGTGCTTTGTGCGGTGTGCGAGGTGCAGTTTTATAATTATTAAAAATATTTTGTAAGGAATATATTTGAAATTGCTCTTACATAGAAAAAAACTATGGGAAAAGCATATAAATTTGAAGACCTGGAGTGTTGGCAAGCAGCCAGAGAGTTGGTGAAACTAGTTTATGAATATACCCGAAGTGGCGCCATTTCAAAAGACTTTGGATTTAAAAGGGCAAATTCGGGATGCTTCCGTTTCTGTAATGAACAATATCGCCGAGGGTTTTACTCGCTTTGGCAGAAAAGAGATGATTCGTTTTTTCAATATCGCACAAAGTTCAGCATCCGAAGTAATGAGTATGACCTATGCTATGGAGGACTTGAAATATCAGCCAAAAGACATATGTGAAGAAATTCGAGCCAAAGCTTTTGAAGCCCGAAATAAAACCATTGCCTTTATGCGCCATCATCAGGATCAGCTATAAACAACCACCGCACCTCACACAAAGCACACCGCACAAAGCACACCACAAATCACCATAAAAGCATCTTCATGCAAAAAACAGAGCCGCCGCTTTTCAGGAATTCGTAGGTACTGAATTCGTGTACATTAAACCCGGCATCTTTAAGTTTATGATTTATATCCACACAGCCTTGTTGAATAAATACATTTTTACCATCAGGACAGGTAGCATTACAGGCAAATAATTTCTCCGCTTCATACTTTGAAGCTTCAATCACTGTTGGGAAAATGGCATTAATAAGTTCAATTCCTTCCTCAGTAAATGCTTTCGGATAAATGAGTGCGGTTTCAGCATCTAATATGCTAAGGCAGGTATCAAGGTGATAAAACCGTTCATCGATCAATTCCAGCGCTATGATGGGAGTTTTAAATGTTTCGGAAATAATTGAATACACATCCTTTGAGGTCCTAAATCCATATCCACCCCAAATCAGGCGTTTTTTGTGATGCCATAAAGCATCTCCCATTCCCTCAAAACTCTTGAATTTACTCTCATCAAGATACAGGATTTCGTAGCTGCTGTCTTCATATACCTTCCTGATATACGGCACTTCTCCCTTCCGGTGTTCGGAGTTCATAACACTCATAATCACCTCTTTTTTGCCGCCTTTGGTGATATTAGGCAAACTTTGATTAGCGCAAAAAACCATATCAGGATAGCCTCGTTCTCCCTTTGCAATATGTACATAAAGGCCCAGCTCTTCGTAAGCCGCTTTCAGGTGTTCCCATTCATTTTGGGCAGCAATTTTATCCACATCTCCAATATGACCTTCCATATAAGGATTGATCACATACTCAACCGTGAAATAGGTAGGCTTTACCATCAACACTTTTTCAGGAACCGGCATACTTTCCAGCTCTGAAAGCCCAAAATCCAGTTGATTTACAGATGTGATCACTTTTGCCATATTTATATATACTTAATCTAAAATTTGAGGATTAAACAGAATTACAAATATTGAAAATATAGTTATATGGAACAAGTGCAAGTTTTAATGATTAGTGAAGTAAGTAGTCAGTATTCTGAATTCTTTTATTCTTCCTTGCTTACAATTATCCCCAAACAATCCTATTTTCGCATATAATTTTATTTAATGAACTATGTCCCAAAAAAATCTCATTGTTGCCTTTGGAGGGGTTTCACCCGAACACGAAGTTTCGGTATTGACTGCCATTCAGGCTATTTCTGCACTGGCAGAATCTTCCTATACCTGTATCCCGCTATATATCACAAAATCCGGCCGGTGGCTAACCGGAGATAACCTGCTTGATCTAAGCAATTATAAGGATATCACCAAGCTTGAAGAGGCCGCCGTTTCCTGCGCATTTGTGAAAGATGTGACCGGCAAAACACTACTTAAAGAACAGGAAAAAACCGGCTTTTTTTCCAAGCCCAGAAGTATCCCGGTATATGCGGTCTTATGTGCCTTTCATGGAAGTGAAGGGGAAAACGGCTCCTTTCAGGGAGTTTGCGAGATGATGAATGTGCCGTATTCCGGAAGCGGTGTTTTAGGTTCATCGCTGGGAATGGATAAAGTGAAGGCGAAATTAGTTGCCGCCGCCAATGGTATTCCGGTCACCAAAGCGGTTAATTTTTATGAAAGCGACTGGGAGCAGGAACAAGACGATATTTTAGCTGTGGCCGAAGATTTCGGCTATCCGCTTATTGTGAAGCCGGTTTCGCTGGGCAGCAGTATTGGCGTGGCAATTGCCAATGATAATGAAGAGCTCATAAATGCGGTGGAAACAGCCTTTCGTTATGATGCACATATGCTCATTGAAGAAGCAGTAAATCCGCTTATGGAAATTAATTGTTCGGTCATAGGAACACCCGAAAACTGCCGGGCTAGTGTGTGCGAAAAGCCACTTGGCACAACAGAAACACTTTCATTTGAAGACAAATATCAAAGCGGGGGAGGTGGAGATAAGGGCATGGCTTCGGCCGACCGGGTTATCCCTGCCGATATTTCCAAAGAACTAACGAGGGAGATCCAAAACCTGGCCACTAAAACTTTTACGGCGCTGGATGCTTCCGGCCTGGCCCGGCTCGATTTCCTGGTAAACGCCAATACGGAAGAAGTTTATTTTAATGAAATTAATACCATTCCCGGATCATTTTCTTTTTACTTGTGGGATAAATCTGACCTGAGTTTTGATAAACTTTTGGAAGAATTGATTGAAATTGGCCTGCAAAAACACCGGGAGAAAAATGGCCGGATTCGCAGTTATGAAACCAATCTCTTAAGCGAAAAAGCCGTCAAGGGTATTAAGGGGTTGAAAGGCACAAAAAGTTGAACAACTTCCTGCTAAATCGGAATTATTTTCCCGAATCATATTTTATGGTATTAACAAATATTCGCATAGCTGAATGAAAAATTTAATTCTACTTTTATTTCCATTATTTCTTCTCCTCTCCTGTGGTAAAGACCTGGAAACGGTAACCGTCCGGTCTGACCCCTCTGAAATGTTTAATCAGGCTGATTCAGTATTTGCAGAAACGGATACCACCGATGAAGACGACTTTGTTCATATCAAACTGGGGGAAATTTCAGCTATTGAATCTCTTGATCCGCTTTTCGCCTCATCGAATAGTGAATGGAGGATAATAAGCCTAATTTATGACGGACTTGTGGAACTTGGTAAAGACGGGAAACCTGCCACAAAATTAGCCAAAAGATGGGAGGTAAACTCTGATTCAACCCAATTTACTTTTCACTTAAAAACCACCGTTCATTTTCATAACTCTCCCGTTTTTGAAAGTGGCAACGGACGCAGATTCACAGCCCGGGATGTACGTTTTGCCTTTGAGCGAATGGCCTCGGATAAAGTCCCTGATTTCGCCGCCCGGAAATTTATGGACATCCGTGGTTTCTCAGCGTATCACCATGAACAAAATTATGTGAAAGATCCGGCCAAACGGGTACTAGAATCTATCGAGGGCATAAGGGTTAGAAATGATTCTACCATAACTTTTCATTTGAATAAAAAAGCAGGTGATTTTTTGCAACGGCTTGCACACCCAATGGCATCCATATATGCACGGGAAAGTGTACAGGCGAACGGAAAACCCATTACACAAGCTGCCGGAACCGGTTCATTTCGGTTTATCAGAAAAGAAGGAAATACGCATCTTTTAACCTCTTTAACTAATTCTAAAAATGGTGTATCCCGGATAAACCGATTGGACATTATTTCCGGCCTTGCTGAAAAAGATCTGTTCCAGGAGTTTGCCCGAAATAACCTGGATGCCCTACTTGAATTAGGCCCTGCAACCCTGATATCTGTAGCCGATTCAACCGGAAAATTACTTGAGCATTTCTATAAAACGTATAGGTTGAGACGTGCACAAGCTGAAACCAGTTACTCCATTTATTACAATACCAATTCCGGACAGCACCGGCAGGTGAATGAATTTATATCAAATCTGAATGAGGCGAATTTATTGGAGAATTCCGCCCTCGGTTCCATTTCTACTAACCGGGTTGACACTATTTCAACCCAAAATAATGAAAAACGGCAATTGGTTATTACTCACACTGAGCATCCGTTTCATCTTTTTCTGTTGAATAGAATAGCTTCTGATGCTACAAAAAATGACTTCAGTTTTTCCATGAATGGATCTTATGCCATCTGGAATGAAATTGCGCTTAGTCTTTATCCCTATACTGAAAGCCGGGAATTTTTACAGTGGACAACCCCCGTTTATATTCTACAACATCATTCCATCTCAGGAATTGAAATTAATCATCAGCCCTGGAATCTGGATCTATCGGGTATAAAAAAATCACGAGGTAAATGATGAAGCTTGGAATTATTGCCAATCCTAAGAAATACGAGGTTCGGGAAGTATTATCCTGCACTATTAAATGGGCAAAAAAACATGAGGTCTCTTTGTATATAAATGCTGAGGTTTGCGAAGAAACAGAATTGAATAATGCCGGAATATTACATAAAACAGATTCGGATATTGAATCCATCAAAGCAGCGGACATTATTTTAGTGATGGGCGGTGATGGAACCATTTTATACACAGCAAGGGTTTCAAAAGATTTTCATAAACCCATTTTAGGGATTAACAGCGGGCGTTTGGGCTTTATGGCCAACACACAAATTGAAGAACTGGAGCAAGCCCTCGATTGTTTGCTGAATAATAATTACACCCTTGACAAACGCTCTTTCCTGAAGGCCACTGATAATGAAGGTAATATCTATCACGCCCTGAACGAGTTTTTATTTACCAGGAAAGATTCCATTTCTATGGTAAATGTAACGGCCGAGTATGACGGTAGCCTCATCAACACCTATTGGGCGGATGGATTAATAGTGGCTTCACCCACGGGTTCAACGGCCTATAGCCTTGCTTCCGGCGGACCCATTGTTGCACCCGGTACAGAGATTTTTTTAGTGACCCCAATTAATCCGCATACATTAACAACGCGGCCACTGGTCCTGAATTCTACAAAATCACTTCGCATTACCATTGAAAAGCAGAATAGTGAAGTACTTTTTTCATACGATGGCAAAGTGCATGAAATCGAACAATTTCCTTTTATTGTAGAAATTCTGAAATCGGACCTGACCTTCAATCTTGTACACCTTCCCGGGCATGATTATTTTGAAACACTGCGAAATAAGTTAATGTGGGGAATGGATAGGCGAAGAAATATAAACTAAGAATTCAACAGTCAGATTAATCAAAATGTGATTCCTGAGTTCTATGTCCTTATTTCTTATCTTTACATCAAGTTCATAAAACGAAGTTATTTTAATCAAAAACCGAACATTTAAATCAAAAATAAAATAACATGAAAGTAACTGTAGTTGGAGCCGGCGGTAATGTAGGCGCGACCGTTGTGGATGCTATTGCACAGCGCGATTATGCAAAAGAAATTGTAGCCGTAGATATTGAAAAGAAAGACGGAGACAAAACATTTTATCCTTCCAAAGGAAGGGGATTGGATCTGTGGGAATCTGCTCCTATTCATTTATTTGATACCCGCATCAAAGGCACCGTTGATTATGCTGATACTGCCGATTCAGATGTGTGTGTGATCACGGCCGGTGTACCCCGCCGTCCGGGAATGAGCCGGGATGACCTCCTCGAAATTAATGCCAATATCGTCCGTACCGTATCAAAAGAATTGGTTAAATATTCGCCCGACACCATCCTCATTGTGGTTTCAAATCCGCTGGATGTTATGGTACAGGTAGCAAAAGAAGCAAGCGGACTTCCATACAAAAAAGTAATGGGTATGGCTGGAATTTTAGATACTGCCCGCTTCCGTGCATTTATAGCTGAAGAGCTGGACGTTTCTCCAAAAGACATTCAAGCCTTATTGATGGGCGGACATGGAGACACTATGGTTCCCCTGCCAAGATTTACTACGATTGCCGGAATGCCTATTACGCATTTCATTAAAGAAGATCGCCTGAATGAAATCGTAGACCGTGCCAAAAAGGGCGGCGGCGAAATTGTTGGACTTATGGGAACTTCAGCCTGGTATGCGCCGGGTGCTGCTGCCGCTCAAATGGTGGAAGCCATCCTGCTTGACCAAAACCGAATTTTCCCTGTTTGCGCGCACATAGATGGAGAGTTTGGAATTGACGACCTCTATATTGGAGTTCCTGTGAAGCTTGGAAAAGGCGGAATCAAGGAAGTAATTGAGGTTGAATTAAACCAAAAAGAGCAGGATCTTATGAAAGAATCAGCCAAAGCCGTTCGCGGTACTTTGGATGAATTCAATAAACTAATGAACAAGTAAACTAAACAAACGAGGACTAAGGTCTTCACTACTTGCATTTATCCCTCACATGGTCTTCCGTGTGAGGGATTTTTTATTTTTGTTGACGATGGTTCAGAATAGTTGTCACTTTAACAACATCATTATCTAATTCATAAATAGCAGATTGATGTTTGGTAATTACCGCTTTTCTTAGATGAGGATTTTTCGGGGAAACAGGATATAATTTTGGGAATGACTGAACTCTTTTTTCAAATTTTCTAAGTTTCTTAAGAAAATTATTAACCTCACTTACGCTCTATTCTTCCAACAGATATTCTTTGATTTCTTCAACTTTATTTGATGATTCTATAGACCAAATTACCTGCTTAGTGTCAGGCATGTTTCTTCCAAAACTCTTTGCTGCTTAAACCCGTCCCTCTTCATGATCTTTTTCGCCCCTTTCAATGGAAGAAATTTCTTCCTCACTTAATTCATCATACCAATCACCAGAGGCAGATGCTTCTTTCATAAGCTTCAATGATTCAAGTAAGTCCTCATTTTCCGGCCTGGAAATCCATTCTACCAATTCTTCTTTGACCATATTATCCATAATGAACTCCTGTTAAAATTACATTCTAATATATAAAAAACTTGAAAAGAATCTTCACCACTTGCATTTATCCCTCACATGGTTTTCCGTGTGAGGGATTTTTTTTGATTTTTGGAGATTTTTTTGCAGAACGGGGTACTGGTATACAGATATTCAGATCTGACTGATTTG
>JBBDLQ010000079.1:8140-10853 GCA_040878765.1 Balneolaceae bacterium | reverse complement strand
GATTTTTTTGCAGAACGGGGTACTGGTATACAGATATTCAGATCTGACTGATTTGCGATAGACCGATTAGCGACTTTTGATGGACGAGTTTTTTGGTATCGCTCGCAAATCGGTTAATCGGTCCATCGGTTGGCTGTATTAATTAGGGATTATTTCACCCCCGTTCCCAAGCTCCAGCTTGGTAAACGCCGTCGGAGAAGCTCCGGCTTCGAGTCCGGGAAACGGGCAATATACTCATCACAAAGATGGTAGCCCAACCCTCGATAAACATCCATACTTTAAAACTTAACAATACTCGGGTTTTTATTGGTTGTTCTGGCTGCCCAGGGTTGCATTCATTAACGTGAATTTACCCTGGGTTATTCTGCTAAATGCATACCCTGAGCAGGTTATTCGCAACCAAAAGGTTAAACCTCCCGGCTACCCATTCATCCTGCCAACATCATTATTATATTCAGCTGAGATAATTGTTAATCAAATCTACATTCCATTATGGTTGAACATCACACAATTAGTTTAAACACTACCGGAAACAGCCACATGCATGATATAACAGAAGAGGTGCAAAATATCCTTGAGCAATCGAAGTTCTCTAACGGCATTTGTACGGTTTTTAATGTTGGCTCTACTGCCACCATCGGTACCATAGAATTTGAGCCGGGACTGGAACGTGACCTTCCCGAACTGCTCAACAAATACATTCCGCCCAGCAAAGAATACGGCCATGAAAAACAATGGCACGATGGCAACGGACATTCACACCTTCAGGCCACTACGATGGGGCCTTCCATCACTATTCCCTTTGAAAACAGCCGGCTTAAAAACGGAACCTGGCAACAGATCTTCCACCTGGAATGCGATAATAAGCCCCGGAATCGTGAGATCATAGTTACGTTGATTGGGGAGTGAAATATCGGATTTATTATGAATGGATTTTGAAATAGATTGTCAGTTGTACAATTGTTAAATTAGGATATGAATTTGATAATTGACACATCAGCTTTATTAGCTGTGCTTTTAAATGAGGAATCAAAAAGTGCCATCTTAAAAAATACAAAGGGGCAAAATTTAATTGCTCCGGAAAGTATTGATGCAGAGATTGGGAATGCTCTTTCGGCAATGTTTAAAATAAAGAGGATAAATCTTAATAAAGCCAAAAGGGTAATAAATCAATTTGAACTTATTCCTATCAGAAAAACCGTGTTAGAATTAGAAGAATCGATTCAATTGTGCAAAGAACTAAATATATATGCCTATGATGCTTATATGTTGAATTGTTGCCTAAAATACAACGCCCCACTTTTGAGCCTTGATCAAACACTTTTAAATCAAGCGAAAATAGTTGGAATAAAAATATTGGAGGTGTAGAATGAAAGTCTATACATACTCACAGGCCCGACAAAATCTTGCCCGGCTTTTAGACGAAGCCAAAGAAGATGGTGAGATTAGAATCAAACGCAGGGATGGTAAAACCTATGTTTTGAAACCGCTTCAGGAGGATTCTTCCCCTTTAGATGTTGAAGGAGTAGATACTGATTTCACTCGTGAAGAATTGAATTCTATTGTCAGGGAAGGAAGAGAGATATATGATCACTGAAAATACAACACCTTCAAAAAAGATAAACCAGGATGGATCAAATTAAATGGGGAATTATCGGCTGCGGCGATGTAACGGAAGTAAAAAGCGGGCCGGCATTCAGCAATATCGAACATTCTGAACTGGTGGCTGTCATGCGCCGGAATGCTGATAAGGCACAAGATTACGCAAACCGCCACAAGGTTCCCAAGTGGTTTTCGGATGCCGATGAGCTCATCAATGATCCCGAAATTAATGCCATCTACATTGCCACCCCGCCTGACTCCCATGCCTTCTACACAAGAAAAACAGCCGAAGCAGGAAAACCGGTATATGTTGAAAAGCCAATGGGACTCAACCATAATGAATGTCAGGAAATGATTTCCGTGTGTGAAAAGGCCGGCGTTCCGCTCTTTGTAGCCTATTACCGGCGGGCACTTCCCTATTTTTTAAAAGTGAAAGAATTACTGCATCAAGATGCCATTGGGAAAGTAACTTCATTGCAAATAAACCTGATTCAGCCTCCCAAACCCGATGACTTTAAACCGCCAACCGAACATGACAACTGGCGTACCAAACCCGAAATTTCCGGCGGCGGCTATTTCCATGACCTCGCTTCCCACCAACTCGATTTAATTGAGTTTTTGCTGGGTGAAATTGATGAAATTTCCGGAAATGCAGCCAACAGAATGGGTTGGTACAAGGCCGCAGATGTAATCACAGCCAGTTTTATATTTGAAAACGGAGTTGCCGGATATGGCCTGTGGAATTTCACGACTCAGCCCGAACAGGAAAAAGATGAGATCATTATCACCGGCAGAGAAGGTTTTATTTCCTTCAGTACTTTTAATGATAAAAATCCGGTTGTGCTGGAAAATAAATCGGGCCGGCAGGAATTTTCACTTCCATATCCTGCTCATGTTCAGCAGCCACTTATACAAACAGTGGTTGATGCTTTGAGGGGAGAAGGAGAATGCCCCAGCTCGGGACAAACCGGTTCGCGGGCTAATTTGTTGATGGATGCGGTTTTGGGGTGAGGCGTGGGTGTTGCAAATCAAAGTAGTAGCCCCTGGAGACCACACCTCTCACAACAAATTCGGGAACAGCCGAATTTGTTGGTCTCTCCTCGGGGAGAGA
>JBBDLQ010000079.1:6510-8040 GCA_040878765.1 Balneolaceae bacterium | reverse complement strand
GATTGAATTTAATTTCAAAAGCTTACAAAAACCCCCGGAGTAAAGTCCTCCCTCGAGGAAGGTGCATGGATTTTTGGCTTGCCAAAAATACGCAGAGGGTGTATGTCACGGCTGCCAAATTCCCAAACCTACAATTCCACCTCAAAAGCCAGCTCCTCGCCATCCCTCAAAACCCTGACCGTAGTAGTTTGTCCCTTTTCCAGCTCATTCATTACGGTCATATATCCGTAAATATCCTCGATCTCCATTCCGGCAATTTCAATGATAATATCCCCGCCTTCCAAACCAGCTTTCTCGGCAGGGCCGCCATTGCTGACTCCCGTAATCCTGAATCCCTCACCATCAAAACCGTAATCGGGGAGAACGCCCAGTGTTGGCCCCTCCATTCTCATGGACTGTCGCTGTTTGCCCGGAGCCTCCACAAAAGCCAAATCCTCTTTATCCAGTGAATCCAGTTTTTGGACAACGCGGGAAATGTATTGAAGGAGACGGGCTTGTCCTTCCGCATTGATCCACTCCGTATCATCCGAAGGACGGTGATAATCGGCATGGGTATCTGTGAAATAATGCAGCACGGGGATGTTCTTGTAGTAAAAGCTGGTGTGATCGCTGGAGCCGGTACCATCGGGGATCAAATCCAGTTCCAAAGAATCGGTATTGGCTTTGGTTAGAATTGATTCCCAGTCCTCAGTGGTAGCTACGCCGAAAATCATCAGCTTATCCTCATTCATCCGGCCGATCATATCCATATTGATCATCGCCAAGGCCTGATCTAAATTTATCGTGGGATGTTCCACATAATACTGTGAGCCAAGTAATCCCATTTCTTCCCCTGAAAATGCCAAAAACAGCAAATCCGTTTCCGGACGGTTTGCCGCAAAATACTCCGCCAGCTCCAGAAGTCCCGCCGTACCCGAAGCGTTGTCATCTGCTCCGTTATGGATCCTGGGATCCTCACTGCTGCTCAGCGACCCAAACTTACCCATCCCAAGGTGATCATAATGCGCACCAATGATGATAATTTCTTCTGAATCCCCGGTTCCCTGCAACAAAGCCGCCACATTTTTAGCCAGCCGCTTCTCCGCCGTTGAATCGGAATCAGAATCGCTGGCATGGGGATTAGTTAAAACCGCCATATTCACGGTAAATGCCTGGAAATAGGTTTCCTCCTCTCCAGCCGGATCGAGGCCATAATCCCGGAACCAATCCGCAATGTAATTAGCCGCTTTAGCCTCCTCCGCCGTACCGGTCTCGCGGCCCTTCATCTCATCACTCGCCAAAAAGCTGATGTGTGTATGCACATCCTGGGAAGTAATTTCAGGTGAAGTTTTTAAGGATTGATCCCCCGAATTGCACGAACCAAAGATCAACAGCAAAGCAAGGAGTGGAAATATGGAGAACTTAAATTTCATGAGTGAAATCAGGTTTATTTTGGAATTGATAGGAAGATACGGTTTTGGATGTTTTATTCATCAAAAATGAAGGACAGCGACATCTGCCGTGGTCGAATCTAGCGCAATTCTGTATTCA
>JBBDLQ010000079.1:0-6410 GCA_040878765.1 Balneolaceae bacterium | reverse complement strand
GCATCCAAATTACTGACTGAGTTAAGTTGACGGCGATCCGAAAAAGTCATAATCCGGAGTTTGAACTGGTCGAATGGGGAAAATACGACTGAGCCGTATGCATTAAAGTGAGTATGAAGTTCCAGCGTGCGTTCATTACTGCTGTAACCATTTTGATCTCCCTCGGTGTCCGTAATATCGTCTTCTGTGTTGAAATATTCATTTTCATATAGAAAATATTGATCGTATTTACGGATAAACTGCTGATGGGTAGCCAAAATACCGGCCTCCGCAGAAAATTGTTTTCCAAAAGATTTCCGCAATATCAGAGGAATATATCCGGTGAACTCATAAAAGTTTTGAGTGAGCGACAAGTCACGGGTTTGCATGTATCTGTACTGCGATTCTGTTAACGGGCCATCATCAATTTGTTCAAATGAATTATCCAGAAAATGATTTTTAAATAGTTCAGAAACCGTTTCATTGGTGCTTACATAGGCCATTTGTAAACCAGTTTTAAGCTGAAATCCATAGGCAAAATCCTGGGTCATAAAAATTCCACCCTGATTTCGCCATTCCGCAAGATCTCCTGTTCCGTTGGTATAAATTGCCCGTTCATCTTCCGAGATCCAAAAAACTTCTTCCTCAGAGCTTTGAAGAGTATGGGACTCAAAACTACCGCGGGTAGAAGTATTTAACCCATATGAAAAATCCTGCAGGGAACGAGAACCACGATAAAACAATCGAAAGGAGCGTGTGTCTTGCGGCTTCCAGTTATATTCAACTGCGGTGTACCAGGTTTGACCTTCACGGCTAAAACCATCCCGCTGGTTAAAATAGCTATCGTATCTGTAATAATAATCTTCATAAGTGGGATGCTCCGTATTGAGATAATTCTGCAAGTATTGCTCCCTTCCAACCTGGTTGAAATCACCCACAAGTACACCCGCCGTTAATCCGGCGTCCATCATATTGTTAAGTTGAACATTCAATCCGGCTGAAAAATCCCAGTGGCTGTAATCCGTAAGCCGGTTGCGGTCAAAAATATTAGACTGGGGATTGGGGGCGATATCCGCCTGCCCGAAATTATCCGACAACATAGAGCCGTCTCCCCGGTAGGTGTTATAGCTGATCTTAAACGCCGCGTTCAGGAAGTTTGAAAAACTGTAGCCGGCAAAAATGGCCGGGAAATGTCCATATTTATTAAAATAATCTTCCTCCCCAAAAAAAGGTCTTTGCCCGTCGGCAGCGTATCTGCCAACATGAGGCGTAATCATGGAAAACCCATACGGATAGCCAACACGCTGGTAAAAAGACTCATTCATCTGCATAAACTGATAAGTGAATCCCAGGTTAAACCGCTCGTTAGCCAAAGGCTTTAAAAACAGAGCAGCGGATAAAAAGGGCTCCTGCGATTTTTTTGGAGTGGGCTCAGGTACATAGATATACGCCATTTCACTCATAAAACAAGCCTCGCAACGAAAGTATGGGGTTACGTTTTCTTCAGGCAAGGTTTTCACATCCAGATATGCAAAGCCCTTACCGGAAAGCCGGTTCATATTAGCCGGATTACGATTGATGGCTGATAGCGGATGGTCGGATACAGATAAAGACACCACATCAAAAGCTCCGGTTTGAAGAGGTGAAAACTCTGAAGGCTGAAAAAAGAACGGCTGCCCGTCCTCGGCCACCATGTAAAAATAATTACCCGGATAAAAGTCTTGAGCCATACCCGGCATCGACAGCCCTAAAGACACCAGAAAAGCAAAGATAGGAATGATTGATCTCATGACATGCGTATTTTTTTAATCTGGAATATCAAAAATATGCTAAAAAAAGAAGTGAAAATAAAATTTAGAATACACCCTACATCTTACACCCCACCTAGCGCTAGCGTCCGTTTGTGCCGGGTAGAATATACCTGGTTGCCATAAAACTTTAGGCTGTGAACGACCGGGTTGATGTACCGGATGGCGGTATCACCGGTGGCTCAATTCGGGAGTAGTAAATTAAAATGTCATTTACATCCAAACCCCACCAAAAAGCTAAACGATTCGTATCTTTAGTCTGTTTAGGTAAACTCATTCATTCACACTAAAGTAAGAAATCAAAGAAATATGGTCATTATAATTGGGGCCGGGCCTATTGGCCTTGCCACCGGAATTGCACTGCAAGAGAAAAACATTCCTTTTAAAATTATTGAACGCGGTTGTTTGGTGAATTCGCTTTTTTATTATCCCACCAACATGACCTTCTTCTCAACCTCGGATAAACTTGAAATTGGTAACGTTCCTTTTATTTCCCACGGCTCTAAACCAACCCGCGCCGAGGCCCTTGAATATTATCGCCGGGTGGCAGAACATTATGAGCTGCCGGTTAATTTGTATGAAACGGTAGAATCTATGACGGGCGAGGATGGAAATTTCACCGTAAAAACAGATAAAGATTCCTATAAGGCAGAAAAAGTAATTATAGCCTCCGGCTTTTATGGCAAAGCAAATATGATGAATGTTCCGGGTGAAGATCTCCCGAAAGTGAAGCATTATTATGATGAACCTCACCCCTATGCATGGCAGAAAGTGTTGGTTATAGGTGGCGGAAATTCCGGGGTGGATGTTGCCCTTGAGTGTTGGAGAGGCGGAGCTGAAGTTACCATGTTGCTGAAATATGATACCATCAAGCCAACGGTAAAATATTGGGTGAAACCGGATATCGAAAACCGGATTAAAAATGGGGAGATCCCGGCATATTTTAACTCGGAAGTGAAAGAGATACGGGAAAAGGAAGTAGTGATCAACACTCCGGACGGGGAAGTTACCCTTGAAAATGATTTTGTACTGGCGATGACGGGCTATCATCCAAATTATGATCTGATGGAGAGCATGGGAATTGAGCTAACCGAAGACGAAAAATGCATGCCGGTGTATGATGAGGACAGCCTGGAAACCAAACGCAAAGGCGTATATGTAGCCGGTGTTGTTTGCGGGGGAATGGACACGAGCAGCTTGTTCATTGAAAACTCACGGGTTCATGCCGTGCAGATAGCGAATCATATTGAGAAGAATTTGTAGGGTGAGTTATCAGCTATCAGCTAACGGGCTATAATTCATCAAATTTCATTTTTAACTTCTGAATAGCCTGTTTTTTAAAAGACCGGCCTATGGGAATTATTTCCTGTCCCACTTTAACATCCGTTTTAGACCAGCTTTCAACCCGGCTCATATTTACCATGAAAGAGCGGTGTACCCTTGTAAAACCTCTTTCCTGTAATTTTTCTTCCATGGAGGTGAGGGTAGTGTGAGTTTTTACTTCTTTATTTGATGTTTTTATCAGCACATAGTCTCCCTTGCTTTCCAAAAACAAAATATCCGACACCCGAATTTTGACGTACTCTTTGCCCGAAGAAACAAAAAAATAATCTTCATCGTGGGTAGAATTATGGGAATATGCCGGAGATTTATCCGGTATATCCAGTGCTTTATTCACGGCTTTCAGGAAGCGTTCAAAGGAAATGGGTTTAAGCAGGTAATCCACGGCATTCAATTCAAAGCCATCCAGGGCGTACTCGCGGTAAGCAGTCGTAAAAATCACCTTTGGCGGTTGTTGAAGGGTTTTTAGAAACTCAACTCCGCTGAGTTTTGGCATTTGGATATCCAGGAACAGCAGGTCAACCTGAGTTTCCTTTAAAGCTTCAAAGGCTTTTATGGCGTTCCCGAAAGTTCCGGCAATTTCAATGGAATCCAGTTTGGAAATATGCGATTCCAGTACTTCCACGGCCAGCGGCTCGTCATCTATAATAAAACAAGACAGTTTCATTCCGGGTTAAGCTGAAGTTTGTTGAGTTCAATGGTTAAAGTAACGAGAAATATATTTCCGGTTTCTTCTATTTCCAGCTTGTGATGCCCGGAATAGAGTAAATTTAGCCGCCGACGGATATTTTTCAGGCCAATGCCGTTTACATGATTTTCGGCTATTATGTGCTCATCTGATTTTGAGTTTTCAACACGGGTCGTAAGTACATCGCCTTCCAGGCTGATATCAATTAAAACCGAGACCGGACCCGTCTCATTTTTGCCTCCGTGCTTAAAGGCATTTTCCACAAAAGGAAGCAGCAGCATGGGCGGAATTTCATAACCCGAAAAATTTCCTTCTTTCCTGAATATAAAATTGAGACGTTCATCATAGCGGATTTTCTCCAGGTCGGTATAATGTTTAATTAGCTCAATTTCCTTCTTAACTGGAATCGTATCCGCCTTTCCCTCATACAGCATAAAACTGAGCAATTCAGAGAGTTTCATTACCACTTCCGGGGCATCGTCGGATTTTTTCATCGTTAATGCATACAAATTGTTTAGTGTATTGAACAGGAAATGAGGATGTATCTGTCCCTTCAGGAAATTAAGTTCGGCTTCCAGCTTTTGGCGTTTCAACTCTTGGGTTTGCCGGTCTTTTTCGTACCACAGTTTAGCCAGCTTGATAACTGCGGCAATGGTAACCACGGGATACATCCCCAAAAACACTTTAAACATCTTGGAAAAGTAGAACAAGTATTCCCGCTCCCACTCAGGCGTAAAAACCGGTACCAAAATCGTATAATCAATCACTTGCTGAAGCAGGGTTCCCCCCGCCACGCCGGTTACGAAGAATAAAAACGCCCGAATGTATTTTTTCTTTAACAGGTACCGTGGTATTACTACATACAAGGTGAAGTAGGTGATCAACATTTTAAAAGGGAGATATCGAATAGCAAAAGCGAACTCCTTGCCGTAGGAACCGTCTTGATATCCGTAAAACAAGGTGTGGGCTGCCACAAAGCTAATCCAGAATAGCACATGCCAAAAAACACGGGCCGGAGTAATCTCATATTTATGGAAAAATGATTTCATGATGAGGCAAATGTACCAATTTCAGAGCAGCGTAGTTTGCCGACCGCTAAATAGTTCGGTAAACAACGTGTTTCAACTGCTGAACAGCACTTATGTTGTTATTCGTTAATGGTTAGTATGCATTATTCATAGTCAATAACAGCCTCCATTAACCAATAACCGGCTTTTCATCTGTTAGTACCGGTTGTCTGCCGAAGCCCGGCCAATGTAACCGGATAAATTTTTATTTACGATCAATCGATAATTTTAATTTAAAATCTGACATCATGAAAACAGGTATTCTGATTTTTTCATTTGCTTTAGCCGCGCTATCCGCTCAGGCACAAGGGCAACTAATTGGCTCGTGTGAAGGCTGCGAAGCCGTCTTTGAATATGGCGACCGGGAACTTACTTCTGTGGATACGCTCCCCGGGTTTCACGAAAACGAACCCAAAATTAAAATCTCCGGGACTATTTATAAGCCGGATGGAAAAACGCCGGCCGAAGGGGTAATCCTCTATGTGTATCATACCAATCGAGAGGGCGAATACGCCACACTTGGAAATGAAACCGGCTGGGCACGGCGACATGGCTACATCCGTACGTGGCTTAAAACCGGGGCCGATGGCCGCTACACTTTTTACACCAACCAGCCGGGTACTTACAGCCGGAATGCCGCGCACATTCATCCCATAATCCTGGAACCAAATGGGAATTATTACTGGCTGGGAAGTTACCTGTTTGAAGGGGATCCAAACCTTTCACGACGGCAGCTTAACCAGCAAAATCCACGGGGCGGAAGTGATGGGATTTTGAAGCTGCAGAAAAAAGGAACCCTGCTCATTGGGGAAAGAGATATTATATTAGGCAGAAATGTATCAGGTTATAAGTAATATGAAACTTCCGGACATTCACCTATCCTTTCTTAAAAAATATAAAGATGCCGGCCTGCTGTTTTTCAGGATTGGAGTGGGAATTGATTTCCTGCTTTTGCACGGCTGGCATAAACTAACCGGCGGGCCTGATTTATGGCTTCGATTCGGAGACCTGATGCCGGGGTTTGGCGTGGATGCCATTTATATTTTCTGGGGATTTATGGCCGCCATAACGGAAACTTTGGGTGCTGTATTCTTTGCAGCAGGATTTCTGTACCGGTTGGTTTCTGTACTTTTGGGAATAACCATGGTAGCAGCGGTTTATGCCCACGTCAGCGAAGGGGATCCATGGGGAGCCTCATCTCACGCCCTCAAAATGGCCTTTGTGTTTTTTGGATTAATGATGGCCGGCCCGGGTAAATACAGCCTGGATTATAAATTTTGGGGAACTTAAATCCACAACCCGCAGGGCGGATAGTGTGTGAGCGTGTGGAATGAGTAAAAATGAGCTGTCAAACATCGAAGCTGGCCTTGCCCCGATCGCTCTGCGTCGGAGCAGAAAAGATCAAAGTTTCAACCTCGTTCCCAACCTCATGCACCCTCGTTCCCAAGCTCCTTCTTCATAAACGAAATTAGCTTATTACTGATCACCCCCTGAATCCGCTCCGACGCAGAGCGTGCGGAGCGAGGG
>JBBDLQ010000078.1:0-5016 GCA_040878765.1 Balneolaceae bacterium | reverse complement strand
CCTTCAAACCCCAGTGAATCCCTCAGCAAGCCGTTTATGGTTTTTTCAGACAAGGTAGCCGGCCACAATGAGTCTATGTTGGCATTGAAAATATGGGCGGTCATCACGGCATGAATTTCTTTTTCGGCAAAAAGTTTTTGGTAGGGGATGAGCTCTTTTTCATCCCAGGTATCGGTGACGTTGGTAAAACCAAGGTGGCTGTCAGTAGTGGAGCTGCCGTGGCCGGGAAAATGCTTCAACACTGACAAAACTCCTTCTTTGGCATATTCATCAATCACGTAACCGGCATGTTCAGCTACTTTTTCGGGACCGGAAGAAAAGCTTCGTTCCAGTTTACCAATAACGGGATTATTAGGATTGGTGTTTACATCAACTACGGGTGCAAAATTGGTATTGGTTCCGACTACCATAAATTCCTGTGCCATAAGGCGGGCGTAATGCCGGGTGGAATCCTCATTGTCCAAATTCCCCAAATATTCTGCTGAAACCGATTTCGGAAATCCTTTAGTTTCTTTGAGCCGGCTCACCAATCCGCCTTCCTGGTCTACTGCGATAATAGGAGCAGTAGAAGAATTGGTAATGATAGAACTGGAAAGTTGCAATAACTGAGTCGGCTCCTCAATATTACGGCTGAGGCTTCCGGTGATCACATCGCGGTCAAACAAAACCACACCAGCTATGTTGCGTTCTTTAAGATCTTTGTAAATGGTGCTTTCGCTTGATAATTCAGTTCCCCGGAATCCTATCAAAATCATCTGCCCAAGGCGTTTGGCATCAATGATTTCCTGCTGAGGAGGAGTCTCTTTTTCCTGACAACCTAAAGTTGAAAAAACAATAATTAAACTGAGTAAAAATCTTATCATTTAATTAACCTTATTTATTCATTTTAAAAGTAAACTATCAAATACGGATGTGAAATTAAATGAAGCCCTGATATCATTATAACGGGCAATATTTCCATTCGGATCCACCAAAATATAGAAAGGAATTCCGCCGCCTTTGTAGGCTTTGAACGTTTCTTCATCAAAACCATTGCCCCCGTAAAGTTGAATCCATGGAAGTTCCAGCCGATTTACATCCTGAACCCAAACCAGGCTGTCCACTTCATTTGAAATCCCGATGATCTCGAGTTCATCCCTGGAATATTTGCTATAAATATCCTTCATATGCGAAAATTCATCCAGGCAAGGCTGACACCAGCCCGCCCAAAAATCGAGCAGCACAAATTTACCCCGGTAATCTTCCATCGTATGGATGTTGCCGTTCATATCCGGCAGAGCAAAAGGAACGGCAGGCTGACCCGGAGAAACGGATTTAATTTCGACATAAAACCAGGTCAAAAATTTAGTGTATTCGGGGTAATCTGAAAATTCCTCCAGGTATGCTTCATAACTTGGTTTAGCAATTTCAAGCGATTGTTCTCCAATCCTTTCGGCAACCAAGTACATGCGGGCATGGGCAAGTGCATCTCGTTCTTTAATATGATGGAGTACTTCAATTCGTTTTTCATTGAGTTCTTCATATGCCAATCGCTTAATATCATATTCAGATAAATCCAATTCGTATTCTGCCTTTAAGCTGTCATAAATACCGAAAGTACGGGCGTAATAGTGGGTGAAATCGCGTATACCTGCCCGTTGTGATAAAAGAGATTCAAGGGTGAAAAAGTTGAAGCGTTTTGCTTCTTCAAGAACAACATTTCTGGCAGAATCAGCATTGAAATTTTCTAAATGGCGGTTGTTGTATTCTACAGCCCTGACCCTGAAAACAAGGTATTCCCCAATCGCCTTTAAGTAATATTCATGAAGTGGTGTATTTTTCAGGTATTTTTTAGCGATTTCATATTTGGTTTTACTGAGATCGAGTAGTTTGTTTGGTTCCCCGATTTTAATTTTCTCCTCCTCTTGTTGAATACGGGAATCCAACCCATCAATTTCATTTAAATAATTATCGAATAATTCATCCCAATTATTCAAATATCCGGAAACCTGAATATTTTGGGGGTAGTCTGACCGGGAAATGGTAATGGTAAGATTTGACCCGGGTTTTAGAAGAATGGGGTAAGATTCATCGTTAATTTGTAAATAATTTATTTTGGGTGTTTTTATTTTTTTGTGATAGAAAAACTCCCCATCGTTCGATACGGGAATTGTGTCATTGTTAACGGGTGAATATTTATAATGGATTGGCTTCTCCTGAAGTATGAGGTGTGCATTTCCCAGGTAGTCAATGGACCCCTCAAGAGTGGTTTTATCGCTACAAGAAATACCTGCAAAACAAAAGCATAACAGTATGATCATTCGTGACTGGAGAGGCATAAAGTTTCGAATAATTAGAATCGTTTAATCTTTCAATTTAGGAGGAGAAATCCTGTAACATTATTCATTGAGAATCTCTTGATAATAAGAAAAGACAATGGTAAAAATAATTTTTTTAAAAAAGTGAAGAAAAAAGTGTAACAAATGTGTTGTTAGTTACTCTTGTCTGAAATAAGATGGTGTGGAGATGGTAACAATCTTAGATTTTTTTATTTCGGCAAATAAAAACGCCAATGGGTATAGTTGTACAAGGCGTATTAATTAACGTTTAGTATCAGTCGGTAATCATAAATACAATTACAAATGATAGAAAGTAAAATAAATAAAGACCTCGAGAGGAAAATTGATCTTTATGTAAATGGTGATTTAAATGAAGATGAGGTTGATGAATTATGGTCAGAATTAATTCAGGACGAGTACTACCTGGATTATATGAAGAGTGTTGTAAATCTTAAGGCTGTCATCGACCGGAAGCAAAAAGATAAACCCGTTTCTAAAGTTTATTCCCTCAATAAAGTTGTCAGGTATGCATCTGCAGCTGCAGTTATTTTAATTGCCGCGGTAGTTGGTGTATTAAATATGAATCCTTCAGGTGAATTTACTGTAAGCCCAATTTCACAAATTGGGCTTGATGTTGTACGTGATGCAACCGGAGTTTCAGAAACAGTTACGAATGATGTAATTCGCCAAGCCATTCGTTTAGCAACGGACGGGCAAACCGAAGAAGCAATTTCTTTATTACAAAATGAATTGGAAAAAACTACCGAACCTCAACTTAAAGCAGAAATTGCACTTAGTTTAGGGTCTATTCAGTATAATAATGGTAATTATTCTGCTTCTATTGAGAATTTTAAAATTGTTACTGCTCAAAAAAGCATAGAAATCCTTACTATTGAGAAAGGATATTGGTTTTTAGGTAACACTTATTTCCAATTAGATCGGTTAACCGAAGCAGAAGAGGCATTTAGAAATGCATATGAATTGAACGGGGCTTACAGCCGCGTTGCTAAAACATATGTGGATGCTTTAGCAAGCGTTAGCGAATAAGTTCATTTTTATTTCTAAAGGTAGTATAACCAGTTAACAGTATAGTGAGGGTTAGTATTGAGAATAATCCCCATGGGTTTGCTGCCTTATTCGTAATCGGTGAAGGATTGCCAATCATTAAATATGCTCCCCAAAAATGAGGATTGGCATTGCCATTTTTTAGTTGATTCAACTTTGCCTTTCTTAACGCTTCATTTTTAGTCTCACCCTCATTCAAAAAGTGATAAAA
This sequence comes from Balneolaceae bacterium, assembly GCA_040878765.1. Lineage (GTDB taxonomy): Bacteria > Bacteroidota > Rhodothermia > Balneolales > Balneolaceae > Gracilimonas. The sequence continues at coordinate 1,422 of JBBDLQ010000078.1, read as the reverse complement.
ATCGGAGGCAAAATCGGAGGCCACTTTGTCATTTACCGCCCATAAATTCAAAGCCAGACTTTTAGCTCCGGCATATCGCAAAGCCCGGCTGATTCCCATAACTCCGCTGCCCTGAATATAATTTCCAGATCCCGAGCTGCATGAATTTAGCATGATAAGTTCACTGTTTAACGGGGTATCAAATAATTCATAGGCATATAAAGCCTGATCCGATTCAAGTGTATCATCGGGATTTGAGCTTATAAGGTAGATTGTAGAAAATAATGGGTCTTGCTCAGATACCTCACTATGTGTAGCTACGTGCACTAATCTTGACGTAGCAACCTGCTTTTTGAAGCGTTCCTTGGTAGCATTATTTCCGGTAAAAATGCTTTTATTGCTAAACGAATTTAAAGCTGAATTAATGTTTTCCGTTTCAATAGTTGCATAAGGCAGTGAGGGGAGGTCCTTGTTTTTGAAATCCTTAAAATCGGAGATGGCAAAACCAGTAAAATCATTTTGGGTTGAAGTTGTAAAAGTTCGCTGATTACTGTCAAATTCATTAAGGGATGTGAAATAGCGGAATTGATAGTCCTCAATTAAATAATGCGTACTGCCAAAACTAATCGGAGAATCAGGCTTTTGAGTTGGTAAGATTTCCAGTGGGATCCGGTACAGATAATTGTCTGGAATAACCGTTATTAAATTAATATGATCAGGTATTTCCTGCAGATCCAGCAACTCATACAATTCATAAAGGTCATTGAGATTAGTCTCACCGGTTGCTAAATCATCTGCAATGTTGGTAAGCTGGTTTCTTATCTCAACCGAGAAATCATGAACCTGAATATTTGCTTTTTCTGAAGTAAGGTGAGTAATATATAGTTTCGTACCAATTTCTGTGAAATGAAGCAGTAATTCATTGGGCTTGATGGATCGCTGAATAGACCATACGGGTGGCATGGTTTCTTCTTTTGAAAGGTTTGCCCCCGCCAGTATCTGTTCCCTTGCTGCAGAAGTACGACTTATTTCCGTTTTGAGTGCAAATTTATTTTCCTCATTTGCATTTAAATACCGTTTTCTGAGTATTTGAAGTCTTTCATTCAAACGTTTTTCCTCTGCTAAATCTTCTTCCGAAAGCTTGGCAGCTTTCACCAGGGGACTATTATATAAAGAAGCATCATTAATTGTTTTAAGCTGATCTAAAATTATTAATGCTTCCTCAGACTTGCCGGATTCAATTAATAAAGTAACCATCAAGGAAAAAGCATCCAGGTATTCATCCTCAACCGACCAATAACCTTCCTGTGAATCTGTATTGCTTTTAGCCCGTTCAATTACTTGTTCAATCACGGGTCTCAGCTCTTCGATAGCGGCCCTTTCATCCCCGGAGGTATAAAGAAATTCGGCTTTGACGGTGTAGTATTTAGTCAGAAGTGGAAA
>JBBDLQ010000077.1:0-5041 GCA_040878765.1 Balneolaceae bacterium | reverse complement strand
CCACTTGAATTTGCAACGGAAGCCAACGCACTGCTTGATGTGAAACTGGAAGGTAGTGTTGGGTAAGTAGAAATTTTAAATTTTGAATGATGAATGTTAAATGAACTTAATTCTCATTTAACATTTAAAATTTAGCATTCAACATTTCCGAAAGAAATTAGATAATCAAAAAAGACAAAAAGACAGAAACGTGTTAGAAATTAAAAACATACATGCCTCGGTTGAAGGCGAAGAAGAAGAAATACTTAAAGGTGTAAACCTGCATATCAGGAAAGGAGAGATCCATGCGATCATGGGCCCGAATGGCAGCGGTAAAAGTACGCTGGCCAAAGTAGTGTCAGGCCACCCGGAATATGAAGTTACCGAAGGTGAAATTCTTTTTGAAGGGGAAGACATTACCGAAATGGATGCGGATGAAAGAGCACATCTCGGCTTATTTCTGGCCTTTCAATATCCCGTTGAAGTTCCTGGAATAACTAACCGGACACTCCTTCGTGAATCATTCAACACAATTGCCCGCGAAAATGGACGGGAAGAATTAGATCCGCTTGAATTTGATGATTATCTGAAAAGCCGGCTTGAAGTGATAGACATGAAAGATGAATTCCTGGAAAGAAGCATCAACACCGGTTTTTCCGGTGGTGAGAAGAAGAAGAACGAGGTATTCCAAATGGCTGTACTGAATCCAAGGTTGGCCTTTATGGACGAAACCGATTCAGGACTTGATATTGATGCTCTTAAAGTGGTGTCAGACGGTATCAACAAGATAGCCGGTCCTGAAAACGCCATTGTTTTGATCACTCACTATCAGCGACTGCTAAACTACATCACTCCCGATTATGTGCATGTGATGATAGGTGGTAAGATTGTGAAATCAGGTGGTAAAGAGCTTGCACTTGAGCTTGAAGACCAAGGTTACGAATGGTTAGAAAAAGAATTTTCCCTAAATGGAGAATCTCAGTAATGAGTTTAGCAGTTAAAGAAAAAGAAACAATTCTCAAATATTTGGACGGTGATTTTAGCACATCATCTGATGTTGCAGTAATTGCCGGTTTGAATGAAAAAGGAGCGGGAAACATCTCGGAATTTCCATTTCCAACCAGGAAAGATGAAGACTGGAGGTTTACGGATCTGAGATCTATCAGCCGAAATCATTTTGTACCCGTTGCGGATGCCGGTGTAAATCCGGTTGGAGACATCAGTAATCACTATCTGCCTGAGGCAAAAAAGAGCCGCTTAGTGTTTGTAAATGGTGAATTTAATGCAGAATTATCTTCCACAGAAGCTATTCCTGAAAATGTAACAGTTGGAACCATCGTTGAAAATGGTGATTCAGAAGTAGTGAAAACACATCTTGGCAAATACACCAATTATGATGAAGATCAGGATGTATTTGCTGCTTTAAATGATGCCAATTTTAAAGATGGCGTATTTATACACGTTCCCAGGGAAACTAAGGTTGAGGCTCCGATTCATATCCTGAATGTATTTACGGATGCACAAAAGCCATTTTATGCAACACCGCGTGTGTTATTTGTAGGGGGAGCGTATTCTAAGTCAACGGTAGTTGAGGAACATATTGGCCTTGCTGATAATGAGTATTTGAATATTCCGGTGGCTGAATTTAAAATGATGGAAGGCTCAAATATTCACCATGCCAGAATTCAGCGCGACAGTAAAAAGGCGAACCATATATCCCGCCCAATTGCACACCTGGATAAACATGCAGAATATCATTCCTATACAATTTGTCTGGGAGCGAAGTTATTCCGAAACGATCCGCGTGTGGTTCAAAATGATGAAGAAGTGAATTTCACTATTGACGGACTTGTGTTGATTGACGGTGAGCAGATCGCAGATACACATTCTGCTATTGACCATAGATTCTGCCACGCCAACAGTCACCAGCTGCACAAAGTAGTGGTGAATGACAACGCACATTCCATCTTCAACGGTAAGATTTTTGTTCGAAAAGACGCTCAGAAGATCGATTCCTTCCAGGAAAACCGAAATCTGTTGTTGTCTTTTGATGGCACGGTTCACACTAAACCACAGCTTGAAATTTTTGCGGATGATGTACTTTGTTCTCATGGTGCTACCATTGGTCACCTTAATGAAGATGAAGTATTTTACTTGCACAGCCGTGGTTTAACGAAGAAGAAAGCCCGTGAGTTGCTGGTTTACGCTTTCACGCTCGAAAGTATCGAGAACATGGAAGTTGAATCGGTTCATAAATTATTATTAGACGAAGTAGTGAAATTCACCTCTCGCGACGAAGAGTTTATTGCGGTAGGAAATTAGTAGTTAATAGTCATCCTGAGGGTACCCTCGAAGGATCTTGCCTTTAAAGACAAGGTTCTTCGCTATCGCTCAGAATGACAATCGAAATATTATGCAACAAACCCTTAAAACAGATACCAAAACCAACATAGACTGGGAGGCAATCCGAAGTCAGTTCCCCGTACTTCAGCAAGAAGTAAACGGGCAGCCATTGGTGTATCTGGATAATAGTGCTTCAAGCCAAATGCCGCAGCGGGTGATCGATCGCATCAATGCATATCATACTAATGAGCATGCCAATGTACACCGGGGAATTCACACTTTGAGTCAAAAGGGAACCGATGCGTATGAATCGGCAAGAACCAAGGTAAAAGAGTTGATCAATGCCCGTTATACTGAAGAAATTATTTATACAACCGGTACTACTGATTCCATCAACTTAGTAGCCCAAAGTTACGGACGGAAACATTTTAGAGAAGGAGACGAGATCATCCTCTCAGAAATGGAACATCATGCCAATATTGTGCCCTGGCAAATGGTTGCAGAGGAAACGGGAGCAAAGATCAAAGTAATTCCCATGAATGAGGAAGGGGAATTGCTGATGGAAGAATTTCACGCATTGCTTTCTGAGAAAACCAAAATGATTGCAGTTGTTCATGTTTCTAATGCTTTAGGAACTATCAATCCCGTAGATGAAATTATCCAGGCAGCACATGCCAAAGATATTCCGGTCTTGATTGACGGAGCGCAGGCTGTACCGCATGCTATAGTGGATGTTCAAAAATTGGATGCAGATTTTTATGCTTTTTCAGCTCACAAAATGTGTGGCCCAACCGGATTTGGCATTCTCTACGGCAAAAAAGAATTGCTTGATGAAATGCCTCCATACCGTGGTGGAGGGGATATGATTGATAAGGTAACGTTTGAGAAAACTACCTGGAACGACCTTCCCCATAAATTTGAAGCCGGAACGCCGCCTATTGCAGCCGGTGTTGGCTTTGCAGAAGCTATAGATTTTCTCAATGAAGTTGGCATGGAAAATATTGCAGCCCGTGAACGTGAATTGCTGGAATACGCAACCGGGCAACTCAATCAAATTGAAGGATTGACCATAGTGGGCACAGCAAAAAACAAAGCATCCGTTATTTCGTTTTTATTAGAGGGAATTCACCCAACCGATGCCGGGACCATTTTAGATCAAAAAGGTATTGCGGTGCGAACCGGACATCATTGCGCACAACCGGTTATGGATCATTATAATATTCCCGGTACAGCAAGAGCTTCCATTTCTTTTTATAATAACGAAGAAGATATTGATCGCTTGGTAAATGGAATTAAATACGTAAAAGAATTTTTTTGATAATAAAGGAGAATACAAATGGCTAAAATTAAAGAAATAGAACGCACACCAAATCCCGATGCCATGCGCTTTGTATTGGCTGAACCGCTAACCAACGGAACTACCCGTTCTTTTGAAAATGCGGCTGAAGCTGAAGGCGATGAGCTGGCATCAGCACTGTTTGCTGTTGATAACGTGATCAATGTCTACTATGTAGATAAATATATCACGGTAACGCAGGATGGCAAGGCTGTTTGGTCGGAATTGTTACGGAAGTTGGCGCCTCCAATTCGTGAAGCAGAACCGATTACCGACAATGAAGATGACACCGACGTTCATGTTAGCAAAGAAGTACAGGGTTCTGATGATCCCCGTTTGCAGGAAATTACCAGAATGCTGGATGAACAAGTTCGCCCATATCTGTTGGCTGATGGCGGTGGACTCAAAATATTAGGCCTTGAACAAAACCGGCTCAAAGTTCACTATCAGGGAGCTTGTGGAACCTGCCCAACGGCAACAACCGGAACACTCTACGCCATCGAAAGTATGGTAAAACGTATTGATCCCGAAATTCAGGTAGTGTCTGTTTAAAACGATGGAACTCACAATAACCGACAGAGCAACACAACGCATCAATCAAATCCGCAAGGAACAACAGGTACCGGATGATGCCATGCTGCGCGTAGGAGTGGTAAGCGGCGGATGCTCCGGCCTGACTTACGATCTGGATTTTGATTCCGAGGTACAAGTTGAGGAAAATGACAAAGTGTTTGATGTAGACGGACTTAAAGTACTCGTAGATATGCGAAGTTTCCTTTATTTGGCCGGAACCGAACTGGATTACACCGATGGCCTAAACGGGCAGGGCTTCCATTTCAAAAACCCAAATGCTACGCGGACGTGCTCCTGTGGTGAATCCTTTTCTATTTAATTAATTCTTTTATGGTCATCCTGAGGGTACTCCCGAAGGATCTTGCTTTTAAAGGCAAGGGTTCTTCGCTATCGCTCAGAATGACGAGTAAAACAATAAACTATGCCTGAAGAGATTGTAAATAAAGTCCAACAAAACACCAAGCTGGTAACGCTGGACCTGCAGAAGTTCCATGATCCGACTCCGATTGAAGAGCTGGATATCAAACAGTTTTTGTTTCAGGAATTGATGCTGAAGGAGAAGGATTTTCGGGAACAGCTGAAGGAATTTGACTGGTCACAGTTTGAGGGGAAATATCTCACTGTTTATTGCAGCACCGATGCCATCATCGCACCCTGGGCCTGGATGCTGATCACCTCTTATGCATCTGAATTTGCCAAAGAAGTTTTCCTCGGGAAGAAAAAGGCTTTTCTACACCAACTCTATAAAAGTGCCCTTGATGGTTACGATTGGGATCAATACGAAGACAAGTTTGTATTACTGAAAGGCTG
>JBBDLQ010000076.1:2063-5059 GCA_040878765.1 Balneolaceae bacterium | reverse complement strand
TTCTTTACTTCGACAATGCGGTTATGGAAAAAATTGATGCAACCTCTAACGAAACTCCGGATGAGATTCCAGCCAAGTTTGCACTCAATCAAAACTATCCAAACCCATTCAACCCAACGACAAAAATAAGTTATGACTTACCTGAAGCGTCTGATGTAATGATCAAAATTTATGACATTACTGGCCGTGAAGTAGCGGAACTGATAAATACTCGTCAGTCAGCTGGTACGCATAACATAGAATGGAATGCAAAACAGTTTGCAACCGGTGTTTATTTATACCGAATTACAGCTGGTGATTTCACCGCTGTTCGCAAACTTACCTTAATTAAATAAATAGGAAGCGCGCAGAGTAAAATCTGCAAAGATTAAAATACACCATCTGGAGTGCCTTGATATTTATGATTGAGGCCTCCGGATGAGTGTATTTTTTTTTGACTTACAAAACGCTTTTATAATCAGAGAACCAAATGAAGAATCGGTATTTTCTAAATTAAATGATTTACAGTAAGAAGGATCGTAAAAAGAGCAGAAAAGAATATGAATAAATTAGTCACACTCGAAGAATATATTATACATGCCCAAAATAAATTTCCAGGGGCTACGGGCGAACTATCGCAATTGCTAAGAGATATAGGATTAGCTGCAAAAATAATTTCAAGGGAGGTAAATAAAGCCGGTATAACTAACATATTGGGTTTAGAAGGTTCTGAAAATGTACATGGCGAAAGCGTTAAGAAACTTGATCTGTTTGCCAATGATCAGCTTATTTCCGCTCTAAGCCGTTCAAATATTACTTGTATGGTAATTTCTGAAGAAAATGAGGGAGTTGTCCGCCTAAGCGCAGAGTCCGGTAAATATATTGTGTATATGGATCCGCTGGACGGCTCATCGAATATTGATATAAGTGTTAGTATTGGCAGTATTTTTTCTATTTATATGAGGCCTGAAGGGAAAAAGAAACTTACAGAAGAAGATGCACTTCAGCCCGGGGTAAAACAGGTTGCAGCCGGCTATGTTTTATATGGTTCAAGCACCGTAATGTCTTATACAACCGGAGCGGGGGTTAGGATATTTACACTTGACCCAAGTATTGGAGAATTTATTTTAAGTCAGGAGGATGTGAAAATTCCTGATTATGGAAATATTTATAGTGCAGATGAAGGAAGCTATAATTTTTGGGAGCCGGGATTAAAGAAATATGTAAAATACTGCCAGGAAATTGATGCTGATACAGACCGGCCATACAAAGCCCGGTATATAGGATGTATGGCAGCCGATGTGCACCGCACGTTATTGCAGGGCGGGATTTTCATGTATCCTGACAGCACCAAATATCCAAATGGCAAACTTCGGTTAATGTATGAATGTAATCCCCTCAGTTTTATAATTGAACAAGCTGGTGGTTTAGCTACTGATGGGAAAATGCGAATAATGGAAATTCAGCCAAAGGCTTTGCATGAATGTACACCCGTTTATATTGGCTCCAAAAAAAATGTAGAGAAGTTCAAAGAGTTCTTTGATAAGTATTCTTAAGTGATATGGTGATATGGTGATGGATTTGGTATTTCATATATCAAACTTATTCATAAAACTTAGATAGTATTCGAATACTTATAAGTCTGAATTAGCAAAATCACCATATCACCATATCACCATATCAAATCAGAACCCAAACAATTCAGGAAGCCATAAGCTGATTTGTGGGAAATAAGTGATCAGCATCAGTGCAACTACCATTGCAATAAATAATGGCATTAAAGGCTTAATAACTTTGACAATAGTAGTTTGAGCCACCCCAACTCCAACAAAAAGTATAGTTCCAACCGGCGGTGTACATAAGCCGATGGATAGGTTCAGAATCATAATAATTCCGAAGTGGATGGGATCAATCCCCAATTCCATAACGATCGGTAAAAATATGGGGGTAAAAATGAGCACAGCAGGCGTCATATCCATAAAAATACCAACAAAGAGCAGAATCATATTGATCATGAGAAGAATGACGATTTTACTGTCACTCATTCCTAATAATGCTGCAGTTACAGTTTGAGGAATTTCTTCGAACGACATTACCCACGACATTGCAATAGAAGTAGCAATCAAAAGCATGACTATGGAAGTGGTCATCACCGAATCAAAAAACACCTTGGGTAGTTCTTTAACGGAGAGTTCCTTATACATAAATCCAAGTACCAGGGTATATAATACCGCAATGGCGGAAGCTTCAGTTGCTGTGAAAATTCCGGCGATGATCCCTCCAATTACAATTACAAGCAGTGAAAGGGCAGGCACTGCGCGAATAAAACTTTTTGAGATTTCAATAAATGAAGTACGTTCACCTACCGGAAATTTCTTCCATTTAGCCCAAATAGCTGCCACTATCATTAGCATGAGGCCCGTTAGAATTCCGGGCAGGTATCCCGCAATAAAAAGTGCGGCAATCGAAACCCCGCCACTTGCCAGTGAATAGATAATCAGGATATTAGAAGGGGGGATTAATAATCCGGTTGTAGATGATGTAATATTTACTGCTGCAGAAAATTCTTTGGAGTAGCCTTCTTTTTCCATGCGGGGCCCAAGAATTGATCCAATTGCAGATGCCGCAGCTACAGCCGACCCGGCTATAGCACCGAACATCATGGCGGCTACAATATTCACATGCGCCAAGCCCCCGGGCAAAGAACCCATGAGGTCCTTAGCCAGTTTAATAAGACGCTGTGCCAAACCACCTTTGTTAATTAACTGCCCCGCCAATATGAAAAAGGGGATTGCCAGCAGGGTGAAACTGTCTAGTCCTGTTCCCATTCGCTGGGCTAGTGTTGTAAATGCGGGAATGGAATCAATACTTACAAAGAGTGTTAGCAGGCCCGATAACCCAATGCTCCAGGCTATTGGAACACCAATTCCCAAAAGAATGACAAAACTTAGTACAAGAATTAAGACTTCTGTTAAAACCATGGAATTCCTTTATTATTTAGTTTGGTTGATTGGGAA
>JBBDLQ010000076.1:0-1963 GCA_040878765.1 Balneolaceae bacterium | reverse complement strand
GAACTGGCGTCCCCTAAAAGATAGCGTGATATTACCTGCCAGCTTACACTGATTAGCATTATTGCCATTAAACTGGCCAGAAAATGTTCGAGAAAACGATCAAATTTTTTCATAATCTAAAATCTATTGTTCATCTAAAATGCGTTGAATCAGTTTATAAAACTCTGGTTCTGATTCCCTGAAAGTTTCATAAAGTGGTTTAGTAAGTTCAATAAAAGGTTCTTTATCGGGATAATTAATTTCAATACCGGCTTCCCGTACAGTATTAAGGGCTTCTTCTTCAGCTTCAGCCCAAATTCTTCGTTGGTAAATGGCTGATGAATCAGCAGCTTCCTGTATCCATTGCTGCTCTTGTTCGTTTAGTTTATTCCATTGTATAGTGCTGATAATTAACAAATCAGGAAGCATTGTATGCTCATCTAGGCTGTAATATTTTGCAACTTCATAATGCCGGGAAGTGAAAAATGACGGTGGATTATTTTCAGCCCCGTCAACAACTCCCTGCTGCAGTGCAGTATATAATTCTCCCCATGAAATTGGAGTTGGGGAACCGCCAAGCTCCCGAACCATATTAACCGACATCTGACTTTCCATTACCCTTATTTTAAGTCCGCGAAGATCTTCAGGGGTTTCAATTGGGCGGTCTTTGATATAGAAACTTCGCTGCCCGGCATCATAATAAGTTAAACCGCGCAACCAGTATTCTTCACCGGCTAATAACAGTTCCCGGCCAATTTCACCATTTAACACGGCCAGGATATGTGCTTCATCTTTAAAAAGGTAGGGGAGGCTGTATACACGTAATTCTGGCACAAAATTTTCAAGTGCGGCGGATGATACTTTTGTCATCCCGATACTGCCGATTTGTAATAATTCAAGTGCCTCGCGTTCCGAACCTAATTGCTGACTTGGGAATATTGAAATCGTTAATTTACCATCTGATTTTTCATCCACAAGTTTCGCCATCCGTTCCATCCCTAAATGAACCGGATGTGTAGTACTCAAGGCATGGGCTAACCGGATGGTTTTCTTTTCTTTTAAAACCTCTTCGCAACCTGATAATGTAAAAACGCTTGCTAATAAAAAGACGAAAAACAGGCTGAATATTCTTGTTCTATGCATTTCTAATCTCTTTGATGAGGGTGAGTGTGTTCTTAACATGTTTCTCCAGTCCGCTGTAATCCTTATTTTTAAGGAATTCTTTAGTTACAAGTTTTGATCCCATTCCCACACAAGTTACCCCGGCGTCAAACCAGCCTTTCAGGTTTTCTTTTTCGGCAGAAACTCCTCCAGTTGGCATTATACTCGTCCATGGGCAAGGGGCTTTAATGGCTTTTACAAAACCCGGCCCGAGCTGACTACCAGGAAATACTTTGATGATTTCAGCTCCCATTTCTTCAGCTTTGGCAATTTCTGTAAGGGATCCGCAACCGGGCGACCATAACACTTTTCGGCGGTTACAAACAATAGCAATATCTTCCCTGTAAACAGGAGTAACTACAAAATTGGCGCCTAACTGCATATAAAGAGAAGCGGTACCGGCATCAGTCACTGAGCCGACTCCAAGAATCATTTCAGGCAATTCTTGTTCGGCAAACTTGTTGAGTTCCCCAAAAACTTCGTGGGCAAAATCACCCCGATTGGTAAATTCCAAAATACGGGCGCCTCCTTTGTAACAAGCGGTTAGTACTTCTTTACATGTTTCCAGGTCGTGATGGTAAAACAATGGAACAAGTCCGGTTTTTTCCATCACTGTAGCAGTTTGTATGCGTGAAAATCTAGCCATAAATCTTAAAATTGTAGGGTTTAAATAGTGGTAAAAAACGTTTGAATCAAGAAAAATAACAGCAGGTTTAAGATCACTTTAAAACCGCTTCCAAAACATAAAAATTGTATGTGTATTGTTTATAAATTAATAAGGGTATCAGCTATTAAATCTTAGACCAAGTTCAAGTCCGCGCAA
>JBBDLQ010000075.1:0-1024 GCA_040878765.1 Balneolaceae bacterium | reverse complement strand
GAGTCAGAATATACTGAGTTCAGAATCCAATTTTACCCATACTACTCACCTAAGCTGTCGCAAGCGTCGGCTTGTGACAAACTTTGTTGCAACAAATTACAACTCAAAGCCCTCGTTCCATACGCTCTGCGTTGGAACGAAATATCTGGGACTAATTCACCTGATCTTTAGCAATGGTTTTCCCTTTCTCAGCGCCTTCCCGAATAGCGAGCTGACCGCATCCCGCATCAATATCATCACCGCGGCTTCGGCGTACTGTTGCACGGACATCATTCTTGATCAATTCACGCATAAAATTATCGAGTCGTTCTTCGCGGGCTCGTTTTAGCTCCACTCCGGCTACATTATTATACATGATGATATTCACCTTGCTGGGAGCCCATTTTACAATTTTAGCCAAATCTCTGGCATCTTGAGCCGAGTCATTAAAATTATCAAAGAGCAAATATTCGTAGCTAAGTGCTCGTTCGGTTACTCTGTGATAATACTTAATTGCATCTTTCAGGCTTTCAAGATTCATAGAAGCATTGATGGGCATGATCTTATCCCGCTTATCATCGGTAGCTGCATGCAAGGAGATAGCAAGGTTAAAGGGCTCCTGATCATCGGCCAGTTGCTTGATCTGCTTAGTAAGTCCAACGGTGGAAACGGTAATTCGTTTGGGTGAAAGTTCAATACTCAGTGGATCGGATATGATATTCGCTGATTCCACCACGGCCTTATAATTATGCAGAGGTTCGCCCATTCCCATATAAACAATGTTAGTGATTTTCTTACCGTATTTCTCTTCAGCAAGCTCATTGATGTACTGCACCTGATCCACAATTTCACCATGGGTCAAACTACGGAACAATCCCATTTTACCTGTTGCACAAAAAGAACATCCAAAAACACAGCCGACCTGAGACGAAACACAGACGGTAAGTCGGCGAGCGGCTCCATCCTCAAAAAAATCAGGAATGAGTACAGCTTCAACTTTATACTCATCGTCCGGCTCCTGAAGCTGAAATAAAAATTTGATGGT
>JBBDLQ010000074.1:3838-5107 GCA_040878765.1 Balneolaceae bacterium | reverse complement strand
AAATCCTGTCGCCCCGACAATTACTTAACCCAATTATAGCTTTTTGTTGTAATTGGGTTTTTTTGTGGTAATGAACCTGCGAACAGGTTCTGCTGTTAGCTATCCTTTCTTAGTTTCAAATAACTTTAGGGGGTACAAATACCCTTTTAGCATATTCACTGTTCTTTATTATATTAACAGCTAATAAAATGGGGTGGAAAAGACAGGTACTCTTACAATTATTTCTGTCGGTGACACTTAGATTTACATTAAAATACATTTTGGGAATTGTCACTTTAATTTGGGTGCTTCATTCGTTTCACCGAGGTTTCAATAAAATTTAATGGGGTTAAAAAATATGCTTTCAGATACTTTGCAATCAATTAAGGTAGATCAATTAAATCTTCTTATGGAACTGGTTGGTAAAATCAATTCCAATCTTAAACCAAAAAAATTACTTCGGGAAATCATGGATTCGGCTAAAATTATCATGGACTCAGAAGCCAGTTCTCTTTTTCTGCTTAATGAGGATAAATCCAAGCTTAATCTCTCGATTCCCACTGGTCCTGCCACAGCCGAACTATCCGGAAAAAGCATTCCAGCAGATCAGGGGATTAGCGGATGGTCGGTACAGCACAAAGAACCGGTGATAGTAAATCATGTTAAAGACGATCCGCGTTTTGCCGGGGAATTAAGCATAAATTCATCTTTTACTACCCGCAACCTCATTTGTGTGCCCCTCATCAATCATAATGGTAAAGTTATTGGGGCACTTGAGGCCATTAATAAAAAAGGAGATTCTTTATTTACGGACCAACAGATCCCGGTATTTCAAACGCTTGCAAATCAGGCCGCTATTGCTATTGAAAATGCTAAACTACAGCAAGAACGCATCGAAAAGGAACTGATGGATAAAGAACTGGAAGTGGCCAGAAATATACAGGCTGGATTTTGGCCTAAACAAGTTCCTGACATCCCCAATTACCGCATTGCAGGATTCAGTAAACCAGCAAAAAGCGTTGGGGGCGATTATTATGATTACATCAAAATTCCCGGCTCAAACAGATGGGGCTTTACCATTGCCGATGTTTCCGGAAAAGGGGTGCCTGCATCCTTACTTATGGCAACTATGAGGGCTTCCCTCCGCTCTCATGTTGAAAACAATAACAATGTGAATGAATCTGTCAATAAAGTGAATAAGATCATTTTTGAAGATTCCCCTGTCGATAAATTCATCACTGCTGTTTATGGTGAACTTGATACGGAATCACACACCTTTAATTATGTGAA
>JBBDLQ010000074.1:0-3738 GCA_040878765.1 Balneolaceae bacterium | reverse complement strand
ACACCATCATTATGAATTATCGCAAGTACTTCCTTTTCCTGCTAATATTATTTTTTGGGCTAACTGTTGTACAGGCCCAAACACCTTATCAGGAGCCCTCACAAGCTATGATTGACCTTGTTGATGGCGCACGCATGCCATCTGTATCCATTTCTCCTGATAAAGAATATATGCTAATTCTTCAACGACCGGGACTTCCTTCTATAAAAGAAGTTTCACAACCTGAACTCAGGCTTGCCGGTGTTAGAATAAATCCTCGAACCAATGGACCATCTCGTACCGGTTCCCTGGAATCAATTACCATTCGTGATATTAGTTCCGGTGAGGATATGGAATTAAAAGGGTTACCTGATGATCCCCGCATTTCGGATGTAAACTGGTCCCCCGACGGAAAATATATTTCATTTATTAATACTCATGCTACCGGTTTAAATCTCTGGGTGGCTTCTGTTTCAGATGCTCAGGCCCGTAAACTCACGGATCTTCCTATTAATGATACTTTTGGCTCACCATATAGCTGGGACAGGGACAGTAAATCACTGCTCGTTCAAACGATTCCTGAAAATCGTTCGGCTGTGCCGGAAGAAAATCTCACCCCAACCGGACCGGTTATTGAAGAAAGCCTTGGAAGAGTCACCCCTGCAAGAACCTATCAGGATCTTCTGCAAAATGAACATGATGAAGCGGTTTTTGATTATTATTTCACCTCTCAGCTGGTTGAAGTTTCTTTGAATAGTGAGGTTACTGTAATCGGGGAACCCAAGATCTATCGATCTGTCAATATTTCCCCGGATGGTAATTATCTTCTCACGCAGGTTGTCCATAAACCATATTCCTACAGGGTTCCTGTGTATCGTTTCCCAAACAGAATCTCCGTTACTGATCGGGAAGGTTCTGAAGTGTATTTAGTGGCCGACTTGCCTCTTGCCGATCAAATTCCTATTGGCTTTTCATCCACCTATGAAGGCCCCCGATCTGTTAACTGGAGAGCAGATGAACCTGCCACTTTAACCTGGGTTGAGGCGTTGGATGGCGGAGATCAAAAGAATGAAGCTGACAAACGTGACCGGGTATATTTACATAAAGCACCTTTTGATGGAGAACCTGATAATATCATTGACCTGAGTTACCGTTATGCGGGGATTATGTGGAGTGATGAGGGTTATGCCCTGGTAAATGAATACTGGAGAAGTAACCGAAATCGTAAAACCTGGAAGGTAAAACCAGATGCTCTCTCATCAGCACCGGAACTCATATTTGATCTGAATACCGAAGACCGCTACAACGATCCCGGTTCTCCGGAATACAAACGCACAGATTGGGGAACCTATGTACTACATACTTTAGACAATGGGAATAAAATCGTACTAACCGGGCAAGGTGCCTCAGAAGAAGGCAACCGGCCTTTCCTTTCTGTATTTGATCTCACTACCAAGAAAAGTGAAATTTTATGGCAGTCTGAAGCTCCCTATTATGAATATGTAGTTTCCGTTTTAGATGATGAAGAATTAATAACCCGGCGTGAAGCTACAACTGAGCCGCCTAATTATTTTCTAAGGAATCTACAAACCGAAGAAATCAAACCTCTTACATTTTTTGAGCACCCTACTCCGGATCTTAAAGATGTTACCAAAGAACTGATCACATATGAGAGAAGTGATGGCGTACAGCTATCAGCTACTCTTTATTTGCCCTCCGGTTATGACAAAGAAGAAGACGGTAAATTGCCAACAGTGATTTGGGCATATCCACGTGAATTTAAAAGTGCGGATGCCGCCAGTCAGGTTTCAGATTCACCTTACCGTTTTGCGAATATCAGCTATTGGGGTCCTCATTTCATGTTAACTGAAGGATATGCGGTTGTTCAGGGGGCGGCCATGCCAATTATTGGGGAAGGTGATGAAGAACCCAACGATACTTTTGTTGAGCAATTGGTTTCAAGTGCCCAGGCTATTGTTGATGAATTGGATGAACGAGGAGTTGGAGATCCCGATAGAATGAGTATTGGCGGCCATAGTTACGGTGCCTTTATGACGGCCAACCTGTTGGCTCATTCTGATATATTCCGCGCCGGCATTGCCCGAAGCGGCGCTTATAACCGAACGCTAACCCCGTTTGGTTTTCAGGCAGAACCCCGCACCTACTGGGAGGCTCCGGAAATTTATTATAGCATGTCCCCTTTCATGCATGCTGATAAACTTGACGAACCCATTTTATTTATTCATGGTCAAGCCGATAATAATTCAGGAACTTTTCCAATTCAAAGTGAACGCATGTATCAGGCTGTGAGCGGACATGGAGGAACAGCCCGACTCGTTATGCTTCCGGATGAAAGTCATGGTTATTCTGCCCGCGAATCTGTGCTTCATATGCTTTGGGAACAAACAGAATGGCTCAACACGTATGTCAAAAATGCAAAGGCAAAAAGTATTGAAAAAAAAGAGGCCCCTGTAGAATAAATTAGTAATTTTATTTGATGTTAAAATCAGCCTGAATACTCAGGCTGATTTTTTTTTGTAACAAATTTACCTGTGGGAACTTTTGTAACCATAAACTGTAAATATATCTGCAACGGCCCTATTACAATTATGTATATCATCAATAACAAAAGACAAATCGAACGCATTAAAGACATGGTTACCCTGCGTAAAAACATGGAAACCTATGAAGTCTTTTACCACGACCCCGCCACTGGCAAACTTTGGAAAAGCTTTTTTCCGCGTGGCAATAAATCCCATAATGGACCGAAACTTCTGCGTACCGAACCCCTTCCCGATAATTTGGAACTGCAGTTAGAAATTTGCCTTAACAGTCCTGATGATTCCGATGCCATTGGACTTGGTATAGAATGTTCTGTTAAACCTGAACAATGGAAACAGATTATTGAGATACTAGACCGAAACAGAAATAATTACCTCCGCACTCATTTAAGTACCTTCATAAAACATCTTGGTGTTTTAAAACCGGAGGAATCTTTGAAAGAAATTAAAATTGATCCCCGAGAAGTCGGATTAGAACAAGATTCGCTGCTCCAAATAAAGAAGAAAGCCAAACGAATTAAGCTTAAACGTTTTTTCAGGCTATAAACCTTCCAAAATTTTACTCATTTAGCCCCTTTTTAAACCTTTTCTGCATTGTTACAATTTTAATATTAGAAAATCTTAATTTCTAATAATTGTAAATACCAGCCTTCCCTTATTAATAAACACACTTTTTAGAGATCTAAGTGGGTATTGCATTGTGTTTTTAATTATTAAAATTTCTTAATGTTAGATTATTTTAATATTATGGGGGTGAGATAAAAAAATACACATGAGAGCAACCTTAACTTCCATATTACTTTTCATCGCCAGCGGCTTCTTCCTTACAGCCAATGCCCAGGTAACAGCAGTTATGCAGGCAAAAGTAACTATTATCAGCGGAGCGGGATTTTCTGCCATCCAGGAAACTTCTATTGACCTGAATTCCGATGTTTTTTTAAGTGAAGATCTTGAGACCGGTTCATTTTCATTAGTTGCTGCTCCCGGCAGCGATGTCAGCGTAAACATTACCCAGCAAAGTGAGATCGTAAATGAGTTGGGTGAGGTTATTGAATTTGAATCTTTTACAGTTGATCAAAATTCTACGGATAGCGGTGACCATCATATTACAGTGAATGGAAAACTTAAAGATCAGCAACAAATATTTAATGGTCACTATCAGGGAGCCGTTACTGCAGTTGTAGAATATTTATAAAAC
>JBBDLQ010000073.1:0-1044 GCA_040878765.1 Balneolaceae bacterium | reverse complement strand
ATTGGTGACCCGGCTCAGGAAGATATTCGCATGGGTCCACTTGCAAGCGCCGATCAGGCTGAACGCTTTGAAGAGCAGCTTCAGCAACTATCAGATATAACCGAAACCGTGTATACTTCTCAGAACGGTGACCAAAAAGGTGCTTTTACGAATTCAAGAGTACTTGTTTGCCATAAACCTATGCAGGTAGATGAAGTCCATCAGCTGGAAGCATTTGGTCCTATGACTACCGTGATGCCCTATACTTCTACCCAAGAGGCTATCGAACTGGCCAACAAAGCAAACGGCTCTTTAGTCGGCTCCCTATTTACAGCTGACGATGAAATTGCTCACAAAGTAACCATGGGATGCGCTCCCTATCACGGACGATTTATGGTGATCAACCGCAACTCCGCTAAGGAGTCTACCGGACACGGTTCTCCTATAGCTTCCTTGGTTCACGGTGGCCCAGGACATGCCGGCGGTGGGGAAGAACTTGGCGGCGCTCGTGCTGTTCTTCACAACATGCAGCGAATTGCTTTACAGGGATCGCCAACTACTTTGAGGAACATCGTAAAGCAACATATCAAAGGAGCAGAAACCCGAGAATCCGAAAAACATCCCTTCCAAAAGTATTTTGAAGAGCTGGAAATTGGTGAGGCATTGACCACCGAAAAGCGTACCGTTACCGAGAAAGATGTAGCAGAATTTGCCGATTTAAGCGGAGATCATTTTTATGCCCACACTGATCCCGAAGCAGCCGCCCGTTCACTGTTTGGTAAAATTGTAGCTCACGGCTATTTCGTGCTCTCTGCCACCGCCGGACTATTTGTTGATCCGGATGAAGGTCCCGTGATGCTGAATTATGGATTGGAAAACCTGCGCTTTGTGGCTCCTGTTGCCCCCGGAGATACCATTCAGGCCAAATTGATTTTGAAGCGAAAGAATGTCCGCCAGCAGAAAAAGGATAATAAATTCCCATTTGGCGTTGTGTATTGGGATGTGGAAGTAACCAATCAAGAAGATATTTTGGTAGCTGAATACACCATTTTGACGTTAATGAAG
>JBBDLQ010000072.1:3236-5229 GCA_040878765.1 Balneolaceae bacterium | reverse complement strand
GATATATTGCCTTGCTCACCTGTACATAATCCTATCACATCCGCATGGCTGCCAAATTCCTGTGATAACATCATGCATTCCCTTGGGCTTTTGGCAATAAATAAAATTTCTTTCTTATCCGTCTGCTTCATTCCAAAAAATGATGCACCGGGGGTACTGCCTTTTAGTGAACGGATAATTTTTTCTTCATCCCGGCGGTACAGTTGGCAGCCGGTCGCGTATGGAAAAGCCAGCCAGTCTTTTTCCCATTGATCAATGATACCGCACCCGTACTTTTCCAAGGTTTCAGCATCTAAACAATCATATTCTTTTGCAGTATCTAACAAAGGATGATTCCCATCTTTGAGCCGTTTCATCCCGGCGCGTATAAAATCCAGGTTATCATCATTCCAAAAATTCGCGGGTTTCTTTTTGGTAGTGCCATTTGTGGATGGCTTATAAAGGGTATTAATTATGTCGGCTCGTTCCTCTATCCACTTGATAGCATCCTTAGTTTCCATGCGGTTGATACGCTCTGCCAATGTAACTACATCCCCTTTATCCCCGGTCGCGTGGTCATGCCATGCACCTGTTTTAATATTCAATCCAAAGGATGCATTTTTTTCATCCCGCAATGGGCTTTTAATAGTCATCCAGCCTGTTCCATCCGCGCGCCCTTTAACATCAATGCCTAACTGATATAACAGCGTTTGTATTTGCGGCGGTGTTAATTTTTCGCTTACAATCATTTTGCAACCTTTTTATAAAAATTCTCTCGAAAATCATTTTCCAAAAAGGGCTTATAATCGCGTTCCAATGATTCAAAAACATGGATAAAAGTATTCATCCCGCTTTTTATCGTTTGCAATAGAAAAGCACAATTCCGGCCATCTTTAGAAGCTTCTTTCATCATTTTGCCGCTGCTTCCATTAAGGCATCCAAATCATCCCGCGTGTACCGGATGCTGCCATTAATTTTCCTGTACTGGAGTATTCCATCCGCCCGCCATCTTTGAAGAGTCGAACGGGAAACGCCCAAATATTTTTGGGCTTCACGGTTGGTGAATACCTCTTTATTTGGCGCGGGCTTGGTTGGCTTATTTGATTCCAGCGCCTTTGTAATTTCATCAGCTACAATTTGGCGGAGTTCGTTTTGGGGAGTGATTACTAAATCCATTTCAGTTCCTATTGCGTTAAAATTGATGGGTTTAATTAACGCAATTAGCAACCGTGTGGTTAATTTTAAAACCACACTTTTAGAACACTAAAATTAAGGCGGGCAATAAGTTAAGAGTGTGGAATATCACAAATACCACACAATTCAGAATGAAACAGTATGAGTTGTGCTATTTGGATTTATTCCAGTCCAATGATTGGCGGAGTTGGCCCTCTGAAAGACAATCATCTTCTGAAATACTTAGCTTCTCAATGATATGCGGAATTATTTTTTCCACTACAAATGGCTTTTGGCTTCCATTGTATTCTTCTTTCCAAACATTCCGATTCTTTGTTAAATAATCTTGGGCAATTGTCTTTTGTTCATCCGAATGCAGCTTCTTTCTTTTATCCCCTTTTATTTTTTTGGTTAATTCATCTTCTTCCAGGGCTTTTTCAAATTTCTTGATTTTAGCATTAATCCATGCCAGCAGTGCCCTTTCACTTGGTGTGTTTTCTCCGGTGCGTGAATTTTTGTTTTCAAGAACCGCATCCTTTGAATCTTCCAGTATTCTTATTTTTTCCTGAGTTGATTCTGCTATATCAATAAGCCTTTTTACAAGCCACTGCTGTAGTAAATAGTGTTTCATGGTGCTAATTATTTAAAAAGTGGTGGTTGAACAAACATATTATTTTTGGTCCCTGGTATTAACCAAGCACTCATATCAAAATTCCTCGTAAACTGATTGTACTTTCTTATCGGTTGTTTCATTATCCAAGGCCTTTAGATAGCTCTCGGTTGTTTTTAGGGATGCATGCCCAAGGCTGTTAGAAATGGCATGTAAATCCGTTCCTTTCTT
>JBBDLQ010000072.1:0-3136 GCA_040878765.1 Balneolaceae bacterium | reverse complement strand
TGCCATTTGCTGCACCGGGTTATCATTCGTCTTTACAGTCGCCAACGCTTTAATTTCATCCGCGGATAACTTCACCCGGCTAACCTTGGGCTGCTTTAACTTAAAATTGAAGAACGGATTCTTTTCCTGTGGAAATTGATTTTCCCGGATGGCTTCATATAGGATTGCCCGGATGCACTTCAAATTTGAGTGTATCGTATTTGGTGAATTATCTTTTTCATCTGCCAGCCAATCGGAAAGCTCTTTAAGCCATGTTACCGTAATATCTTTAAACTGCAATTTCCCGCCGGTATATTCTTCCAGCTTACTTAAAACAGCATCGTATCTTTTCCCGGTTCGTACATTTGCCCGGCGCTTTCTTTGTGCAAAGGTCTTTCCATACTCAATGAATGAACCCCGGTATTCTTTAGATTTTGCCTTTTTCTTTAGTATATCCGCATTAACATTTTGGTTATCTGCTTTCAGTTGATAGGCTTCATCATTAATGGCTTTAATCCTATCGGAAATAATTTGATTCAAGTGTGCAGCTTCAAAGGCATCATTTTCCCGCACCCATTTATCACTTTTAGTATCTCCAATCCATAACCCCGGCTTTACCTTTTCGCCGGTTGATACATAGCGGGTTTTCCCGGCATCTGAAATACGAATATAGATAGGCTTTTTCCCATCCTTATCTTTTGGTGGTCTTAATACCGCTTTGATTGTTGGCATAACTTTAAACTTTGTACCTGTACTTAGTACAGTAATTGGTACAGGTAATTTGCGATTCTTTTAAAGTTACGTTGTTTCAATGTGATTCAAAAATGCTTATAATGGTTCGTGAAGGGCTTTATTTGAACCTTTTTTGATTCGCCAAGTTTTATATTTGCAATCCCGGCGGGGTCACTTTTGGATATTGAATAACGAATATTCAATATTGAAGTAAGAAGTTTTTTTATTTCGGTATCTGGTGGAATGTACAAATTCCATTTACTTCGAACGCCAATAAAAATTCTTATGACATTAATTCTTCCAGTTTTAAGATTCCAATCCCCATAAAATCATCAATTACCATATCACACAAGCTCAGTTCCTGATGAGAATGTGTGGTTGCCACACCAACAACTTTTGCCCCGGCAGCCAAGCCAGACTCAACTCCGGAAATGGAATCTTCAAAAATCACGCAATCCTTAGGGTTTACTCCAACTGCTGCGGCCGCTTTCAAATATGGTTCCGGGTCTGGTTTGCTTTTCGTAACATGAGAAGAATTCAGGACGGCATCAAAACGATCGGCTACACCTAACTCACTCAGGATGTAATCTGCATTTTCGGCTGGAGCCGAGGTAGCCACTACTTTTTTGATCTTAGCTTCATCCAGCAGATCAAGAAATGCGAAAAATCCGGGCACCACATGTTTTTTAGGCTCAAAAACATCCCTGAACATCTGCTCTTTTTCATCGGCATAAGCTTCTATGATTTCATCCAGAATATCTCCAAAAACGTTGGGAATCCAGTCCTGATTCGTTCTTCCGTATACTTTTTCCCTGAGCTGTTTATCAGTGAGTTCTTTTCCGCGTTTTTTACAAAATTTCTGAAGTATCACTTTATGAACCGGATTACTGTGCACAATAACCCCATCCATATCAAAAATTACGGCACTGATTCTATTCATTGAATTTTCTTCCTGAGTGTATGCTTGATGAATAAATATCTATTGAAAATCATGAGTGGACAAAGATACCCTTTCTTTTAAACGATTGGAATATAATCCATGATTTTACATGGAATAGGGGAAGAATCCTCTTATTTTTCGGCACAAAATTTAAAGAGAATACATGCAGATAAACGTACTTAAGTTTGGCGGCACTTCCATGGCCGACCACCAAACCTGGAAACAGGTGCTCGATATCATAAAAAAATATGAATACCCGATTGTTGTGGTTTCGGCTACTGCACGAACAACCCGGCAATTAGTTGAGGCCGGAAATCTGGCTGCAGCCGGCAAGCTGAACGAAGCCCGGGAAATTGCATTGGGAATCAAGGAACGGCATAATACAATTGTGCAAAATTTTTTAGAGGATAATCCTCATGCCAAAAATTCCCTGATCAAAGAAAGCTGCCTTAAAAACACGGAAGCTAAAATTGGCAAACTGAATAAACTGCTTGTTTATACTCACAGGCAGGGAACGCTTTCCCCCCAAATGAAAGACGCCATTTCAAGCACGGGCGAACAAATATCTTCATACCTTTTGGCACAATGCGGACTGGCACTTGATATGATGACACAACATGTTGAAGCCCGGAAGATCATTAAGACCGATGCCGAATATGGGAAGGCAAATCCCAATTTACTGCAAATAACCCAGCGATGCGGTTCTCTTGAAACCATTTTAGAAAGCGGCTTCACTCCCATTATTGGTGGTTTTTATGGGGAAGCACCGGATAAAACTATTACCACCCTTGGTTTTGAAGGTTCAGATTATACAGCCAGCCTTGTGGGCGGAGCCATTAATGCCAAAACCATTGAGATTTGGACGGATGTAAGCGGTGTTTATACCAGTGATCCCCGGTACATTCCCGATGCCAAACCACTTGCTGAGATGAGTTATTTTGATGCCACTGAAATGGCCTATTTTGGAGCAAAAGTATTGCACCCTTCCACCCTGAAACCAGCCCAGGAAAAAAATATTCCCGTTCTTGTTAAAAATATGTTTAAACCGGATGATGAAGGCACCAAAATTATCCGGGAATCCAAACAGGAGCTGGATGTGCTTGCGATGTCATTCAAACCAAATATGGCAACCCTTACAGTTAGTGCATACGAAACTGTCATGGGCTTCTCCTTTCTAACTAAGGTATTTTCGGTGCTCGAAAAACACCGGGTGGCGGTTGATGCAGTTAATACAACTGAAGCATCTGTTACCATCGCCCTATCCGATTCCCCATTGTTAGATCAATTGACCAAAGAGTTTATTGAAATCGGAAATGTGTCGCTTGAAAGGGAAAAAGGCCTTATCAGTTTAATTGGCTGTTCCATTCATACTGCTGATCAGCTGACTGCAAAGATCTTTAACTCTATTGGTTCATTAAAACTTGACCTGATCTCTTTTACTAAAGAAAAGCGCATTTTAAATATCGTATTGGCGGACGATAAGCT
>JBBDLQ010000071.1:0-5249 GCA_040878765.1 Balneolaceae bacterium | reverse complement strand
TGCCCACATTCACGTGTGGCTTATTCCGTTGAAAGGTCTCTTTTGCCATGATTAAATGATTTTATCTTAGTGTTTAATTTCTTTGTTATGATTGTTTTTCAATGATTTCCTGAGCAAGTGTATCAGGAACTGGAATGTAATCATGAAACTCCATTGAGTATACTGCACGACCCTGTGTAAGAGATCGCAGGTCTGTAGAATATCCAAACATTTCTGAAAGCGGAACATGTGCTTTCACTACAGAACCTTCATTACTTGTATCCATGCTTTGCATGATTCCACGGCGGCTATTCAAATCGCCAATTACATCACCCATATATTCTTCGGGAGTAATAATTTCAACCTTCATCACTGGTTCAAGGATGATTGGTTTAGCTTTACGGGCTGAATTTCTGAACCCAAGTTTTGCACATAGTTCGAAACTCAGTTGATCAGAGTCAACATCGTGATAAGAACCATCATACAGGCGAAACCCAATGTTTTCCACCATATAGTTAGCCTGAATACCACCATGAAGTGCTTCTTTAAATCCTTTCATTACAGAAGGGATAAATTCTCTCGGAATATTACCGCCAACTACTTCATTGATAAAGATGAATCCATCTTCACGAGTAATTCGGTCTTCATTTCCATCGTAGTTCTCAAATTCTTCAATTGGGCCAACTTCGAAAGAAATATCAGCAAATTTACCACGACCACCTGTTTGTTTTTTGTAAATTTCACGGTGATCCACTTTTTTGGATATCGCTTCACGGTAAGAAACCTGAGGCGCACCAACATTTGCTTCTACTTTAAATTCACGCTTCAGTCGGTCTACAATAATTTCGAGGTGAAGCTCGCCCATTCCGGCAATAGTTGTCTGACCAGTTTCGTGATCAGTTTTAACCTGGAAGGTTGGATCCTCTTCAGCTAATTTTTGAAGGCCATTAGATAGTTTCTCACTGTCAGCTTTTGTTTTAGGCTCAACAGCTAATTTAATAACCGGCTCAGGGAAGGTAATTTGCTCCAATATTACAGGATGATCAGGATCACACAAAGTATCACCTGTATGTACTTCTTTAATACCGATGATAGCGGCAATATCTCCTGCCTGAATATAGTCTAAGTCTTTTTTGTCGTTGGCGTGCATTTCAAGCAAGCGGCCAACACGTTCTTTATTGCCAGTGGATGAATTGAAGGTATAAGAACCTTTTTCAAGTCTTCCGGAATACACACGAACGAAGGTCAACCTACCCACATAGGGATCGGTCATAATTTTAAAAGCAAGGGCTGAAAAAGGAGCATTTACATCCGGCGCTTTTTTAACTTCTTCTTCAGTTTCCGGATCAATACCTTTTACCGGAGGAATATCCAGCGGATTCGGCATAAAATCCAACACTTTATCAAGCAGTACCTGAATACCTTTGTTTTTCAAGGCAGTACCACAAAGTACCGGTGTAATATCTTTTGAAATAGTTGCTTTACGTATTGCTGCATTAATTTCTTCTTCCGAAATCTCTTCTTCCATCAGATATTTTTCCATCAGGCCTTCATCATATTCGGCAATGGCTTCGAGCATAATTACCCGGTATTCATCTGCCTTAGCCTTCAGGTCTTCTGGAATTTCTTCGATCTCGTATTTTGCTCCAAGCGATTCATCATCCCAAACAATAGCCTGCATGTTGATCAAATCAATAACACCCTTAAAGTGTTCTTCTGCACCAATTGGGATTTGAATTGGAATTGGATTGGCACTCAGTTTCTCATCCAGCTCTTTTATTACATTGTAAAAATCAGAACCGGTACGGTCCATCTTATTTACAAATGCCATACATGGAACGTGATACTTGTTTGCCTGACGCCACACGGTTTCTGACTGGGGCTGAACAGCTCCAACAGAATCGAGCACGAAAACCGCCCCATCAAGTACACGTAAAGAACGTTCTACCTCAACGGTAAAGTCAACGTGACCCGGAGTGTCAATAATATTAATACGGTGATCTTTCCAAATACAGTGAGTAGCAGCAGAGGTAATGGTAATTCCACGTTCTTGCTCCTGCTCCATCCAGTCCATAGTTGCGGCGCCATCATGCACCTCACCCATACGGTGACTACGGCCGGTATAAAATAATATTCGTTCTGTAACGGTCGTTTTCCCAGCATCGATATGTGCCATAATCCCGATGTTCCGCGTTCGGCGGATCTTTTCCAGGACTTTTGGATCGGTTGCTGTTTTTGATTCTGACATAATACTTTTATTAAAAACCTTTTTTTAAAATCTAAAGTGAGCGAATGCTTTGTTGGCGTCTGCCATGCGGTGTATCTCATCTTTTTTACGAACGGCACCACCTTCATTATTTGAGGCATCGATCAATTCTCTTGATAGACGAATAGACATCGACTTATCATTTCTGGAACGTGCAGCCCTGATCAACCACCTCATTCCAAGTGCGGTTCCACGCTCCTGGCGAACCTCAATAGGCACCTGGTAAGTGGCTCCACCAACACGGCGGGATTTAACTTCCACAACCGGAGTTGAGTTTTGCAGTGCATTGCGGAATATATCAATTCCGGTCTCACCTGTTTTTTCTTCAATAACTTCAAAAGCCTGATATACAATTTTGCGAGCTACATTCTTTTTACCATCTCGCATCAGGTTGTTTACGAACCGAGTTACCAGCTTGTCCTCAAAAATTGGATCCGCTTGTACATCTCGTTTTTCTGCTGTTTTTCTACGCATGCTCGATTAATCTTAATTTCTTAGTGTTACCCTTTGGGCCTCTTGGTGCCATACAGACTACGGCTCTGAGTTCTTCCCTCAACTCCCGCAGTATCTAATGTTCCTCTTATAATATGATATCGCACACCGGGCAAATCTTTAACTTTTCCGCCACGGATCAATACAATACTATGTTCCTGTAAGTTATGACCTTCACCAGGAATGTAGGCCGAAACCTCAATCCCGTTCGTCAAACGTACACGAGCTACTTTACGCAAAGCCGAGTTAGGCTTTTTGGGCGTAGTTGTATAAACGCGAGTACAGACACCACGTTTCTGCGGGCAGTTTTGCAACGCAGGAGCTGTTGTCTTACTTACTTTACTTTTTCTACCTTTTCGTATGAGTTGTTGTATAGTTGGCACTGTTCAATATTTTGGTTATTGCCATCGG
Source organism: Balneolaceae bacterium (assembly GCA_040878765.1). Classification (GTDB taxonomy): domain Bacteria; phylum Bacteroidota; class Rhodothermia; order Balneolales; family Balneolaceae; genus Gracilimonas. The sequence goes on along the minus strand of JBBDLQ010000071.1, from coordinate 2,101 downwards.
ATCGAGAGCTTGCAAATATAGGATACATTCAGGTACGAATGCAAAATATTTATGTGAATTATTTCTTTAATTTTCTATATACCTGTTGATTACTCGCTAAACATAAAAAAGAACCTCAAATTTCGATCTTTTTTTAGTAGATCGATATATAACATTATATCAGTTGAAACTTGCCCAATTATCAAATTTAAGCACCAAAAGACTTCAGGCACTGAGCAATGAAGGCATACATTCTGCTCAGGACTTATTAAATTTTTTTCCCCGCAGATATCTTGACCGCAGCAATACTCAAAAAATAAAGTATTTGATGGGTGCAGGGGAGGAAGTTACTATTGCGGGAAAAGTGACCGATATTACTACAGCCGGGTACGGTAAAAAGAAACGTCTTGAAGTTTACATCGATGACGGAAGTGGAACTGTTAAAGGAGTTTGGTTTCGGGGAGTCGGGTATTTCAGTAAGTATTTTAAGGAAGGAGAAACCGTAGCCTTTTTTGGACCAGCGAAACGGTATGGTAAATCAATTTCAATAGCTCATCCGGAAGTTGACAAGATATCAACTGAAGGAGATCTGGATTCATTTTCCAGAATTTTTCCAATTTATCCCGGCAGCAAGGAACTTAGTAAAGCACGAATTACCAGTAAACTTGTGCAAAGCTGGATGGAAGAGATCCTGAATAAGAAATCTATTTCGGAATTCCTGCCTGATTCTCTTCTTCTTGAAATGAAATTTCCCCGCCGGGTAGAAGCATACCGAATGATTCATTTTCCGGATACTCATAACGAACATAAAAAAGCCCTGAACCGCTTTAAGTTTGAGGAACTTTTCTTGTTTGAGCTGAGTATGGAGAAAATCAATTTCACTATAAAAGAAAGAGCCAACGGACATATTTTTAATATGACAGGAAATTATACTTCCAAATATTTTAATGAGCTGCTTCCATTCAATTTAACAGACGGACAAAAATCAGCATTGGCAGAAATAAAAAAGGATGTCCGTTCCGGCAAGCAAATGAATAGGTTGATACAGGGAGATGTAGGTGCCGGTAAAACAATAGTTGCTATTGGAGCCATGCTTATGGCTTTAGATAACGGATATCAAGCAGCTTTCCTGGCCCCTACGGAAATTCTCGCAGAACAACATTTCAGAACACTATCTGAGCATTTAAAAAAATTGGATATCAATGTACGTTTGCTCATCGGTTCACAAAAAAAAGCATTGAGAACAGATATACTTACCGATACTGAAGGCGGAAATGCGCAAATAATAGTTGGAACTCATGCAATCATCCAGGATGAAGTTCAGTTTCATAATCTTGGAATGGCCGTAATAGATGAACAACATCGTTTTGGAGTAAAACAAAGGGCCGATTTACTTAATAAAGGAAGTCACCCGCATATGCTGGTAATGAGCGCCACTCCCATTCCAAGGTCACTGGCCATGACGGTTTATGCTGATCTGGATGTCTCCATAATAAAAGATATGCCGGCCGGACGAAAACCCATTAAAACCGCTATCCGGTCTAATAAAAAACGTGAAGATGTTTATCAGTTTGTTCAGCAGGAAGTTGCTGACGGCGGACAAGTTTATGTAGTCTATCCTTTAGTAGAAGAATCCGAAGCACTTGATTTAAAAGATGCCACTGCAGGATATGAAAAACTCAAATCCCGATTTTCAAATTTTCAGGTAGGATTATTACATGGCCGCATGAAAACGGAGGAAAAAGAGGCAGTAATGAGTGCCTTCATTAAAAATGAAATTCAAATTCTTGTTTCTACCACGGTAATTGAAGTTGGTGTTGATGTATCCAACGCCTCGGTGATGATTATCGAGCATGCCGAACGCTTTGGACTTTCACAACTTCACCAGTTACGCGGAAGAATTGGCCGGGGTGAACGCCAAAGTTACTGCATCCTGATGCCCGACGTTAAGGTGAGTAAAGCAGGAGCCGTACGCCTGAAAACCATGGAAGAAACCAACGATGGTTTCCGCATCGCCGAAACCGATTTACAACTCCGCGGCCCGGGTGATTTTCTCGGTACCAAGCAAAGCGGCTTACCCGATTTCAAATTCGCTGATATTGTGGAAGATCAGTTTCTGTTG
>JBBDLQ010000070.1:0-1060 GCA_040878765.1 Balneolaceae bacterium | reverse complement strand
TTATTCCGGAAAAATATTTTACCGCTTGATGTAGCACTTGTCCATGTTTCTCCACCTGATATTCATGGTTTCTGCTCCCTGGGTGTATCAGTAGATACCGCGGCTGCCGCTGTTCAGACTGCAAAATATGTGATTGCTCAGGTTAACCCAAATATGCCCCGAACTCATGGCGACGGTTTAATTCATGTTGATCATATAGATGCCCTGGTTGAAGTAAACGTTCCTTTACCCGAGCAATTTGTTGACGAGCCAACTGAAGATGAAATTAAAATCGGGCAATATTGTGCGGGATTGATAGAAGACGGAGCCACTATGCAAATGGGCATCGGGGCAATACCAAATGCGGTACTCAAAAGCCTCACAAATCATAAAAACCTGGGAGTTCATACGGAAATGTTCTCTGATGGTGTGATCGAACTGGTGGAAAGTGGTGTGATAAATGGCATGAATAAGAAAAATCACCCCGGAAAAATTGTAAGTAGTTTCGTGATGGGAAGCCGTAAAACCTATGATTTTATTGATGACAATCCATCAGTAGCGATGCTGGATGTTGCCTACACCAATGATACAGCCGTAATTCGCAGAAATCCTAAAGTAACGGCAATAAACAGTGCCGTGGAAGTGGATATAACAGGACAGGTTTGCGCCGATTCCATTGGAACCTATCATTACTCAGGTGTTGGGGGTCAGATGGATTTTATTCGAGGAGCTTCTCTTTCTTTGGGAGGTAAACCAATAATTGCTTTACCATCAATAACCCGAAAAGGAATCAGCCGCATTGTTCCATTCCTGAAACAAGGTGCCGGAGTAGTTACTACCCGTGCTCACGTTCATTATGTGGTTACAGAATATGGTGTTGCTAATTTATATGGTAAAAATTTAGGTCAGCGCGCAAAAGCATTGGTTGAAATAGCACACCCCGATCATCGTGATGAACTAAACCGTGCCGTGGCGGATAGATTTAGAAAGTAATTACCTGACATGAGTTAGAGCGCTGAGAATTAAAATCCTTACAAAAAAAGTTCAATAAACTTTTATTCAGCCGATTTATTTGAACGTG
>JBBDLQ010000069.1:0-1064 GCA_040878765.1 Balneolaceae bacterium | reverse complement strand
TCATCCGGAAGTTTAATGAAATTGAAGTTTTGGCTGTTGTACAAGCATACATCTGCGGCCAGTTTATTGAGGGTACCGGCCAGTCCCGCCATAGCAAACGAAAGGGTTTGCTCAGTTTTTCCACGCCCCATTTGGGCATACACCGAATTCACGTTCATTCCTTCAAAACCAAGTAATTCGGTGGTCATGGTTCGGTTCAGCGGAAAAGAAGAGCCATAGCCAGCTGCAGAACCAAGCGGATTTCGGTTTATGATGTGATAGGCGGATTCCAGCAATACCAGATCATCCGTCAAACTTTCGGCATAGGCCCCAAACCACATCCCGAAACTGGAAGGCATGGCGGCTTGGGTGTGTGTGTATCCCGGCAGTAAAATCTCTTTAGTGGCTTCACTTTGACTGATCAGCGTATCAAATAATTTTTTGGAAAGCTGGGCGATTTCTTTGATTTGATCGCGCAGATACAATCGGATATCCACCAGAACCTGATCGTTGCGGGAGCGGCCGGAATGCACTTTTTTACCAACATCACCGAGTTTTCTCGTTAGCATCAACTCGATTTGGGAATGTACATCTTCCACGCCTTCCTCAATTTCGAAATTACCGGGTTCGATCACCTCTTCTAAAATCCGGTTCAATTCTTCAGTGAGGATTTCCAGCTCTTCCTTCTCCAGCAAACCAACCGATTCTAGCATAGTAATGTGTGCGATGGTTCCCTGCACATCATATTTTGCCAGTTCCAGGTCCAGCTCGCGGTCTTTCCCCACGGTGAATTTCTCAATGAATTCATCGGTTTTGATTCCCTTTTCCCAAAGTTTCCTATTGCTCATAATTGTTGATTTTTATTTACTACGAAAGCACAAAAACACGAAAGCACGAAAATTTATTCTCGTTACCAAGCTCCAGCTTCCCGTGAAACTGTAAGGGCGAAATTGCCTAACCTGATGTAAAAAACAACCGGGCGGAGGTTTTCTCTGTGGTTTGTTTTAACCCCGGGATAAAACCCGGGGCAATAAATATTTACTACTGGTAACGATGCTCTGCGTCGTTACCAAAATTGTGTATTC
>JBBDLQ010000068.1:0-5363 GCA_040878765.1 Balneolaceae bacterium | reverse complement strand
GGTTGCATTCACTAACGTGAATTTACCCTGGGTTATTCATATGTGACCCTTTCAGCGTCTTCATCTCAACCAAAACGGTCATCGAATTATCTGACATTTACAGGGATGACAGGGTGATGATGATAACAATAGAAAGTCGCTGCCCCACCAACGCCCAGTCCTTACCTGGTTCAAGCGTCCGATTAGACCAGAAGTAGTTTTTTTAGCCTCATCCCCTCTCGCTCCCATAATTCAGTTTTTAAAACGTACCAGCTATTATCTCATTTTTATACATCTGCAAACCATATCTCTCCAATTACCCCTCATTAATTACCTAGGTAAAAATACCTACATAACTTCCTGTAACAAATAGGCTTTATTACCGATTTTTTAGCTCAGTTTTTCAGCTACATTAAATAATAAACAAAGAGAACAATTTACCGGAAACCCTGATGCAGATAGCATTCATTGGAAAAGTAAACCAGACTAACAGCATCATTACAGAAATGCTTATTTCGAATTTTGATGCTGAGGTTACTTATCATGAAATGGACAATGTGATGGAGGCATTTTCAACAGAAAATTTCACCTACCCTGAGCTTATTATTTTTGATCTTAACACCTCCTCAGGTTCCGGTACTGCTCCCTCAAAAATTACGCTTCTTACCGATCAGTTTGAGGGGACGCCGGTTTTGGTAGTTCATCCCTACCAAAGTAAAAAATTGATTATGCCATTGATTGAAGCCGGGGCTCAGGGTATCGTCTCAATCACACCAAAAGAAGAAAATTTTACAAAAGCAGTAGAGCAGCTTTTAGCGGGAGAAAATTTTTTCGAGCTACCCCGGTGAACACGAATAGGTGTTTATACCTAGGTACAAAAAGCACTCAACTAAGCTTTAATGCCTAATTTTAAAAATAGGCTTTTTACCTGATTCGCAGGTCATTTACATCCCTTAATTTACTAACCGTTACAAAACATATTGATGAAGAGATTGACTAAGCAGAGAATCAAATAAGTAATTATGGTAAAAGAAGACAACATATATTCCACCATCCCGCTCGATCGTATTAGTTCGACTATACTAAATGCGATAAATGCACAAATTACGGTCATTAATCCGGATGGAAATATTGTTGCCTTTAACAGGCATTGGAAAAATTTCAGAGATGAACTGGAAGAGAGAGAACAATGGAGCCACCCCCATTTGGAAGCAAACATTTTAAAAAGTTTGCAGGCTCCTTTGGTTGAGGGTAATGACTTTGCCCTCCGCCTTTTATTAGGTCTTAAAGATGTGCTGAATCACGAAAAAAGCACCTTTGAAACCATTATGCCCATTTTTATTCATTCCCGGAAGTTGTGGTTCAGGGCCACGGTTAATTCTTTGGGCAACGATGAAGGTGTGGTGCTCATATATGAGGATGTTAGTTCCCAAACCCAAACTCGTGAGTATTTAAGAGAAACCCAACAAAAGCTGGATAAACATTTTGATAACAGCTTGTATGGAATTTTAGTAGCTGATAAAAATCATACTATAGTTGAGGCCAATAAAGCCGCCTGTAATTTATTGGAAACCACTAAAAATGACATCGTTTATTCAAATATCACCAATTTTTTAAACATTGATTTAGATGTTGAAAAAATTCAAAAGAAAATAAACCGGGAAGGTAATTTCATTGGTGAAGAAAAAATTACCACGGCAAACGGAAAACAAATTCCGGTGGAACTCAGTGTTACCCTGTATCGCAATGAGCAAGGTAATCCTGTCACCAGCTGGGCTTTTAAAGATATCTCGGATAAAAAAGTTGCAGAGCAAGCGCTCAAGGTTTCAGAGCAACAATATAAGCTGCAGTTTAACAACACCCTGGAAGGTACCATTATAGGCAGGCCGAATGGCCTCATTCTTGAGGTGAATCCGGCGGCCTGTAATATCCTTGGCTATACAAAGCAAGAATTAGAAGGCAAACACCGTGATATGATATTTGACCTGAGTAACCCTATAAATGCTGAGGCTGTAGCGAATAGGCGAGAGAATGGCGAAATAAGAGCAGAGGTTGAATTCACGCATAAAGATGGCCATAAAATACCGGTTGAGATAAGTTCCGTAATTTTTCAGGGTGAGGACGGCACCGAGAAAACCATTATTAGCGTAAAAGATATTTCCAACCGAAAAGCGGCTGCGCAACAGCTTGCTTTTGAAACAGAATTTATAGATTCAGCAATAACCAGCCTTCCCACTGCATTTTTTGTATTCAGTAGAAAAGGAAAAATGATCCGCTGGAATAACATTCTTGAAACTGAATTAGGCTATACGCATGATGAAATTGCATCCATGAATGTACTAGAGCTCGTGCACCCTTGCGACCGGGAACATTTGCAGAACCTTCTAAAAGGAGAAATGTCAGGAAACCAGGTAAATATTGAAGCAAGATGTATAACCAAAGATGGAAAAACGCTTCATTATTTGGTCCGGGGAACAAGTTTTGTGCAAAATGGCGAACGCTATATAGTAGGAAGCGGCTTAAACCGCAATGATTTCATTGAAATTGAAACGGAGAAAAAACGTAATGATGAATTACTTGGTCAGCTTTTTTCAAATTCTCCAAATGCTATTGTCCTTATGGGTACCGATGGAATCGTTCAAAATGTAAACCAAAGTTTTGAGCAATTATTTGGGTTCTCCAAAAAAGAAATTCTTGGCCAAAACCTGGATGAAAGTATAGTTCCGGATTACTTGGATGAACATGCCCAAACTCTTACCCGAATGAGCTTTATGGGTGAGACGTTCAAAACCGAGGCTATTCGTATTTCTAAAGACGGTATAGAAATACCCGTACTTATTGGCGGAGTGCCAATAGAAGTAGATGGAGAAATCATAGCCATTTACGGAATTTATGTTGATATCACCGATCGCAAAAATCTTGAAGACCAGATATTAGAACTGCTGAAAACCGAGCAGAAAGCCCGGCTTCATATGCAGGAAATGTTTGAAGAAGCTCCCTCCGGAATTGCTTTACTGGAAGGGGAAGACCACATTTATACTTTTGCCAACAACACTTTCAAAAAACTTGTGCGAAAAGAAACCCTTGAGGGTAAAGCAGTACATGAAGTGTTACCAGAAATGAATGAGCAAGGCATTATTGAGTTACTTGATACCTGTTATGCTGAAGGCAAAACATTTCACTTTACTGAGAAAAAAGTTTATTTCAATAATGGCGATAAAAACCATCCCAATATTCATTATTTGAACTTTGTGTTTAAGCCTCAGAAGAATGAATATGATCAGATCTACGGTATTTTCGTTGAAGCTATAGATGTTACCGAACAAGTTGAAGCTCGTAACGTTATTCAAAAATCGCTGGCTGAAAAAGAGATATTACTCAATGAAGTTCATCACCGGGTAAAAAATAATCTCGCTATCATTTCCGGGTTACTTGAGCTTGAAATGATGGGTACGGAGGATGAAAATGTTACAAGGCATCTTTACTCTACCCAATCGCGCATTAGTACTATTGCAATGATCCATGAATTGCTGTATCAAAATGAAAGCCTTTCTCATGTATTCTTTAATAAATATTTAGAAAGTCTGATGAGCGATTCGGGCAAAGTGATCAATAAAAAGACCAGGAAATTGGTAAACAATTTTGACTTGGGTGAGGTGATACTGAATGTTAATCAGGCTATACCTGCCGGCATGTTATTAAATGAAATTATTGACTGCCTTGATGAAATCAATCAAGTACAGAATAACGGCCAAGAAGGCGGATTCTCACTTTCACTTGAAAGTGATGATAGTCAAGTTTCTATACAGTTAAGGGATATTGAAAACAGCATACTTCCTTATTTCAACAACGATGAAAATCCAGAATCTGATCTCCGAATGGAGCTTATAGAAGTACTGCTCAAACAAATTCACGGAACTTTAGAAATAACGGTGGACGAAAATCACACTCTTAGTATTAACTTCGCCAAGAGAGAAGTAAAAGGACCACACAACGCTTTAAAAAATTAAAGGCCATAGAAATTGGAGAGAAATTAATGCTCACTCTTGTAGATCATAAAACAGAAATAAAGTATCAGGTTCCTGAGAATGAAGCCGAACGGCAATCAAAGCTTGAGGAATATGACATTCTTGATACACTGCCCGAAGAAGAATTCGATTCGCTGGTTGAATTAGCCGGAATAATCACCAATTCACCTGTTTCATTAATGAATATTTTAGATCAAGACCGGCAGTGGACAAAAGCGGCAGTTGGTGCAACTTCCGGCAAATCCATTCAAAGAAGTGAAACCATTTGCCAATACACTATTTTAGAAGATCAGAATTTTGAGGTCGAAGATCTGACAAAGGATGAGCGTTTTAAAAGCAAGCCTTATGTTGAGGGTGACCCAATGTACCGTTCATACAGTGGCTACACTTTAAAATCGCCGGATGGATATAATCTTGGAACCCTATGTGTGTTAGATACCAAACCCAGAAAACTTGATGAAACTCAAAATAAAGCCTTAAAAACCATTGCAAGTGAAATCATGGCCCGGCTTGAGCTCCGTAAGAAACAGCATGAACTTGAACAGCTAAATAAAGAAAAAGATTTGTTTTTGAGGGCTGTTAATCATGATATCAAAAGTCCGATTAACGGAATTATAAGTTCAGCCCATTATTTACAAAATCAATGGGATGGTGACCGAGACGAACTTAATGAGTTCCTGTCGATGATTGAATTGAGCGGCCGCAAATTGATTAACTATACCAGCGAGTTAATGACCAACATTTTACTGAAAGAAGACTCAAAACTTCATATCGATGAGGTTAAAATTAACGAACTGATTGAAGATCTCATCCATATTTATACTCCCCTTGCAAAAGCTAAACATATTGATATAAAATTAGATTGCGATACCCCGGGTTCTTTTAAACTTGATAATGAAAAATTCAAACTCATTTTAAGTAACCTTATTTCAAATGCTTTAAAATTCTGTAATAAAGAAGATACCATTCAGGTAAAAGCAACAATATTGACCAATAGTAACAGTAAATCCAAAACCTTACATACATCAGTTACCGATACCGGAATTGGAATACCTGAGGACTTTGTGCCCGAACTTTTTACTAAAAATAAAAAACATCAAAGGCAGGGAACACAGGGTGAAATAAGTTCTGGAATGGGACTTCCCATTGTGAAACAATTTGTAGAATTACATGGCGGGGGAATCAAAATTAATACAGAAGAAGGTAAAGGAACAACCTTTCATATCGTGATTCCTGAACAAGAATAATACCTGACACAAGAATTTCATTTGTACCCCGAAAAACCAAGGGTCGCTTCCTGATAGGGAGCGGCCCTTTTTTTATGCCTTAGAATCAATAAATAACCTGAGTTCTGCC
>JBBDLQ010000067.1:6949-34097 GCA_040878765.1 Balneolaceae bacterium | reverse complement strand
CGAAATTATATTTTTGGGCACCCACTAAATCGGCATGTCCTGGGCGGGGAAGGGTTATTTTTTCGATTCCTTCAGCTTCCGTTTCCTTATTCATCACAACCGGCCAGCCGTCGTCGTCTTTTTTGAAGGCGCGGTTTGGCATATTAAGTGCAATAGGACCGCCCATGGTTTTTCCGAAACGGAGTCCGGATGTAATAGTAGCAAAGTCTTTTTCAAAGGCCATTCTTCCGCCGCGACCATAACCTTGTTGTCGGCGAACCAGGTGCGTGGCTATTTCATCTTCGGTCAGGGGCAATCCCGCAGGAACGCCTTCAACAATACCGGTTAACTCCGGTCCGTGTGATTCACCTGCTGTTAAATATCTTATCATGAGGGAGTATAAAAAATTTTAAAGTTATCCTACTCAATTAAAACTTGCACTAAAGGTGCTTTGTTTTAACAGAAACCAAAAAATACAGAATTGACAAGAAAGAAATGCGATCATCAAAAATTTAACCTTATTGCACTCCTCCTAAAAGCTGTAGCAGCGAATACATCGCACCAAACAGCCATCCCAAAAACTTTTTTGCTTTATATTGTAACATAATCCCTGTTGGGTACTTTTATACCTGCCAGCAGGGGTAACGCAGTAAACAGAGAACCTATGGGTAACCAGCCAACAAAAAAAATATACCTTCCCATACTTTTGATACTGCTTGTTTTTTCGGGCGGATGCGGATTATTTAATAACGACTCCCCCGCCTTCTTCACCGTTACTCCAATTTCGGCGGTAGAAGCCGCCCTGGAAATTAATGCCCTGCCCGGAGCCGAGGTCACCATAGCCCGAAACGGACAGGAAATGTACTCCTTCCGAATGACCCGCTCCGATACCGTGGTGTACGATGGTGGCCTTTCTCCCGCCACCTCCTACATCTGGAAAGCCTCCAGAAGCAGCGGGAGAATTCGAACCGTGGAGCGACAGGCCACTACCCTGGATACCACCTCCCATGCCTTCACTTGGCAAAAATTTGAATTCGGGGAATATTCCTACAGCTCTATAAAGGACGTAGCTATTATTGACGAGGACAACATCTGGGCCGTGGGCGAAATTTACATGAACGACTCTACCGGGCAGGAAGATGTTACTCCTTATAATGCCGTGCACTGGGATGGAGAGGAATGGCAGACTATTCGGCTCAAATATAATTGTCGTCTTTACTTTCCTAATTGTGGCCCGGTTACTGATCTGTATGCCGATGCAACTTCAATAATTGCATTCGGCGCAAATGATATTTGGATAACAGCGGGGACTGTTCATCATTTTGATGGAGACAAATGGGAGCAGTTTGCAGGTGTACAAGGGATAGGAAGTTCAAATGCAGTATGGGGTAACAGCTCAAATAATCTGTGGTTTGTCGGTAATAGTGGTTTTTTAACCCACTACAATGGCTCCGAATGGAAGAAGTTGGAAAGTGGCACTGCTGAACATCAATGACATTTGGGGCAGCGAGAACCCCCGAACCGGGGAGTGGGAGGTGTTGGCTGTGGCTTCTAACCCCCTTTCCCATGATGGGCGGGAACTACTTAAAATTGAGGATAACAAAGTAGTGAAACTTTCCAATATAGGGCTCTCTATGGACCTAAACACGTTATGGTTTGCCTCCGGTCATAAATATATAATTGGCGGAGACGGGATATTTCAGGCACCCCTTACAGCCGCAGAGATATGGCAAAGAGATCCCTCTTTTCCCTCTTATTATAAAACTGCTGTACGTGGAGAAGCCCTTAATGATATTACGATAGCAGGAGCATTTGGACTATTGATGCATTTTAATGGAAAAGACTGGCAGTTTTATGCCCACTTGCTGTCTCAAAGTATTGGCTTAGGCAGTGTTGCTATCAAAAACGAAATAATTGTCGCGGGGGGAGCAAAAGATAATAAAGGACTTATACTTATCGGAAGGAGAGAATAAAAAAGGACAGATGGGCAATGATAAACTAAAATTATAAAAAATGGAGAACCCATCATGAAGATTACAACAAATAGAACACTAAGTGTCATAATCTTTTTTATAACAGCTTTTATGCTGTTTGAAATCGTAGATACATCAAATATTATAGAACAACCACAACCAACACCAGTTTTCCAAGCAAGTGCAGAAGCAGTTGAATTAATAGCCACTACTTTCCGAATTATTGAAAACAATAATTCACCTGTAGATATCTGCGGTACGGACGACAGGGTTAGGTCTACCAATGCCGCCGTCGGGAGAATTCGTATGGCAGATGGTGGAATATGTACTGGTTTTATTATTTCGAATGGCTTATTAATTACTGCAGGACATTGCATTACCTTCGTTCCGAACGTCTCGTTCGTAATGCCTGAGGGAACATCCCGGTTCCCGTGCTTTTCGGAGATATGCAGTGCCTACTAAACATTTCTCTATTTTTTTTAACTTATTTTGTAACAAATGCATGTCCCGTACCTCTTATAAAAAATAGTGGACAATTCCCTCTAAATTTCACAATTATGTCTGCAAACAAGTCTTCCCGAGATATTATGCCATTATACTTATTCATTGCCTTGCTTACTATTTTCTCCGCCTGCGGGCTGTTGGGAAGTGATGATAAAGAACCCTTAGAACCCGGCCCGCGTAATTACGAATGGACAGTGGATACTTTATACAGCCCGCCCGGGGGATTTATTTATGACATTTGGGGTTCTTCCTCCGATGATGTGTGGGCGGTTGCCGGAGGAGGTCTAAATAACCTGTGGCATTTTGATGGGGAAGAATGGAGTGTTTGGGACGAGCGGGTTGGCCCATCCTTTTATAGCATATATGGCTTTGCTCAGGATGATGTATGGATGGGAGGTAATGATGGTAAGCTGTATTATTTTGATGGAACAGGGTGGACATTAGCCTATTCATTTGATGTTGAAGGAGCAGCCTTATTAGATATAAATAGCATTTGGGGAGAATCCACTTCGAATATATATGCCGCAGGTACAATCATGAATTCAGATGATTCACCCAGAGGATTTATTCTTCAGGGCAATGATACTAATTGGGGGGAAAAAATAATAACAAGTTCAGAAGTTCAACTTATAAGAATACGGAGTAGGGGAAAAAGCGTGTTTTCATTTGGGGTTAATATTCATAGTGATCCTGACAGCATGTTCTTCTATAAATTTGAGGGAAGAGAGTTGAAGGAGTTATTTGTTACAAGTTCGGATGAAGTGTATTCAATTAGCATGAATCGAATCGGAGAGTCTATTCATTTTGTAATAGAAAAAGAAATTTATAAATATAGTAAAAATAAGTTCAATAAATGGCATACCATTTCAGATCCAAATTTTGGATATCAAATATATGGTCGGCATAAAAAAGATATGTTTTTGCGTATGAACAATGGGTTAGCTCACTACAATGGAAAGGATACTAAATATCTATTCGATCTTGATCATTCTCTTTTAAGCCTTTCCAATAATGCTATGATTTTTGAAAAAGAGGTATTCTTTATTGTTGCAGATTATGATCAAGGCACCAATTATATCTTTCACGGAATTTTGACAGAAAATGAATAACAACGGGGGAAATACCACATAATAAAAAACCGGGCAACGCTGGAACGCTGCCCGTATCAACAAAAAAACGCCCTCTCAGGCTGGTAACCTTTTTTGTAGTACATGAAAATTTCATGTACTACGGGCTATTCTTTTATCAACTCTAAAAGTTAGGAGTATTCGTCATGAAAACGAAAACTATTTTACTCTGTTTGTTAACAATTCTAATAGTAACTCCACTTACAGCACAACAAACAGTGCAGGAATCTGACAATTTTGAGCCAATTCAAACTACCCGTATTTCAAAAAACACCTCTACTGATACTTACTCAACTGATGCAGGAGGATACTTTCATATTGGAAGGGGGATATTTGATACGGACCAATTGATATATAGAACCTATTATTCATTTGATTTGTCTAAAATTGCTGCTAAGCATAATGTTTCGATTGATGAGGTAAAATTAGATTATTCAACAGGAAATAAGTCAGGTACTTTCAAAGTTACCGGCCCTTCAAGTATTAGTGGACAAAACATTGAAACTCACTGGAATGCAATAGGAAATGCCTCTTCAAAAGAAAGCGGGATATCTTATGGCGACAATGAAATCATTTCAACTGGATTAAAGTCCTATGTAGAAGCACAGCTTTTTGAAGATTACCTAATCGTCGGGGCATTAAGCGAAGAAGAAGGTGAAGATGATACCCTGTCAATCAGTACATTAGATATTGAACTGGAAATCACCTACACCTATGAAGCATACCCAATAATTGTTCGCAATGATTTTAACGGGCTATCTGGAGGAAATATTGGAGTAGGCAAAAATGCTACAGCTGTCAGCAGGTCAAGCCCCTACACAGTAACAGCCATAAATGGTGATAAGATTAATCTGGAAGCCTATGATAATCAGAATATAAACGGCTACACCTGGGTGTTCAATGATACTGAAGATCCGGAGAATAATAGTAGGTGGGCAATTAATAAAAGTGGAAATATTACAACTATTAGTAGTAATCAATCCACCAGCCGTACTGCTAACGACGACCAAAATGCCATTATTTTCAATGAGCAGAAGAGAGTCTTCAGTATCAACCGCAACGACTACTCCCCGGAACTGGGAAGTAACTTCAATTCAGCCAATGTAGAAGTAGTAGAAGAAAATGAACTTACTGCACCCTCCATTCAAACCAAAAACGGAATTACTTATCAATTTATAGATTGGTCTGATGGGGAAACGGATAACCCAAGAACCATTTATTCGCCCACGACCTCACTTACCGCTCAATACAAAGGTTTCCAAATTTCCAACAAATCCACCGCCTTCAAAGCCAACCAGCGCAACTACGTGCGCTCCAAAGACGGCTGGGAGCACATGGTCTATGAAAGCCTGGGGCACATATGGTACGAGGCCAAATCACCCACCGGAGATTGGGAGCTGATCGGCAGAGGAAACCGACCTCATCTAGACCAAAACGGCGGAAAGTCTCCTTCCATAGATTTTAACACCGAAGAATTTCCGTGGGATGATATGGTGATTATCTCCTGGCAGGAAGGAACTAAAATACACGTGCAGGTATTCCGGTATCTTTCAGGCTCCGATGCCTATTCCAGTGCGGCTCCCTATATTGACTTTTCCACCGGGCAGTCGGCCGGCTACAACACACAGCCCAATGTAGTATGGAGCGATAAAGATGATTTTATTGTTTTTTGGAAAAGTTCTTCCGGGATAAAATACCGTATTTATGACTTTAGCGGAACCGGCGGAGCGATTGAGAAAATTACCCCCGATGAAGTTCTCATATCAGGTACATCTGGGGCATATAACATAGCTGCCACTTCTTTTACCGATGGCAACAACATCTATTTTGACCTGGCCTGGCAAACCAGCCATAGTGCTTCCCCGCCCTATTACATAGCTACCAAAATTTGGTTTACGAGCCTCAAATACAACGTTCTCACCCAATCCGTAACCCCCGTAGGATCACCCAAGCAGGTATCCAGCGGGGCATACTATCGCAATAAAGAGCCCTCCATCACCAGCATCGGCACGTTTGACAAAGTGATCGGCTATATATCGGGCAGCACCACTAACTCTTTGTGGGATCCGTGGAATACATGGGCAACAACTGCCCGCGTTCAAAATGGGATGTTTGGTTGGCAGGTAACCTCACGCACCAACAAAGATCACCACGTGCGATCGGTTTCGGTAAACAAGCAATCGAATAACAGCGAGTACTATACCGCCTGGAGCCAGATCTATGACCAGCAAGGCTACACGGATTACAACAAGTTTGTGGAAGGTTCGGCGCCGGGTACCTTCAAAACGCTGAATACCAAAGGCTGGGATGTGCAGCTTACCCAGGCCGGGGCCGCTGGTGACATCCACGCTTTCTCCTATTACCCAAAAACCCAGCCTTATTACTGGCTGCGCTCCAACAGTCTAGGCAGCTACCTGAAGGCCGCTCCATTTATGGCCAGCCAGCAGCGGGGGGTAGTGCTCTCCGATTCTGCCCAAACCACCGGCTTTTATTATGGAATAGGAGATATTTTTGTGGAAGGAAAGCCTGTTGGTTTTGTTCCGATTAAGCAGCAGGAAATCCCGGAAGAAGCTGTTCGTAGAGACGAGGGCCGTCCTATTTCCCAATCCCGTTTGGAAACCGTGCTTCCCTTGTTGCGTACTGCCCCGTTTCAGGCGCCTGAGGAAGAAATCACCTTTGAAGAAACTTTCCTCGTGGGTGATTCTGCATCAGCCTTCGAACTTCTGGGGAGAAATGGATTTATTTCCATTAAAACAAAGTTGGTTGACGCCATTAACGGTACTATACTGGCAGTGTTACAAGAGCAAACTATTTCAGTCAAAGATGGAATTTCCCGCAAAGAAAAAGCCTGGAAGGTAAACCTATCCCGTTTTGCTGAAAAAACCGTGCAGATACAACTTGCCGTTGAAACCAATCTTCCGGGACTTATCGCTGAAGTAGAAGACACCTACACCGATGATTATGCCCGGGGTAAGGTAATTCCCCAAGAGTATGAAGAATTGGAGCCAGCCGTGCTGCAGGAAATCAATGCCTACCAGCTGGCCCAAAACTACCCCAATCCCTTCAACCCTTCTACGATGATCAGTTATCAGTTGCCAGTGAACAGTGATGTACGGTTGGAAGTGTTTGACCTGCTGGGGCGCAGTGTGGCAACCTTAGTCAACGAGCAGCAATCCACCGGGCGGTACAATATCACCTTTGATGCATCGCATCTTGCTTCAGGGGTATACCTGTACCGGCTCACTGCCGGGGAGTTTACCCAGTCCAAAAAGCTGTTTTTGATTAAGTAGAAGTTATGGGCAATCTCAATCCTGACAAGTTTCTGAAACCTGTCAGGATTTATTTTTTTCTATTTTTAAAGACTTCAGCCAACCTTTCAAGAGTTCTCACTAAGCAGTCCCCTTAGGAAAAACCTTTGAAGGTTTTTTATATCTAAAGCAGGTTTGTCTTAATACTCAGCCGGGTTATCCCTCCAAGTTTACTATAGGAATTTCTGCTCAAGTCAAAAGTTATGGTTTTGATAGTAAAACCTACACCAAATGCTATTCCAGCCAAATCGAAATTGCGGCCGGTTTTTGTGTGCTCGTGCAGATAATGATCGTAACCAAGCCGAATGGTTACATTCTCCCCTAAATTGGTTTCACCGCCAAACAGAACATGCCTGAATGCATTATCAACGAATCCGGGCCGTTCATTTTCCCCGACAATACGCATATCCCAATTATTAAGCTGTTTCAATGTAAGACTCAGCTGAAAGGGAAATGCTTCCGGTTTCTTGGTGATGCCAACCGAAACATCCAAAGGAAGTGGTTCTCTTTGATTATCATAAGCCGTTAGCTGCCCGCCCATATTTCGGACGGAAATACCCGCGCTAAAATGGCTGGCCGTATCTTGATAAAAAACACCTCCGGAAATAGCTACAGCACTCGATTTATAGGTTGAATAAGAGGAGTGAATGAAATCGAGGCCCGCCCCGGCATGCAGGTTTTCTGCTATTTGAAGGCTATATGCTCCGGTAATTGCAATATCATTAGCATTGAAATTTCCAAGATCGTTGCCATTTTCATCAAGCTGATCAAATTCCCCATAGCCGATAAATCTAATGCCCAGACCAAAAGTCCCGATATTGTCGAATTCATAGGCACCGCTTGTGAAACCCATATTCGCATCGGCCAGAAAATTTATATACGAAACGGAAACGGAACCAGAAGCATCTGCATTTAAATAGGCGGGATTCAGGTGCATTAAACTAAAATCGGCATTAAATAAACCGGTGTGATTTCCTCCCAAACCTGCGGTTCGTGCTGTTGGGGTAACTTCTAAAAAACGAAAAACACTTGAAGTATTCGTTTGTGCAGTGGTAATTTCGGCAGCAACAAAAAACAATATGCATGTAAAAATTAGTCGCATTTTTTAACTATTTATAAATCACAATTGGCTAAAATGTTTTGTAATATAATCAAATGCTTCGGCAATACGTCAAGATTATTGATATTGAAATGATTTCCAATTTTCCAGGAGCGGCCGGATTAAAACAATTTGGCCAATACGCACAGTTATTATATCAGGCATTACGTTCATCAACAGAATTTAGTACCTATCGCAAAAACCTGTTTCAGGAATTTGTAAAGGTAGGGTATGAGTCTATTCCAATTATTTTTCTAACCGGTATTTTTACCGGTGCTGTATTAACCCTTCAAACCGCTTATCAATTAGATACGGACATATACCCAAGCTCCATCATTGGATCTATTGTGGGGCAGTCGATTGTGATAGAACTCGCCGCTGTAATTAGCGCACTGGTTTTAGCAGGAAAAGTGGGGGCGAGAATTTCGACTGAACTCGGAACCATGCGTGTAAGTGAACAGATAGACGCAATTGAGTCGATGGGCTTTAACTCCGTCTCTTTTTTAGTGGTCCCCAGAATATTAGCCGGGTTAATGATGTTTCCGGTGCTGTATGTTACTGCAGCCGTTTTTGGAATTATCGGCGGGGTTACTGCAGGAGCTGTTGATGGAATATTACCGGCTCCCGAATTTATGGAAGGGGCTCGTGCATTCTTTTTTGAATCTGACATTATATTCGGCTTCATTAAATCTATTGTATTTGGTTTTGTAATTACGTCCATCTCTAGTTTTAAGGGATATTATGCCTTTGGTGGAGCCGAAGGAGTAGGAAATGCTACAACTCAAGCCACCGTATTAAGTTGTATCTTTGTGTTATTATCTGATTTTATATTAGCCGCTTTATTACTATAAATAATGATTGAAATTAAAAACCTGACAAAAAGCTTTGGTGATTTATTAGTTTGGCGGGATGTTAGTTTTAACATTCAGGAAGGAGAAACTACGGCAGTGATTGGAAAATCAGGTTGTGGTAAATCTGTGCTTATAAAGCATTTAAATGCCTTGCTATATCCGGATGAGGGAGTGGTTTTAATTGATGGAAAAAATGTATTTGAACTCAGTTATGCTGAACTTAGAAAAGTGCGTCAGCGTTTTGGAATACTATTTCAGGGCGGAGCACTATTCGACTCTATCAGTACTTTTGAAAATGTAGCTTTTCCTTTACGATATTTCACCGATCAGGATGAAGATGAAATTACTCATAATGTAAACGAAGCACTAAAGATGGTAAATCTGGAAGAAGCCGGACCCAAATCTACCTCAGAACTTTCCGGGGGAATGAGGAAGCGTGTAGGATTAGCCCGTGCTATCATTCTGAAACCCGATTATTTATTATATGATGAACCAACTTCCGGCCTTGACCCCAAAACATCCGAAGAAATAAACGAATTAATTATAACTATGGCCGACAGCCTCGACATTACCTCAATTGTAGTCACACACGACATGCACAGCGTATTGAGTGTAGCTGAAAAAGTGGCTTTTTTGGATGAACAAGAGTTAAGTTGGTTCGGTAAAACCGAGGATATGAAAGACAGTAATAATAAAAACCTGATTGATTTCATCTCGGCAAGTGAATATCAAATAAATTCAAAAATTGCATAGGAGACATAATTTTGGCAAAAGTGTCTAACGAACTTAAAATTGGAATTACGATACTCGTAGCTACTATGGTTGCTTTTGTTGGCTATAGTATTATGAAAGATATACCGCTTTTCAGAACCTCCACAACCATATACACTACTTTTGATCAGGTGTATGGACTTATTTCCGGAAATGTAGTAAATGTGAAGGGCTTCAAAATTGGAAGCGTGAAACAAATGAGGCTGCTGGAATCCGATTCTACAATAGTAGCAATGAATATTGAAGAAGGGTATGGAATTCCAAAGGGCTCTTATGCTGTATTGAAATCAAGCGGGGTGTTGGGCGGAAAATATATAGAAATATATAAATCTGATTCAGATGAATTAGTGCCTCATGGAGGGTCTATAAAAGGTGTTTTTGAGCAAGGAATGATGGACACTTTTGCCGAAGAAGGCGCTAAGCTTAGCACTGATATTTCTGCTTCTATCCGAGGGGTTGAAGAATTGGTCTCGAGCTTAAACGAAACGCTTAATAAAAAAAATAAGGAAAGTATTTCCGGTACTATAAGTAACCTGGAATCTGCAACCGGTTCGTTAAGTGAACTTATTCAAAACCGGCAAAATGATCTCGATTCAATGATCATTGATGCTAAAAGCACGCTCCAAAATCTGGATAACCTTAGCTCAGAAAACAAAGAAAAACTCACTTCCCTCATTAATAACCTGGAGGCCACAAGTGCAGAACTTGAAACTCTCAGCAACGGATTAAATGAAACAAATCTTACGCTGAATGAGGTGCTGACTAAAATTAATGACGGGCAGGGATCTCTGGGAAAAATGGTGAACGACCCTTCTCTTTACAATAATATTGACAGTCTTTCCGTCAATCTAAATCAGCTTATCAAGAATATTAATGATAACCCCGGACAATACCTGAAACACATGCGCCTTATCGAGGTCTTTTAACCCAAACCATTGTGTTAATTTGCTTTCAATTTCTTGGGTATTGGCTTATATTTCCAAGCTTACTGCGTATTGTTAAAAAGATACAGCAGTAATTAAATCGCAATTAATTTAATGATTTTTTAGAGGTAACCTTTTATGGGTGTAATGGAAAAAATGAGAAACAGCACCGGTATCATCTTGTGGGTGCTGATTGGTTCTTTTGGGCTTTTATGGGTCTTATCTGATGTTAACTTTTTTGAAGCTATGCAAGCAGGGCCAAGTTCTTTAGGTACTGTGAATGGTGATAAAATTTCAAATGAAGAATACCAAAGCAGGGTTCAGTACTATACTAATGCTTACAGCCAGCAATCAGGAAATACACTGACTCCTGAAATGCGTGCCTATTACGAGTCTCAGGCCTGGGAAGAATTGGTAAACTCCAGATTGATCAATCAAAAAATGGATGAGCTTGGAATTACCGTTTCCGACCAGGAAGTGCTGGATATGGTTTTTGGTGATAATCCTGCTCCTGTAATTCGTCAAAACTTTACCCGTGAAGACGGTACCATTGACAGGGCTGCAATACAGCAAGTTCTTTCATCCAGTGAATTCTCTCAACAAGCGGTTGCCTTAGAACTTCAGCTTCGGGAACAACGCCGTCAGCAAAAACTTAATAATTATATTTCTGCCGGATTGAAAGTCACCAACACAGAAATTGAAAATCAGTTCATCAAAAATAATACCCGTGCTGACGTTAACTTTCTTCGTTTCCCTTACAGTGAAGTTACCGAGCAAGAGTTAAATATTACTGATAGCGAGCTTCGTAGTTATTACAATAATAACAAAGAGCGCTATACACGGGATGAAAGTTATCGTATCAAATACGTGTCTTTCAGTAAACTCCCAACAGCAAGCGATACTGCACAGATCATTGAAGATGTTCGTGAATTAAGAACACCTTTTGCCGAAACAGCAAACGATTCACTATTTCTGATTCGTCATGCATCCTCAAATAGCTATCGTTCTTCTTTTGTAGATCCTGATGATATTCGGGAAGAATATCGTCCCGTTCTTGATCTCGAAGTTGGTGAAGTAACCGATGTTATTTCTACTGCAAACCAAGCGTTAATTCTTAAAAAAGAAGCTGAACGCGGTAACGAAATTAAATTCCAGATCATGAGCTATAACATTCAGGCTTTACCTGCTACAGTAGATGAAGCCAATGATGAAGCCGCTGATTTTGAATTTTTTGCTTCTGAAGAAACCAGCTTTGATGCGGAAGCTGAAGAAAGGGGATTGGAAGTTAAAGAAGCTTTTGCGACCAAAGGAAATGAATTTATTTCCGGAATAGGCTCCAGCCAACAAATTATGAATTTCCTGGAAACAGCTGACGAAGGAGATGTTTCGGAGGTAATTGAGCTAAATTCTGACTTTGTAGTTATTGAAGTTTTGGAAATTACCCCGGAAGGCTATCGCCCATTTGAAGAAGTGAAATCCCAGGTTGAGAATTTGGTTAAAATAGAACGCCGAAAAGAATTAACCCGTGAGCAGGTTCAGGAGCTTCTGAGACAAAATCCGACATTGGATGCACTGGCTGCGGCAACAGATAAGGAAATCACCAATTTTGATAACCTTAGAGCAAGTTCAACTACACTTCCGGGAGCCGGCCGCGAACCTAAAATTATTGGTGCCATTTTTGCACTGGATGAAGGCGAAACATCCGGAGTACTTGCAGGCAACAGCGCTGTTTTTGTGGTTCAGGTGCTTGATAAAACAGAAGCAAATTTAGCGGATCTTGATCAGGCTACACGCCAAAATATCAGGCAACAATTAGAGCAGCAAAAAAATCAGGCTTTTACCTCAGTTTGGTTAGAGGAGCTCCGTAATGATGCTAAAATTGTAGACAACCGCTCTCGCTTACTTAGATAAGATAAATATTTATTAAAATTGCAGGGTGAGGAGTTTCTTCTCACCCTTTTTTGTTTCAGTTTATATCTTACAGGATTATTTACAGTCAACACATTTACAATGCCCCCTGAAACCCCACATAACGATTCTGACTGGATGCAGCAAGCACTTACACTTGCCAAGAAGGGCAAAGGCTATGTGTCCCCAAATCCAATGGTGGGCTGTATCATCGTTTCCGAAAAAGGCACTTTGATCGGCGAAGGGTATCATCAAAAATTCGGGGAATCTCATGCTGAAGTTAATGCGGTTGAATCTGTCAAAAATAAAAAACACCTGAAGAACGCCACGGTTTATGTAACTCTTGAGCCATGTTCTCATCACGGCAAAACACCACCATGTGCAACAATGCTGGGAAAACTTCCAATCAAAAAAGTAATTGTGGCAATGAAAGACCCTAATCCCGCCGTTAACGGCAAGGGAATATTACACCTGCGTAACAAGGGCATTGATGTGGAAACCGGGGTGTTGAAAGAGGAGGCTGAAAAGCTAAACGAATTTTTTATCCACCACCATACTTTTGGGCGACCTTTTATTACCCTTAAAATGGCTCAAACCGCCGATGGATATATCGCAGCTGCAGACGGGGAATCCCAGTGGATTTCCGGAAAACAATCCCGAAAAATGGTTCATAAATGGCGAGCCGAATATGATGCCGTTTTAGTGGGAAGGACAACCGCCATGGCTGATAATCCCAGTTTAACCGTTCGCCATGTTACCGGGCGGCAACCACAGCGAATTGTTATTGATGGTCCGTATGAACTTCCCAAAGAATTAAACCTGTTTTCCGATAAATTTGAAGAGAAAACAATCATTCTAACCTGGAATAAAGAAGCCTCCTCAACTGATGCAGATCCAATGCTTAAGGTAATGCAGCAAAATTATTTCAGGGGTGAAGTTTTACAAGTTCCAAAAACCGACGGCCATGTGGATTTACGGCAGGCTTTCAAATTACTGGGTGAGAAAGGAATTTCCTCAGTTTTAGTAGAAGGCGGTCAGCAACTTTCTTCTGCCCTGATCAGGCAGGGGCTTGTCGATAAACTTGAACTGTTTATTGCCCCGAAATTATTAGGGGCAGGAACCCGGTCAATAATCAACATTGGCGTTAATAAAATGAAAGAAATTGCCTACCTTAAAGACATAACCTGGACGCAGGTTGGAGAGGATATTTTATTAACCGGATATTTTTAAAATTATGTTTACCGGAATCATTGAAGAAGTTGGAAAAGTAGTAGAAATCAAATCTTTAAACGGCGGCGGACAAGAGACTAAAATAGCCTGTTCTTTTGCAGACACTTGCCACATTGACGAAAGTATTTCCATTAATGGAGCCTGCCACACGGTTACCGCTTTTGATGATAAAACCTTTACCGTACAAAGCGTGGAAGAGACGCTCCGAAAGACATCTCTTGGGGGGCTAAAACCCGAAGTGGGCGTAAATCTTGAACGCTCCATGACTATGGATAAAGGACTTGAAGGCCATATGGTTCAGGGACATGTGGATACAACGGGGACCGTCACCCATATTGAAAAAGAAGAAACGGGCTGGCTGATGACCATCGAATATCCCGAAGAATTTTTGAATATGATTGTGGGCAGGGGAAGCATTAGTATGGAAGGAATTAGCATGACCGTAGCCCGCGATACCGGCAATGAATTTACCGTAGCTATTATCCCTTATACCTGGGAACACACCAATCTTAAAGACAAAAAATTAGGTGACCCCATAAATCTGGAATTTGATATTATTGGTAAATATGTGGTTAAGTATTTAGCCGGGTTAGGGCAGGATTTTATTTCCTGATCATTAATTTATCTGCCTCACCTACCTTCTGCCGCGACCGGTTTCGCTGGAGTGGCGTTCCAGATTCTTAAGTACCGGTAATTTCTGGAATAAACTCTGTATCTGTGCGCTGTTTACCCTCAGGCTAAAGAAATAATATTGCCTTTCTCCAAAAGGATTAATTTCAAATGAAAGATCCCAAC
This sequence comes from Balneolaceae bacterium, assembly GCA_040878765.1. Classification (GTDB taxonomy): domain Bacteria; phylum Bacteroidota; class Rhodothermia; order Balneolales; family Balneolaceae; genus Gracilimonas. Next base: position 19,629 of record JBBDLQ010000067.1, on the reverse strand, counting down.
ATTCCAAATTACGGGCAAGGGAAAAGCGTGAAGGCGTAAATTCTTTTTGAATAAGATCGTATCCAATCCGGGTGCTGAATTTCCATTTGGGAGTTAGGTTAAAGCTGATATTCGTAGCATTGATTTCTGCATTCTTTGTAGGCTCTTTGCCATGATTATACGTCCATCTATAGCTAAAATTAAATGATACGCTCCAGGGGGAATTCAGAGGTGGTATAGGTTCATAACCGAAGCGGGAATCTATGGGGTGAAATTGAGACTGATCGTATGGATCATAACGGCGGCGGTATTCCGGAGTAAAAACCCGTACACCATCACCCCCGCGAAACGAAGTACTTGCGTTCACGTTAAAAGACCGAAGCTGGGCCAGTTTCCTGCTGTCTTCAATAAAAAACCGGTCATATTCTCTTCCTAAAGAATCAAGCTGATAAAAGGAAAAATTAGCAGAAGCACTTAAATTCAATCCCGGAATTGCATTAGAGCTGATTCCGGTATTTAATCTGCTGAGTTTAAGACTATCGGCCGCAAAATTATAGGAAGTATTTAACGAAAGGTTATCAATAAACCGGATTTTCTTTTCTGATATTTCTCCGGAGGTATCCCGTTTTACTACTTTAGTTTCAAATTCATTCCGCATAGAAAAACTAATGGCACGCTGCTCTCCACGGCCGGGACCTCCTGATATTTCATCTTCAAAAATGGAATAACGCTGCGTATTTCCCAGAGTATCGGTTTGAACGGTTCGGTAATAACCCCACCTGTCCGTACTAAAATCCGGCTGATAATTAAACCCGATGGATGGCCGTGCAGTATGCCTGACTCCCTGGATTTTCCCAATTTTTACATTCGACATACCATACAATGTAGTTCCAAAACTCAATCCGGTTCTAAAATCACGGGCGGCGTTAAAACCGTACATTTTCTCAGATTCTACCCGGTTAGAATCGGCATTAAACGATTTTCTTACCGAAGAAGGAAACCAATATTCGTTAAGGCTGATGTTTCCCGAAATATTCAAAAACTGACTTGGAATAAGTTGGCCTATCTGCAATCCGGTGGTATGCTGCAATGCCGATTGAATATAATTATCGTTTCCCGTAGCCTCTTCATATAAAACGGGATCAGTGAGTGCTTCAAAAAAGGAGATCTGGGAGCTGTCGGCATCAATAGGGTCGAAATTAAACCTGGTACTCAGGCTGTTATTATAGCTTAGACTAATAGTTTCATACCATCGCTGATCGCCTGTACCCCCTGAACTATTCTGAAACGGAGAAAAAGTTTTAAGCCTGAAATTAGCTGTCGGTCCATTCAGCCTTGTTGAGTAATCCGTAAAATTTTGATTCAACTGAGCGTTGGTACTGAAAGTGAACAGGTTTTCAGGATGATTATAATTATATGAGAGCCGTGAACTGGAATTAGTTGACACGATATCGTCAATATCATATGAATTGTTACGAAGGAAATCGGAAGTCCGCAGATTCACATTTGCAGAAAGTGAGGCATAGGGAGTAATAGTTTGGCTGTGTTGTACACTAATCGACTTTTGAATGTTTTCCGTGAAATCCGGATCTGTAGGTTCCATGCCCCGGTCATTAGAATACCCAAGGCGAACCGATCCATTATAAAAATCCGTTTTCCGATACTGCATCAATCCATTAACATAAAAAGTACCAGAGGTAAAAATATCACCATCAACCTGACCAGTGATGTAATCATTGAAATATTGAAACCAACCTACATTCTGTAATCCCAATCCACGCCCATTCTGATCCTGAAATGCATAGGTAGGCTGTAAAAGCCCCGATCTTTTTTTCTTAATGTCGGTTGGCACATATCCAAATGGAAAAACAAGCGGGTACGGTATATCTAAAATATACAGCCTGGCGTTACTGAAAAACAGCTCATCCTGATCCACAACCTTCATTTTTTGAGCCTGTATATAATAATACAGATACTCGGGCGGACAGGTTGAATAGATCCCGTCTTCTATAAAAACTTCACTTTCGTTAATGTTCTTTATTTTTGAACCGATCAAATGCCCTTCCGCCACTTTAACCTGGGCGGCCTCAAATTTTCCCTTTTTCGTTTTGTAATTGAATAATATCCGGGTGCTTTTAATCTCATCACTTTCCCGAATAAGTACGGGGCGGGAAAGCGTATCTTCCGGAGTAAGGGTTCTTGCCTCCACGGTTGAATTTTCAATATCCATATTGATTTCCCCGGCCTTGAGTTCCCCCGAAGTGTGTTTTACCTGAGCCGAACCAAACAAAAATGCTTTTTTCCCGGACCTGAAATCAATTATAAGCGAATCTGAGGATTGAAATTCGACCGCATCATTTGGTACCGGAGAATTACTGCTTGTTTGAGATACCGGCGGCGTGGAAGGTTGCGCAAGAGTTGTATCCGGTGATACTGCAGTGGTATCGGTTTGTTGGGCTGCAAGCGGAATTGTCATAAGGCAAAACAGGCAAATACCCGAAATGTATCTGCCTGTATATGTCTTTATGACGAAAAGCATTTTTATGTATGATTATGAAAAAGAATCGAAAGCAAGGCCTGCAGCTCCCAGCAAAGCACTATCATTGCCAAGGTCTTCATAAACCAGTTCAAATCCTTCTTTGAACGGCTCCATCATCTGCTTTCGTACAATTTCCCTTGCCGGTTCAAAAAGAAAATCACCTGCCTTCGACACTCCGCCGCTTACCACAAACTTCCGGATATCCATCATATGCACATAATTAATGATGGCATAGCCCAGCCGTTGTCCGCTTTTAGCTAAAATCTCAATGGCCAGCTCATTGCCTTCTTTAGCCGCATTTGTCAGGTCCACCGGTTCCAGTTTGTCAAAATCATTTACGAATTTTTTATACAATGAATTGGAAGGTTTTTGGGAGATCATATCAGTGGCAAACCGGCTCAAAAAACGCTGGCCTAAATAAGCTTCAACCGTACCCCGTGTAACACTATTTGAAAGCGGTCCGTGATAATCAATAATCACATGACCTAATTCACCGGCCATACCACCGGTTCCTTTAAATAGCTTACGGTCATATATTATGCCGCCGCCCACTCCGGTTCCCAGGGTAATCATTATAAAACTTTCGAAGTTTTGGCCTACCCCAAAATGCATGGATCCTATTGCGGCAATATTTGCATCATTCTCAATTTTACAGGGTAATTTTGTTCTCTGGTTAATTTCTTCAGCTGCATTCACAACTTCCCATCCGGGCAGGTTTGGCGGATAGAACACGGTGGTTTGATCTTTGGATACCATGCCGGGCAAACCCAGTCCAATACCAATAATTTCATTCTTTTTTACAAGCCCCTTTATGGTTTCCCCAATACGATCGAGTAAATGATCACGCCCAAGATTAGCCTGGGTGGGCGTGGTTACTTGTTCAATGATACCTTTGTCTTTATCTACAACAGCAGCTTTGATATTTGTGCCACCAAGATCAACTCCAATTGCTTTCATCCACTTTTATTTAGAAATCCAGATTATTTGTCTGCCAAAGATAAATGGCTAATTAACTCGAACCAAACAAAAGCGCTATTTCTCACGCTTTACTTTATATACTGTTTCTCCGGGCTTTCTCATGCCATATTCTTCACGGGCAATTTTTTCAAGGAGAGCGGGATCATTGTCTAAATTTTCAATTTTAGCTTTTAACACTTCCGATTGTTTGTCAAGCTCAACCGTGCGTTCTTTTAGCTCATTTTTTTGTGAATGTAAATCCCACCTTGTTTTAAGGCTGTATGAATCAATAAACGCAAACCAGGCAACTACAAAAGTGGCAAGCAACAGCACTAAAAAAGATTTTTTCCAGCGCAGCGGGTTTAAAAATTGTAGGTTCATAAAATAGCCTGTAGATTTCCGATTACATGCCAAAATACATTAATTTAGGTATTAAGTACAATCAACTGTTTGTCTCAAATATGATTAAACGAACCAGCCTTTTCCCCGCCTTTCTTTTATTAATTTTTATTTGGAGCGGCAGTCATTCTATTTTTGCCCAAAGCGAGGAATGGATTGAAGTTTATTTTAACATGCCTGCCGACCATTCTGTAGCTACTCCGGGTAACGAAAGCAATAGTAACCAAGACCTTATTGAAACCCTCGAAAACCTTATAGATTCAGCTAATACCAGTATAGATCTTTGCATATATGACCTTGAGGAAGCCCGAATTGCACATGCCCTTGCCCAGGCTAAAGATCGGGGCGTAAGAGTACGAGTGGTAACGGATAATCATAACCGCAATGACGCCGGGGATATTGATTTAGAAATCTGGACTATTTTAGCTCTTGCTGGAATCATATCCATGGATGACGATGGTGACATTTACAATCCCGATGGCACAATCACCGATAACAATTTGGTAAATGACGGCTCCGATATGCATAATAAATTTGCCATCATTGATTACCTGAGTCCTTCTCCTGATGATGATTACGTCTGGACCGGCTCCACAAACATGACTTATACCGGTAATTTCAATACCAATCACACCATAATAATTAAAGACACAGAAATTGCTAAAGTTTATACCGAAGAGTTTGAACAAATGTGGGGTGATGACGATGAAACTCCTGATGCCCAGCGTGCTGCTTTTCATAAAGACAAAGTTAATGTAAGTCAGAATATATTTGACGTGGGCGGCACCCGGATTGAAGTTTATTTTGCCCCCATAAACCGAGACCGGACCAAACCCAGTGTAAGCGACCGTTTGGTGGAATTGATTCAGGAGGAAGCTCAGCACGATATTAATTTCCAGGCGTTTGCCATCACTCCAAACATCCCAATCAGCCAGCAAATGTGGGATCAATCGGCAGGCGGCCAAATCTTATTAAGGGGCGCAATAGACCGCCGGTTTTACAGCCGTTATAGAAGTGCCGGAGATATTTGGGGAAGTCCGGAAGCAACGCAGGGAAACCGAATGATCTTACAAGCCAATGAACTAAGAACACTGCACCATAAAGTAATTTTACTGGATACCGAGCATCCTGATCCTGATGATATCGGAGTTACAGTTGCGGGTTCATACAACTTTTCCATGAACGCTGAAATGAATAATGATGAAAATACTCTCATCATTTTTTCTGATGAAATCACCAACCAGTTTTTCCAGGATTTTATGGGAGTAATGAACCGCGCCCAAGAAAAAAGCTTTCCACCGGCCCCACCTGTTGATACTGAAAAATGGTACGATATTTTTTCCGTTTCGGATGGCAGTCGTTTCGAAATTCAACTGGCACCCGGATTCGGTTATTCCGTTCGTTTTTTAGGGGTGAATGTGCCTTCCATTTATGCCGGAGGTGACTCTGCACGCTTCTATTCCGGTGAAGCGGCTGACTACCTTCAGAATTTACTGGAAGGAAGAAAGGTTCGGCTGAAGGGTTATGACGGCGGGGTTCCCGAGGCACGATACAACGCATTCCAAGCGTATGTGGAAATGCAGTACGATGATGGTCCAATTAGCCTCAATAAGCATATGCTTGAAAAAGGGTATGGAACTACCTCAGTATATTACAGGCAAAATCGGGACTCTATTGCTGCCTTTGAACGCTATGAAGAAAATGCCCGGGAACAGGAACTTGGACTATGGCAATATCCAGATAAGATTGACACCAAAGTCTTACGGGCAGAGGAAGTGGATACAGGCAATCCGGCCAGCGTGGTTTACCCCATCAATATCAATACCGCGGATGAGGCAACTTTGCAGTTACTACCCGGAATTGGGCCTGCATTCTCCAAACGAATTATAGAATACAGAGAACAAAACGGTGGTTTTGATAACGTGGATGACATCACCAATGTTCGCGGCATCGGGCCAAAAACCCTGGAAAAATTACGGCCTATTACTACGGTGGAATAAACTGTAATGGTTTTGATGTTTGTGATGATCTATGATTAAATGAAAATAAATAACACAAAACCATCTGCGCAATTTGAGCTACATTCTTTCCGCCCCAAAAATATATAGGCCAAAAAAAACCCCATCCGAGGTCAATCGTATGGGGCTGGTCAAGAGAGAGTCATTATGAAAATGTTTAAAAAATCGGTGTGAATCGGGAGGGGCTCTCCCAACGGGATGCCTTCGGCAGAACCCTCGACCCACGGAATATTCGTTTTATAGAATCAAAATGTCAAAAAAAATGGTGAATCGGGAGGGGCTCGAACCCTCGACCCACGGCTTAAAAGGCCGTTGCTCTACCAACTGAGCTACCGATTCTCAAATAGATTCCAAAGATAAGGCATTTAACAATTAGAGTACAACGAAAAAAATCACTTTTTTGTCACTGCCTTCTTTAGTATCTGAACTAAATCGGTTTCAATTAGCTCATGTGGTTTTTCTTCAATTCGTCCTAATTCAACATTGCCTTTTAAAACCACAACGGTGGGAATATATTTGATCTCATACATTTTTAAAAATGATTTGGGAATTTTTTTTTGTGGATCCACGCCAATGTATTCGGTTCTGATAAAACCTGAATCCACTAAACCCAATGTTTTCATTAACCCAGGCAGGTATTTTTTCGATTCTTTGCACCAGTCTCCCAAAAAAATAATCAGTTTAATTGAATCCTTTTGGGTAGCTAAATATTCCAACGCAGCCTCACTTGGCTGATATCTTTCCATATAAATGTCATAAATCCGGTCGTGCTCTGCTATTTCCTGCACTGTAACTGGCCCGATTAAATCTCCAGATTGCGCTAATAGCGGAGATGAAATCAGCCCTCCAATCCATAAAACCGGAATAAAAAAATAGAGCCTTGCAGAGTTCATAAGGATTTCTGTTTTTTGGATAGTATCTTCACCTAAATTAACATCTTTCATGTACAATTATGTCAACCATATTTAGCAAAATCATAGAAGGAGAAATTCCGAGCTTTAAAATTGCGGAGGATGAAAAGCATTATGCCTTTTTGGATATCAATCCGGCTTCTAAGGGGCATACCCTTTGCATCCCAAAAAAAGAAGTGGATTATATCTTTGATCTTGATCCGGATGAGTTAGCAGAACTGACTAAATTTTCCCAAAAAGTTGCAGAGGGAATTGACGAAGCACTAAATCCCCTGCGTACAGGAATTATTGTGGAAGGTATGGAAGTGCCGCATGCTCATATTCACCTGATCCCGATTTATAAGGCTACTCAAAATTTCAGCCTCGGGAAAAAAGTGGATATCGATGAGGGCAGAATGGTAGAACTTGCCGAACAAATCAGCCAAAAAATAACGCTATGAAAATCCTGATCATCAACGGACCGAACCTGAATTTACTTGGAAAGAGAAATCCCGGGGTTTATGGAACCGGAAGCCTTCAGGAACTGGAAGATTATTTAAAAGCTGAATTTCCGGATCATGCTTTTGAGTTTTACCAAAGCAATGTGGAAGGTGAGCTTATCAACAAGGTTCAGGAGGCGATGGATAATGACACGGAAGGATTGGTTATTAATCCGGGCGGATATTCCCACACATCGATAGCCCTTCGGGATGCCCTGGAACCGGTTGACATTCCCAAAGTTGAAGTGCATATCTCCAATATCCACGCACGCGAGGAATTCCGGGAGAAATCTGTAACCGGAGCCGTAATGAACGGTATTATCACCGGATTCGGGAAGTACAGTTACGTACTTGGAATTCAGGCAATAGAACGAATAGCAAATAAACCGGCTTGACCAAACTCAAAGAACTCTTTTCAGATACCCTGATTTACGGCATTAGCAGTGTGGTTGCCCGCTTTATAGGCTACTTGCTGGTTCCCCTGCATACCGGTGTTTTTAATGAAGCACAATACGGAATAGTCAGTCTTATTTTTGCCGCCATCGCCCTCTTCAACGTGCTTTTTACGATGGGGATGGAGTCGGCTTACATCCGCTACGCCAAAGACCGTGATTCGGCCAAAAGCATCTTTAAAACTCTTCAGCTTTTTCTGCTTGGTTCCTCCGGTATTTTAGTACTAATCATTTGGATGGCTCGCCCTTTAATTTCTCCGCTCATCGGACTAGAGACCGGCGATCCAATATTATGGATGATGCTGGGCATCCTCTTTTTTGATACCCTTGCCGTAGTTCCTTTTGCTGAACTTCGCCTGGTACGGAAATCTATTTCCTTTGCGGCTATCAAAACAGGGAATGTCATTGTCAATCTCAGCCTGAATTTCTACCTGATTTTAGGGTTGGATTATGGCATCGAAGCGGTGTTTATCAGTAACCTTGCTTCTTCGCTGTTAACGGCATTAGCCACCTGGATCATTACCATCCCGATGTTTATGGGGGAATGGAATACTGCTTATCTCAAAAAAACACTGATCTTCGGGCTTCCCTTTGTGCCCGCAGGATTTGGCCACGTCATCAACGAAATGCTGGATCGTTTTTTCCTGAAATCCATGAATCCCGATACGGTTCAGCAATTATATGGAAATGAATACACCCCGGATGATATTGTGGGAATTTACAGCGCCTGTTACAAACTCGCGGTGTTCATGCTGTTGCTGGTGCAGATGTTCCGGATGGCCTGGCAGCCTTTTTTTATGCGTCAGTCGGAGGATGATTCTGCTCCAAAGACCTTCTCTCAAACTTTTAGCTTTTTTAATTTTGCTGCAGCGGGGATTTTCCTTTCGGTAGCTTTATTTGCTGAGCAGATCGTCTCTATTAAAATCCCAATTTTGGATTTTTACCTGGTGGATGAAAAATTCTGGGAGGGATTAAACATTATTCCCGTCCTCTTAATGGCCTACTGGTTTCAAGGATGGTACATCAACTTCTCGGCCGGTATTTTCATCAGCGAGACCACCAAACGGCTTCCGCAAATTACCCTGATTGGGGCGGGTGTAACGATAATGGCTAACCTGATTATGATTCCTTTTTTAGGAATGATGGGTTCTGCCATTGCCACTTTACTGAGTTACGGTATCATGGCGTTAATTATCTATTATTACTCTACCACTGCATTCCGCGTGCCGTATAAACTGGTTTCCGGTTTTGGAGTGATGCTTATTGCGGCCGGTGCCTATTATTTGAAACCTTATTTTTTGGGAATGGGATATAATGAATGGGCCGTTTCGGGGATGTTGTTTTTAGGCGGGATGACAGCCGTACTTGGACTCACCTATCGTTCTGTAGTAAAGTAGAATAATTTTTTGTTTGCCTCATAATTTCGCTCAAACGTGGAGCGAGGTATAATTTTTATTGCTTAAATCAGGTTTAACCCGGCTATTTAATATGATTTACTATCACTTCACCCCAAATCTTATATCCCTTTTCATTCATATGTAAATCATCTTCTAAAAAAAGATCTTGTTGCAGAGTTCCATCTTCTTCCAACATAGGATTCCATACATCTACGTACACTGTTGAGCTGTCAGTCTCACTAAATTCTTTAAATGAATTATTTAGCTCTTCATAGTTCTCTTTCAAATGCCATCTTAAAATACTTGGCTTTGCTGAAATAAGAAAGATCTCAACTTCCGGCAGTTTTTCTTTTATTCTTGAAATCACCTCTTTGGTCGTTACCATTATTTCATCCGGGCTTTTACTATCCGCAATGTCATTATCTCCTTCATAAATAAAAACCCGGTCAGGTTTGTAATTAAGCACTAATTCATCAAGATAATACAGCAGATCACTCATGTGTGAACCACCGAAACCGGTATTAATTGCATTAATTGAAGGGAATCTCTCCTGAACAGTTTTCCACATTCTTATACTTGAACTTCCTGTAAAAACAACTGTTTCTTTATCAGGATCCAACTTGAATTCATGGCTTGTAATATTCTCTACTTCTTCCTGAAACCTTAACGGATCTTGTGCAAAGATATTTACGCTGCCCAGTAACACTATAAGCAATACATTCCGGGTGACTTTAAAACCTAATAGTTTCATATTGATTTAATATTTGGGATGGATTTTGAATTTGATTTTTCAGGATACTGAATATGAATGTTTTAAAACAGATTAATGAGTTGTATTTAACTTTTGATGCCATATTTTCGCTCCAACTCGAAGCGTGCAGGACGAGACAAGGGGGTAGTAATATGGACAGATTTGTCTGTGAGTATTTTTAAATAACCAATAAAAGTTGATTATAACCTGTTTTTTTGTGTTAATACGTTGGTGGGGTTGAGGTTAAACTTGTTCTGGGGAATTTACTCCATTCGATATTATTTTAAAATTTATTAGCACGCCGGGATATTATTATGAATACAAAAGATCGGGTTGGAATTTATGTTGACGCCGTAAATGTGACTATGAACGGGGGATTTGGTTTGCGGTATGATATTTTGAGAAAATTTGCCTGCAGGGGAGGAGGCGTTGCTTCCCGGCTTAATGTGTATTTATGTTATGATTCTGAGCGCCTGAAAGATGACACCGAATACCGCAAAAAAACCCAGCGATTTTGTGAGGTCCTTCGTGATTTTGAATATAAAGTGACCGAGAAACCTGTTCAAACATATACCAATCACGAGACCGGGGAGAAAATCACCAAATCTACCATTGATATGGATATGGCCGTAGACATGTTGGTTCAGGGCGATCATCTCGATAAAGTTTTATTGCTGAGCAGCAGCGGGAGTTACGTCAGCGTGGTAAATGCACTCCAAAATAAAGGATGCAGGGTGGAATTAATTGGTTTTGATAACGTCTCTTCTTCCCTGAAAAAAGCCGTAGATTCGTCTGTTTCAGGATATTTGATCCCGGGACTTCTTCCCATTGACTCTCCTTATGATTGGGGGGCAAATGGATCAAGAGTTCGGGGCGTTTGTTACGATTTCACCCAGGATGAAGGCTATGGCTTCCTGCGGTTTCTAACCAAACAAAACGACCAGCTTTGGGTTACCGATTCCCGGGACTCCGACTCACCTTATAAAACCGTATTTGCACACATCTCCCAATTTGAAGATGATTTTGATACTAACTACCTGCCCAGCCGGGATCTTATTTTTGAGTTTGATGTCACCGAAAACGACAAGGGGCTGATTGCCGAGAATATTGTACTGGTGAGTGCGCCTTAGTTTGGGTATTGGTTATTAGACAATTAAAAGTTCTACTCAATAATTACCTCTCCGTCATCAAATTCATCTTTTTTGGCCTTCCACTCTTTATAAAACTGAAGCAGATTTGATGTGGCATAAATGAGCATGAAAAAGGCAATCAGGTATGCCACCGAATCAGGATTCATAATAATCAATACGGCGATGATCAGCGTGATCACTCCCAGGAAACTGAATTGAAAGGCGAATAAGAACATCAAACCAAATAATCCCAAAAAGGCAGCAAACATGATGGGTATTAATTCCGGAAAAATAAAGATCAGGATTCCCGTAACAATGGGCAGTGAAGAAAATGCTGCCGGCAACCGAAAAGCCAGGAACATCAGGCCTAAAGCCAACAGATATCCGCCGGCTATCAGGTATAAAAAATTGGGGAAGATCAGCGTCAGAATTCCCGTCGCAAGTGTTAAAATGGCATTCAGTATTTGCCGTTGTCTTGATTTGTGTTGAATTCTGACTCTGTATTGCTCAAACATGATTTTTCTCCTTTTGTTGACTTAATGTAAGAGGATTTCGGGATTTCTGTTTTATGATTTAATAAACAGTTGATTTATCAAGATCAAAAAACCAGCCGAACGCAGCGAGAACCTGCGGACGCTCGCAGGTTCTTCATCAATTCAACTCTACAAACTCAACCTCTTTTGTATCCGAATCCAAAAAAGCGATGGAGGCCTTACCATCAAAGCCGTTTGCAGTGCCGGGATTTATGGCAATAGTATCGCCAACTTTTTTGCGGATCATTTCGTGGGTGTGTCCGGTAACTACAACATCGTAACGGCCAGATTCGATTAGCGATTCCGTTATTTCAGCATAGGTTCCGTGATAGACTGCAATGGTCAGCCCGCCGGCTTCCACCTTCATGAAATCGCCTTCCATATCGGCTCCAATTTCCCGGAATTTTGAGATGAGCAGGTATTTGTCGCCATCATTATTACCAAAGATTCCTTTCATGTTCAGCCCTTCGAATAACGGGATCATAAACGGACTGCAATAATCCCCGGCATGAAGAACCAGATCTGTTTTCCGGTCCTTGAATATTTGGACGGCTTTTTTGAGGTTTGGAATGTGATCGTGTGTATCGGATATGAGGCCTATTAGCATTACTTAATCCTGATTTGTGATTCAAATTCACTTTGCATAAAAGAGTACCACAAATGAACCTTAACTTCAATTAGTTCATAATTCGATAATCGAAAATCCTCCAAAGATCCAAAGGAATCCCTTCGGGAGAGTGCCTTGGGCAGGTTCATCGCAAATTCTTGAGTTAAAGTGAGTTCTCACAAAGTGATGCTTTTGGAAGAGGTATTATCCCGATCATAAAAGTAGTTGCACCGGCCTTCAGGCCGGTGATTAGAATCGAATAAAAGAAAGCTTTGCCCCGAAGGTTTTATGGCATAAAAATTGATTCAAAGCTTTGGCAAAAATGACTTTTAAGCCTGCAAAATCCAATCCTCGGTACACACATTTGCTTGCAAACCAACTAAGGCTCGGGTTTATCGCTTAATGATTTCTTTTCCACCGGCCTGAAAGCCGGAGCAACTTCCATTAATCCAATCCCAAAATCCTGCGATTTTTCTCATCATCGGCTCCTTCGCCAGCAAAATCGTCAAATGCTTTTTCGGTGACTTC
>JBBDLQ010000067.1:0-6849 GCA_040878765.1 Balneolaceae bacterium | reverse complement strand
TCTCATCATCGGCTCCTTCGCCAGCAAAATCGTCAAATGCTTTTTCGGTGACTTCTATGATATGATCAGCAATAAACGGAGCTCCTTCTTTGGCTCCCTGTTTTGGCGATTTGATACAGCACTCCCATTCCAATACAGCCCAGCCGTCAAAATCATACTGACTTAATTTGCTAAATATGGCTTTGAAATCAACCTGCCCGTCACCTAATGAACGAAATCGACCCGGACGTTCAGCCCATCCCGAATAACTTCCATACACCCCCGCTTTTCCGGTTGGGTTGAATTCCGCATCCTTGGCATGAAACATCCCAATGTGCTCGTGATAAATATCGATGAACTGAAGATAATCGAGTTGCTGAAGCACAAAATGACTTGGGTCGTATAAAATTCCCACACTCTCATGGCTTCCGGTGGCTTCGTAGAATCGCTCGTAGGTCACGCCATCGTGGAGGTCTTCGCCGGGGTGAAGTTCATAACAAACCTTCACACCCTCATCTTTACAATGATCCAAAACAGGCATCCATTTTCTGGCGAGCTCTTCAAAACCTAATTCAACTAATCCGGCCGGTCGCTGCGGCCATGGATATACTGTATGCCAAAGCAGAGCGCCGGAAAAACTTGCCATCACATCAATGCCCCAATGGCGGGAAACTGTTGCAGCTGCCTTCACCTGTTCGGCAGCCCACATTTGTCGTGCTTCGGGATTGTTTTTAACAGGGTCAGGAGCAAAGCCATCAAACATAATATCGTATGCGGGATGAACCGCCACTAATTGTCCCTGAAGGTGCGTGGCTAATTCCGTGATTTCCAAACCAGCATCTTCCACAATCCCCTTGATCTCATCTGCATAGGTTTTGCTGTCCCGGGCTTTTATAATATCAATAACCCTGGTATCCCAGGCAGGAATTTGAACGCCTTTGTAACCTAGATCTTTCGTCCATTTACAAATACTTTTCAGGTTGTTGAAGGGTTCTTTGTCATCTAAAAACTGTGCGAGAAATATCGCGGGGCCTTTTATTGTATTCATGGTAATTTTTAATTTTGAATGCTAAATGTTAAATGACTCATTCAACATTTAGCATTTAAAATTCAACATTCAAAATTTCACTTCCACCCAAATGTTGCCTTTCTCGGTAGATTCTACCACTGCATCCACCAGCGCCATGCCGTGTACGCCTTCATCTACATCGGGGTAATCATAGATTTCCATATTGTGATTTTCTCCTGATGAATGAGCCCTCAGATGCATCGCAAAATTTCGATATATATTAGCGAAAGCTTCAAGATAACCTTCAGGATGTCCGGATGGAACGCGGGAATTGGCTAAAGCGGTTTCAGACAAATACGCGTTATCCACTCCGGTACGATACACTTCATTCGGTTTTCCGTGCCATTTTAGAGTGAGGGAGTTGTTGTCTTCCTGCTGCCATTCTATACCTCCTTTTTCGCCATATACATGAACTTTAATATTATTTTCTTCCCCGGCTGAAATTTGGGAACAGGATAAAACTCCGGGAACTCCACCTTCAAATTCTAAAAGCGCGGAGGCGTCATCATCTAATAATCTTCCCTCAACAACTTTAGAAAGCTGAGAAAGAACTTTGGTGATGTTCAGCCCGGAAACATACTCGGCCATGTTTGCCGCATGGGTGCCGATATCTCCATAAGCGCCGGCTTTCCCGGATTTACTTGGATCAGTTCGCCACGAAGCTTGTTTGTTATCCTCGGCTTCCAATTTTTCAGAAAGCCAGCCCTGCGGATATTCCACGGTAATTTTTTTGACCGGGCCGATTACTCCATCTGCCACCATCTTTCGGGCTTGTTTTACCATGGGATAGCCGGTGTAGGTATGCGTTAATGCAAAGGGCAGGCCGGTTTCTTTAACTTTGGCCTGAATGGTTTTGGCTTCTTTCATATCAAAGCAAAGGGGTTTATCGATGATGACCGGGAAGCCGTGTTCCATCGCTAAAAGTGCGGGTTCCGCATGCACATGATTCGGCGTTACGATGGAGACAAAATCCATTCGTTCATTTTCCGGCAGCTTGCTTTCGGCTTTTATCATTTCCTTGTAGGAGCCGTACACTCTTTCTTTATCAAGAAATAATTCTGCTCCGGTTTTTTTTGATTTTTCGGGATCACGGCTGAAAGCTCCGCATACCAGTTCTATTTGTCCGTCGAGGTTCGCAGCCATCCGGTGAACGGCTCCGATAAAAGAACCGACTCCGCCACCAACCATTCCCATTCTGAGTTTTCTGTTTTGCATTTTAAAGTCTTATTTAGCGTTCCAATTTTTTATGCCACGAAATGTTGGTACTGATAACGACGCTCTGAATCGTTACTAATTTATTCGCTACGACGCAGAGCGTTCATAGCGAGGTTGAAAGCACTAAAACACGAAATATTTTATTTTTATGATGGTAACGATGCTCTGCGTCGTTACCAATTGTTCGCTATGACGCAGAGCGTTCGTAGCGAGCAGGAAATTACTATCTCGTGCAAGCGCTGCTTGTATTAGTATTCATTCTTATTCTGCCCCCGCACAAGCGGACGCTAGGGTGTGAAAAATCTCTCCTCAAGGATTTTTCGAGATCATTTAATAATACAAACTTCAATTCACTTTAATTAAATTTCTACATCTTCGTAATCAATTTTCTCATCCTTGAATGCAAAGATATATACGAGGAATACCAGAAATGCAAATGCCCCGGGAATTAGCCAGATCATTTCCCATTCATGTAAATCACCTACCGTATAATATTCCGAAATTTTTCCTGCAGCCCAAAAACCAATGAGCATACCCACGCCGTATGTGGCAAGGGTGATGAGTCCCTGAGCTGAACTTTTGAATTTTTCTCCTGCTTTGGAGTCCGTGTAAATCTGACCGGCTACAAAAAAGAAATCATAGCAAATACCGTGCAGTGCAATCCCGATGATCAACATAAAAAACAGTTCCCCAGAATTTCCATACGCAAACATTACGTAACGAAGCGCCCATGCCAACATCCCGATCAAAAGTGTTTTCTTGATTCCAAAACGAGTCAGGAAAAACGGAATGAGCAGCATAAACAGCACTTCCGAAACCTGCCCGATGGTCATAATTCCAGTTGGATTATTCACCCCAATTTCCGCTAAAAACGGATTCGCATTTTGATAGTAGAATGCGAGCGGGATACAAATCAAAACGGAAGCGATAAAGAATATCAAAAAATTACGGTCTTTGAGCATACTCAGGGCATCGAGGCCAAGTATTTCCCGAATGGAAACTTCTTCATCCCTTGAAATTTTTGGCGGTGTTTTAGGAAGGGTGAAACTGAAGAGCCCTAATACTCCGGAGGCAGCAGCAGCCATTAAAAATGTGTTTTTCAGAAATCCATCGCTGATAGCCTGGCTTGAATCCCAGGAAAATACGTAGCTGATTACAAGTCCGGCCACGATCCAGCCGATGGTTCCCCACACACGAACTTTCGAAAAATCAGCTTTAGGGTCTTTCATGGTGCGGAAGGAAATGGAGTTTACCAAGGCGAGTGTTGGCATGTATAAGATCATATAAACCAAAACATAAGGATAGAAAAGAGTGAAGTCGGAGGCATTGGCCATCAGGTACATCAACACTGCACCGATAAGATGAATAAGCCCCAAAATTCGCTCGGCGTTGAAGTAACGGTCGGCAATTAGTCCTACAATAAATGGAGCAATAATGGCTCCCCAGGATTGTGTTGCAAATGCCATCCCGATTTGGCCGTCAGTGGCATCCAGGTTGTTCCCCAAAAAAGTACCGAGCGTTACAAACCAGGCTCCCCAGATAAAAAACTGCAGGAACATCATAAAGCTCAGCCGGATCTGAATAGTATTCATAGCGGTTGGTTAGGTTAAGAGTGAATCGCTTTATTCAATCGAATTGATGATTTGCATAAATAAGGAAGATTAAGCCAAAATAGAAAGGACAAAAATCGCTTTGTGATTTATACACGTCTTTTAATACTGTGAACAAGTTTGTGTAAAATACGCAACAGACTTTATTGGGAATGATCTCCCGGCTTTACTACTTTTAAAATATATGGATCATCAACACTTTCACATAAAAAACATGGTGTGCAGCCATTGCGGCGAGGTACTCAGGCAAGAACTGGAGCAGGCCGGTTTCCGGGTAGAGACGGTAGAACTGGGAGAAGTCACCCTGGAAGAACCAATCGACTCTGAACAGCAACACCGCTTTACAGACGTTGTAAGAAATAACGGTTTTGATGTGATCAACGACCAAAACAGCCGGCTGGTGGAGCAAATCAAACAGCTTATTATTCAACTGGCTCGTACCGGGCGTAAATTGGAAAATCCGCTATCCGATTACCTTTCTAAAAAGCTTCATAAAGATTATCAGCAGCTGAGCCGGTTGTTTTCGGTGGTGGAAGGAAAATCCATCGAACGCTACTACATCCTCCAAAAAATTGAACGCTCCAAAGAATTGATTGTATATGGCGAGCAAAGCCTGAGTGAAATAGCCTACGAGCTTGGCTATAGCAGCCAACAGCACTTTTCACGGCAATTCAAAAAAGAGACCGGGTTGTCCCCTTCCCACTTCAGCGAAATTAAAGAAAACCGCCGCATTTCTATTGATGAGGTTTGAAGTTATAGCTGCTCCAAAGCTGTTTTGAATGGATCCAAATCGGGAGATTCTTCCTTCCCGTAATAAGTACAACACAATCCTGCACAAGAATTACACAAAAGTGTAAGATTCCGATTACCTCTTCCGATACCTTAAACTCATCTTTCATAACCTATGCTACTTCATTCATGGAATTCATAAAAAAATATTACGAGGTATTTTGGTCGGCCTTTTTTTTGATTGCGGCTTTGGCAGCACAATACTGGCTTTTATTTCCGGCAAATGAATATGTCTTCCTGCCTTTGTACCTGATATCCTATCTTTTTGTGGGTGTTCCGGTTTGGAGGAAAGCCTTCAAATCCATCCAAAAAGGAACCATTTTCAGCGAGTTTCTGCTGATGGGAATTGCAACCGTTGGGGCGTTTATTCTCGGGGAATATGCCGAGGGCGTGGCGGTAATGCTCTTTTATATGATCGGCGAATATGCGCAGGGAAATGCCGTCAAAAAAGCCAGGTATTCGATAGAGTCGCTCATCAACCAGCAGCCTGATGTGGCTGTCGTTGAACGCGGTGAAGGTACGGAAGAAGTTCATCCTTCAGAAGTAAAAATAGGAGATATCATTCAGGTGAAACCCGGAGCCAAAATCCCGCTTGATGGTGAGTTACTTACCAACCGTGCCTCATTCAACACTGCTGCTTTAACGGGAGAGTCCAGACCCATGACCCGCAATGCCGGAGAGGAAGTTTGGGCAGGATCTGTCAATGAACTGATTCCGGTTCGCATAAAAGTGACTAAGGGGTACGAAGACTCTCGTCTGTCAGATATTTTGAATATGGTTCAGGAAGCCGCCCAGCGCAAAGCACCTACGCAGCGTTTTATGACGAAGTTTGCCAAAGTTTATACTCCTATTGTTGTTTGGCTGGCCGTGGCCCTTACTTTTGTCCCGTGGCTTTTTGTGGAACCTTACGTGTTTGAAGATTGGTTTTATCGTGCGTTGATTTTTCTCGTAGTATCCTGTCCGTGTGGATTGGTGATTTCCATTCCGCTAGGATATTTCGGGGGAATTGGAGCGGCTTCCCAAAATGGAATTCTGCTGAAAGGCTCCGACTATCTCGATCAGCTTCGTAAAATGGAAATCTTGTTTTTAGATAAAACCGGAACATTGACGGAAGGCCTGTTTGAGGTTCAGGATATCTATCCCGCTAACGGTGCCGAGCCTTCAAAAATACTGACTCTTGCAGCTTCATTGGAACGGAATTCCTCGCACCCGGTTGCAAAAGCCATTCTTCAGTACACCAATGGGCAAGAAATACAAGATGCTGAGAATGTTCAGGAAATACCGGGCCGGGGACTAAAAGGAAATATAGGACCGGATGAAGTATTGGCAGGCAACCGGAAACTTCTTGAAGAACACGATGTTTCAGTTTCCGGTCTTGAACATGCCGATCCCTCCACCTTCGTTTATGTTGCTTCCGGCGGACAACACCTTGGTACCATTCGTATTGCCGACAAAATAAAATCAGACGCTGTAGAAGCGCTCATAGAACTCCGGAATTCAGGGGTTAAAAAACTTATCATGCTTTCGGGCGATAACCAGCAAACCACCGATTTTATAGCCAAACAACTGGGATTAGATGAAGCTTACGGAGGATTACTTCCTGATGATAAATTCAACAAAGTGAAAGAAGCCCTTCACCCCGGCCGTATTGTAGGATTTGTTGGTGACGGGTTGAACGATGCCCCGGTAATCACTTTGGCCGATGTAGGCATTGCTATGGGCGGAATAGGATCGGATGCGGCTATCGAAACGGCTGATGTGGTAATTCAAACCGACCAGCCTTCAAAAATTCCTCAAGCTATTCGGATTGCAAAATTTACACATAAAGTAGTGTGGCAGAATATCGGTTTTGCATTGGGGATTAAGGTTTTGGTAATGGCTCTTGCCGCCGTTGGACTTGCAACCATGTGGGAAGCCATTTTCGCGGATGTGGGGGTTGCACTAATTGCCATTGCCAATGCCATCCGGGTTCAGAAAAAGTTTTCGGGAGAGCGGTTTTCCATGCGCTCATTTTTTGGGGCCGATGATTCTATTTCTGCTGAAAAAAGTAATCCGGAAAGCTGCTGTGAGGTTTGTTGAGAGCTAATTCTTCCACGAGGTTTTCTTAAGGAATGCCTGTATTGCTTAATTCCACCCCGCACAAGCGGACGCTCATATGTTACGGATGCAGTTATTACTTTACAAAAT
>JBBDLQ010000066.1:28459-34528 GCA_040878765.1 Balneolaceae bacterium | reverse complement strand
GCAATCCCATGTCCGGAGCCTTGAATGCGCACCATCACTGCATCCAAGCCCTGAAGTTTGAGGGCAGCATAATATTGTTCGGATTCACTCATCGGTGTTCGGTAGTCTTGCTCGCCGGTGAGTAACATAGTTGGCGTAGTCACATTTCCAACCAGCGAGATGGGAGAGCGTTCGAGAAATTGCTCCGGATCTTCCCATGGTTTTTTGGTAAACCAATATTTACTGTAGAAGGGGGAGCCGTCAGCTGTTAGGGCGAAACTGTACCAATTTATAACCGG
The DNA here is from genome assembly GCA_040878765.1 of Balneolaceae bacterium. Classification (GTDB taxonomy): domain Bacteria; phylum Bacteroidota; class Rhodothermia; order Balneolales; family Balneolaceae; genus Gracilimonas. The sequence continues at coordinate 34,250 of JBBDLQ010000066.1, read as the reverse complement.
TTTCGCTACAACGGCAGCATTAAATCGATCGGTCATTCCTATGGCCCAGGCGCTTAAAACTCCGCCACCGCTGCCACCAGTAATAAACAGATTATTCACATCTGTATATCCTTGCTCAAGCACATAATCAACAGCATCCATCAGGTCGTTGTGATCTTCACTGGGATAATTGAAATTGATGTAGGCTGCAAATTCTTCTCCGTAACTGGTACTTCCGCGCGGATTCGTATAAACCACCACATAACCCTGACTCGCCATCAGTTGTAATTCCGGGGTAAACTGTGGACCATAACTTGCATATGGGCCGCCATGTATTTCAAGAATCATTGGGTATTTTTTATTTGGGCTGAATTCCGGCGGGGTGATAATCCAACCCTGAACCTTAAAATCATCCACGGAAGAATGAACCCAGAATTCTTCAACCTTTCCAAGTTTATGGGCTTTGAGAAACTGTTCGTTAATGTTAGTGAGGGTACGGTTGGCCATTTTTGTGGGGAAATGTCCTGCTGCAAGTTCTGACGGTTGTAAAGGCGAGCCGATGGTAAAAGCAAAGCGTCCATTTTTAGCCACCGAGTAAGACCCGCCGCTGTATGGTCGGCCAATGGTTGAACTCGAAAGACGTTGAGCAATTTCGGTGTAATTTCCATTCAATTTGATATTTCCAACTTTAGCTATTCCGTCTTCCGTATATCTGAAAAACATTGATTTACTGTCACTACTCCAGGTAACGGATGAAATGTCGTTAGCCACTTCCTGCGATATTTTTCGCAGATTAGAACCATCCCGGTTCATTACAAATAAATCGGTTAACTGATATCCGAGAAACTGATCTTCAAATCCTGTATAGGTTATCAATTTTCCATCCGGGGAAACTTTAGGATTACTATGCGGGCCGCGTTTATCTGTTATTTGATTCAATTCTCCAGTCTCAATATTTATTTCATAAATCTGCTCATTGTTAGGGTCAAGATCAGCATTTCCGGAACGGTCGGAAGTAAACAGAATATGTTTACTATCAGGTGCCCAGGAGGGTGAATCATAATCATAATCTCCGGAAGTCAATTGCCGGGGAGCGCCGCCTTCCGCAGAAATCACAAAAAGGTGCGTGTATCCATCTTTCACATATCCGCTGCCATCCCGGCGATAAACGGCTTTATCAATGACCTGTGCTTCCTTTTCCCATTTAGCCCCTTCAGGCGGCGTTGGTAGTTTTGCTAAGCTTCGAGATGGACTGCCGGGCACGAATTTCGAAAAAAGTAATTGCGATCCGTCTGGCGACCAACTCAAATCTCCGGGACTATCTGTAAGATTGGTGATAGAAGCAGAAACCCCGGTATCCCTCCATCGAATATAAATTTGGGTTGAACCTTCTTCAGAAGAAGTATAGGCAATTCTATCACCGCTGGGTGACCAAACCATATTGCCATAGCTGGTTTTTCCAGAAGTTAAAGGCCGATGATCTTCACCAGAAAATGAAATGGTCCAAAGATTTACAAAACGTTTGTCGGTCATTACATCAAACTGATGCCTTTCGTAAATAATAGTATTTCCATCAGGTGATATTTGTGGATTCGATACCATTTGGAGATCAAATAAATCCATATAATCAAAGTAGGATTCATCAATTTGTGCAGCAACACTGTTGGATAAAATCAGCACTAAGACAAATATGAACGAGATTATTTTTCTGAAATTCATGTGTATAAATAATATTGATGGTTAAATGAAAATAAACTTAAAAACAGAATCTAAAAGGCCAGGTTCACAAATACGTTTTATCAGATTCACCTCTAACCGGCCCCACAATTTCCTTAGTGATCCATCCGCGATAATTTTCACCAGGCTGAGGTTTTACATGCTCCCCATTTACATAACAATCCATTTTTGAGGGGTAAAAACTCAGGTAGCTTTTAATTTTATTATAATCAGGTGAAGGCTTAGGGTAAGACCAAGCTCCCCGTTTGGCTACTTCTTCATCAACAATTACATCCCAGTAAATAGATTCCCCTTTCCACTCACAACGTGATTCCCCGGTCGTCTTTTTAAGATATTTCACATTAATATCGGAAGGGGGAATATAAAATTCAGGGGGATTTGAAGTTTCCAGTATTCGGATCGCATTCCGGGTATGGGCAATTATTTTATTAGCAAAAATTACAAGTATTTCCCTGTCATCTGGCACAAGTTTTGGAGGGCGCGGATAATCCCACACCGATTCCTGACCTGTATTTGGTTTAATTGCAAATTCTGGCCGTTTTTGTCCATGATATTCCCAATTTGATTGTCCCGATTTAGCCCAACTTGGTTTTTTTGTCATACCTTATTTACAAGCCGTGTATTTGTGAATTAATTAAGTATATAAATAGCCAAATTTAATAACGATGCAAAAGCCACCCACAATAAATATGGTAAAAGAAGCCAAGCTGTCCAAGGTTTAATTTCCTTGAACCTGTTCATGGTTATTAAAATTGCAAAGATCAGGAAAAGAATCTCAATGAAAGCAATTAAGGGACTTTTAAATCCAAAAAATAAAAAAGACCATATTCCATTCAATGCTAATTGAACTCCAAAAGCATAAAGGGCTAATTTCACCTTTTTTTTATATATGCCAGATTCCCAAATTCCCGCTGCTGAAATTCCCATGAGCGTATATAGTATGGTCCATGCGGGGCCGAAAATCCAGTTAGGGGGATTAAAAGATGGTTTATTGAGATCGGCATACCATGTGGGGATTGCATCAAATGTAACCGAACTTGAAATTATCCCCACTGCATTACATATAAGGATACTCAAAACGATTTTTAGCCAAAAGGGAATTTTCATAAGCATAGTCGATAAAAACATTATTTCGACTATGATAAAACGGAATTTCCTGAAAGTCTAAAACTTTAGGTATGTAAGGGAAGAAAGATTTATAAGGAAAAGAAAATTAATCCAATTATTGAAATCAGCAGCAGGGTAATTTTGAGTTTTTGAATCATTTCGCTGAGATTGCTTTTATGCTCTAAATAATCTTCAATTATTTGTTCTGAAATCATCGCAAGTCCTTTTTTTATTATTAAAGAGTAGAAAAATTCCGAAATGTTACAATTTAATTGGGGAAAAGGATTACTTGGAAAAAGCAGGTTCATATGATTTAACTGACTCATTTGAAGTTTATCGAATCAACAAACTGGAATTTGAGTTAGCAAATACAGAACGAATCACATTTTTAGTTTATATCAGTTTTACTATTCAGTTAAAGAAACCGATTATGGATTTTAATTTTATTCCTGCTTATTGCTGATTTTCATTCAGGAATAGCCATCTGAAGGTGATTTTTTAAAATCTAATCATTAAGTAGTACTTAATGATTTAAAATTTTTTGAAATTTTTTTGTAAGGAATTGTTCTGAACTAACTCTTACATTGCAAACGAAACAGAAAAAAACAGGATACGTTATGAGTTCACTTAATAAAGCAATGCTAATTGGAAATCTGGGGCAAGACCCGGAAGTACGGTACACGCAATCTAACACAGCCGTAGCTACTTTAAATATAGCTACCAGCGAGCGTTACAAAGACAGTAATGGGGAATATCAGGAAAATACCGAATGGCATCGTGTAGTTGCCTGGGGAAGAACCGCTGAAATTTGTCAGCAGTATCTCACCAAAGGTTCCAAGGTATATATTGAAGGTCCTATACAAACCCGTCAATGGGAAGACAAGGATGGGCAAAAACGTTACACTACTGAAATTAAAGCACTGCGCATGGTAATGCTTGATAGCAAGGGCGGTTCTGCCGGTGGTAATCAGCAAGGTGGCGGACAAGCTCAGAATCAAAATCAAGGTGATAACAAACCCATGAGCAGCAACGTGGAGTTAGACAGTAACTTTGATGACATGGATGACGATCTTCCGTTCTAAACCGGAAATCATTCTATACATATTAAACGGCATGAGAATTTCTTGTGCCGTTTTTTTTATTTATTACTCAGGTTAACCTAAAATCTTTTATTTTGCAGGAACTAACAGCATGGTTACATTTCTGCAATTATAAATAAAACATAGGCATTGGATACATTAGACAATCCTTTAAGTTTGGTACAAGATTCTCTTCTCACATTAGGTGAAAGTTCCGTGTTGGGCGGAATAGACCCGATAGTACTTGCAGTACAGCTTTTTGTGCTGTTTTTAGGATTGGCATTCTCCGCAGTATTTTCAGGCTCTGAAGTTGCCCTGTTTTCGCTGGCGAACCGAATGGAAGAGCTCAAACAGGACGAATCAAAAGGAGCTGCAGACGACCGAATTATAAAAATGCTGGATAAACCCCGGCGCTTGTTAGCTACCATTTTAATTGGTAATACCTTTGCAAACATTGTGGCTTCGGTTTTAGCGGCAGTTATTACGGGTGATATAGTTGAAGCTTTTGGACTTTCTGAAGTCATTATTTTTACCGTTGAGGTGATTGTATTGACATTTATGATTTTAATTCTGAGTGAAATCACCCCAAAAATTATTGCTATTAATAATCCATTGAAGGTTTCAAGGGCAAACAGTGCCTTTATCTATATTTTATTTATACTGATGAAACCTTTTGCCAAGCTGATTGCAGACAGCACCATAAGTTTGGAGCGTTATTTACCGAAACCAGCTAGTAAAATGACATCCGAAGATATTCGCACAATGGCAGAAGTAAGTGAGCAGGAAGGATCAATCAGAGAAGATGAGCGGGAGATTATTGAAAATGTGATTGGGTTTGGAAATATTACCGTGCGGGAAATTATGACTTCACGAGTCAATATTATTGCCGTATCCATTGATGAATCATTGCAGGATGTGCTTACTAAAATTCGTGAAAATGGGCTCTCACGCATGCCATTGATTGAAAATGACCTGGATAATATAATTGGGGTGCTTTATGCCAAAGATGTTTTACCCTATTTAAACGCCGAAGAGGAAGAACCATCGCTTAACTGGAAAACCGTTTCACGTAAAGCACTTTTTATACCGGCAACTAAAAAGCTGGACGACCTTTTGCGTGATTTCCAGCAGGAAAAAACCCACATTGCAATTGTAGTTGATGAGTATGGCGGCACGGAAGGAATAGTTACCATGGATGATATCCTCGAGGAAATTGTTGGTGATATATCTGATGATTCCGGGGATGAGGAAGTTCTTTTCACCCGATTTAAGAGTGGAATTTATATTTTTGATGCAAAAATTAATCTGGATGATATGGAAGAAATTCTGGAGTGTATTATCTCCTCTGAAGAAGATGAATTTGAAACCCTTGGCGGATTAATTTATCACCTTACCGAAAGCCTGCCGATGGTAGGAGAGCGTATTACTTATAAGAACCTGGAACTTACGGTACATTCTGTGAAAAATAACCGGATTAAAAAAGTTCGGGTGAAAATAGATAGCCCAAAAGAAGTTCAATCTCCGGCTGAGTAAAATTGCATGAATTATTCACTTTCTATTCAGGAAAACTTCGATCTTACTAATTATAACACCATGGGGCTTGCTGCAAAAGCCCGGTATTTTGTATCCGTGAAATCGGTTAACCAACTGAAGGAAATTTTTAACAATCCCGATTTTAAGGATCTTTCTAAATTTATTATGGGCGGTGGCAGTAATGTGCTTTTTATCAGGGATTTTTCAGGTTTATTAATTCACACTGCTCTTAAAGGAATTAATATTGCTGAAGAGAATGAGGATGAGATCTTATTAAGTGTTGGGGCCGGCGAAAACTGGCACGACCTTGTGCTATATTGTACCGACAATGGTTGGGGAGGAATTGAAAATTTAGC
>JBBDLQ010000066.1:16398-28359 GCA_040878765.1 Balneolaceae bacterium | reverse complement strand
AAATTGGAAATACAGGCAGCTTTTTTAAAAATCCGGTGATTTCTACCCGAGAATTTGAAAAACTTTACCACAAATACCCGGAAATACCTCATTATCCATCTGGTGAAGACGTGAAAATACCGGCCGCGTGGTTAATAGATCAATGTGGCTGGAAGGGGAAACGCTTTGGTGATGCCGGTGTTCACAAAATGCAGGCATTGGTGATAGTAAATTATGGGAACGCCACTGGGACAGAGATATGGGAGCTGGCTCAGCGAATTCAAAAATCCGTTGAAGAAAGATTTGGTGTTTCACTTACTCCTGAAGTAAATATTGTATCTTAATTTCCTGTTAATGGAAACAAAAGTCGGTTTTTGGAATTAGTCTGGTAGTAGACTCAAAGTCCGAATTAAAATCAATACCATGAAAACAAGATCGATCTATTTTACCGTAATATTGATAACCGCTGTTTTAGTGAACGGTTGCATGAAGATCGGTGTGAATCCGGTTTCCGGAAATAAACGTGCATTTGGTTATAGCTGGGAGCAGGAAGTGCAAATAGGAGCTGAAGCAGATCAGGAAATCATTGCCCAATTTGGATTATACGACAATGATGTCCTCTCGGATTATGTTTCGGATTTAGGTCAGGCGTTGCTCGAAGTCAGCCATTTGCAAAGGGAGGATGCCCGGGAAGAATTTCGAAATACCGAGTTTACCTTTAGAGTACTGAATAGCCCGGTAGTAAATGCTTTTGCTTTGCCCGGCGGTTATATTTATGTGACTCGCGGTTTATTGGCACATCTTGAAAATGAAGCACAACTGGCTGTGGTATTAGGACACGAAATTGGCCATGTTGCCGCGCGCCATGCTTCTCAAAGAGCTGCCACGCAACAGTTTGGGCAATTAGCGGTTATTGGGGGAGCCATTTTAGGACAATCGCTTGGGTATGATGGCGGTAAAATTCTACAGCTTAGCAGCCAAACGGCACAGCTTATGTTTTTAAAATATAGCCGGGATGCGGAAAGGGAATCAGATGCTCTTGGTGTTGAATATTCAGCAATGAAAAAATATATGGCCGCCGAAGGTGCCGCATTTTTCACTTCATTGAAACGAATAACGGAAAGCGAAGGGGGTGGAATACCGACTTTATTATCAAGTCACCCTGATCCAGGTGAGAGAGAAGTAACTATACCACAACTTGCACAAGAATGGGCTGAGAGAGGTTATGAGCAAACCATTTTGGATAAAGAAGAGTTTTTATCAATGATAGATAATATCATGTTTGGTGAAAATCCTCGTGAGGGTTTTTATGAGGATGGTATGTTCTATCATCCGGATCTGGAATTTCAGTTCCCTGTTCCATCTGGATTTGATTTACATAATCAAACTTCTTCGGTGATTATGGTTAATGAAACCCAGGACGCAATTATGCAGCTCACTATCGATTCAGAAAATAATTCTACGGAATCTTCTGTTCAGACTTTTTTGAATCAGGAGGGAATAACTACCATTGAACAGGGCAATTATACAAGCAATAGCTTAACGGGATATCAAGGAATAGCAACTGCACAGGCTCAAGACGGTTCAGAACTTAAACTTCAGTTGACGGCTTTGGAGTATAACGGAAATATTTATCGATTTCTGAATTACACCAAAACCAATCAATTTGAAAATTATGAATCAAGTTTTAGCTCGATTCCTTCTGGTTTCAAGAAATTGACAAATTCAGAAAAATTAAATGTTAAACCTGTTCGCATTAAATTAATTACAGCATCTAACGAAGCGGCTTTTACAGAATTACTCCCGGCAAATCTCCCCATGGAAATCACCCCATTAGACATTGCAATTATCAATCAGGTAGAGCTGAATGCAGTTATTGAGAAAGGAAGAACGCTTAAAATTCCTGTTCAATAAAAAAACCGGAGGGCGAAATCTGCCATCCGGTTTGTGTTAGCTAATTAAAGGTGATTATTTGGAGGTTTAGAACGACAATCCTACAAAAATATAGAATTGTTCGGAATCCGGATTAAAAACTACTGCCCCGCTAAGTGGAATAGTAAAAGTGTCGGTAATGACGAGATCTTTACTGGTACCTAAGCCTACATTCACAACATTAAACTCCCCGTCAGTTGAATGCCATCCGTCTCCGGCACCCACAAATAAATCGGTAGCACCTAAGCTATAGCCGGCTTCAAAATACAGGTCGCCACCAGCTGAACCGGCTCCTGAGGATTCGTTAAGAATGTAATTTGCGGATAGGGAAAAATCTTCAATGCTATATCCAGCATTAATTTCAAACGCATGACTTGAAAAATCTCCGTTAGCGGGATCTTCTGTATAGGAAAAAAACGGGGTGCCGGGATAATAATAATCCGTTAAACCGAGATAGAGGCCGAAATCGAATTCATATCCGGCGTAAAGATCCATTTCCTGGAAACCATCATAACCCTGAGAACCCCAGGCCCCAACAGCAAAACTGCCTGAGCTAAATTCAACATAAGGTTGTAATGAAGGTCCGGAAAAAGCAACACCACGGAAAACATAGGTGCTGTAGAGGTCTACCCCGGTAGTTACCTCCTGTGCCTGAACGGTTTGAGGATTTAAGGTGCTAAAAAATAAAGCACCTAACAGGGTAAGAAAGCTTGTTTTTAAAATTTTTGTGAGTTTTAGTGAAGTCTTCATAGTATTTAAATTTTTATAGGTTTTTGATGAGTGAGATTAAAATTTTGGTAAAATGAATTTGGTCTGGTTCCTTTATAGGAACAATGTTATTGAATTTTAATAGGAGGAATGAAGGGAGTGAAGCTACCAGATTGCAGTGTTTTCTCCCTTCATGTCACTCTATATGATGTATACCATTAGTCGGCAAAAGCACCGAGTTCGGATGTTTTATAAGGTGAGAATTCAGGATAAGCATGATTTCCGTGCTCAGAGATATCCAGTCCGTCAGATTCAACTTCTTTGGATACCCGAACACCCATAGCTGCTTTGATTGCACCAAATACAATCAGAGAGAAGACGAATGTATAAGCTACAATAGAAAGAGTACCTAACAATTGAATGCCAAAACTTGCCTCTGCCGAGAATATTCCAACAGCTAAGGTTCCCCAAATACCGACCACACCGTGTACTGAAATAGCACCAACCGGATCATCAATTTTGAGTTTATCAAACATAATTATTGAGAGTACAACAATTACACCGGCAATAGCGCCAATATAAACGGCATCCATTACGGATACGGCATCAGCACCAGCTGTAATACCAACCAACCCAGCTAAAATACCGTTTAAAGCCATAGGTGCATCCAAGGTTTTCATAACCAGCTGAGTTGTTATCATAGCTGCGATTGCGCCAGCACATGCAGCTAAAGCTGTAGTTACAAATACATATGATACAGCTGCAGGATCTGCACTTAGCACTGAACCACCATTAAAGCCAAACCAGCCGAGGAAAAGAATAAATACCCCTACGGTAGCAAGTGGAATGTTGTGAGCAGGAATCCCATGAATTTTTCCGCCTTCATATTTACCGGTTCTGGGGCCTAACAAAAGAACACAGGCAAGGCCGGCAAAACCGCCTACAGCATGAACAAGGGTAGATCCGGCAAAGTCATAAAATCCTAATTCGGATAACCAGCCACCACCCCAGTGCCAGCTTCCTGTAATGGGGTAACTGAGCGTTAACAGTAAAATTCCGAATAGCATAAAAGCTGAAAGTTTAATTCGGCCGGTAACACAACCAGATACAATAGTTGCAGCCGTTGCTGCAAACATCGCCTGGAAAATAAAATCAGTCCAGATAGTCATATCAAGTCCATATGCCGGGGTGAGCATACCAACCAGATTATCGGGATCGAAACCAATGCCGAAACCTCCAAATCCGAAGAATCCGTTAAAATCACCCGGATACATTATTTGAAATCCGACAAAAGCATATAAAAGAATACCGATTGTTAAAATGAAAACATTCTTATAAATGACATTTACAGCATTTTTGGCTTGTGTTAAACCACTTTCTACAGTTGCAAAGCCAAGGTGCATCATTAAAACCATAAAGGCTGCGATCAAAATCCAAAGGTTGTTGATAATGAATTTGATATAGTCGGTTGAAGCCTCAAATTCTTCCATGGATGAGTATTCATTTCCGTTTGTTTGTATAAGTACCTCCGCTTTATCCGCTACTTCATTAGAAGCCTCCGGGAAAGCAAAAGCTGTTGTGCTGAAAGCCAATAACAGCATCGTTAGTATTATTCCGTATCGTAACTTCATTTTTTAAGTCTTTAGTTAATGTTGAGAGAGTGAAGCTTTAAACCGTTGCTTAAAGCCGGGACTAAAATAATTAGGATAAATCAATATTCAAACAAATAAATTAAATTAAAAAATGAATTACGCATTATTAAAAAAGAAGAAGCGTAAAATTAATGAAATTAAATAATGGAACCGCTTCCAGATTACTAAGTTTTTTAGTTCCGAAATTTAAATGAGGATCGTAATCCGGCTTAATCCTCAGGCGGAAAAGCACTATCTTTGAGCGGAAAATTTGAATTCATAAATTATTGTTACATGATCACTCGCTACTCACGAAAAGAAATGTCGGAACTATGGACCGATGAATCACAATTTCAGGCCTGGCTGGATGTAGAGCTTGCCGCCTGTTGGGCATGGGAAAAATTGGGTAAAATTCCTATGGAGGACGTTGACAAGCTCTATAAACATGCTGGTTTTGATGTAGAACGTATCAAAGAAATTGAAGCTGAAACCCGGCATGATGTTGTGGCTTTTACCCGCGCTGTTTCTGAAACATTAGGGGATGAAAAAAAGTGGGTGCATTACGGACTAACTTCTACCGATGTAGTGGATACCGCCTGGGGTGTTCGCCTTAAAAAAGCGAATTCTATTCTTTTGGAAGGGCTTCAGCGAATTGTGAGTGTTTTGGCCGAAAAAGCAAAAACCCATAAATACACGGTGATGATGGGGCGAACCCATGGTATCCATGCCGAACCAACAACTTTTGGCTTGAAATGTGCCTTATGGTATGCAGAGATGAACCGGAATCTTGAGCGTTTCAAAACGGCTGCAGATGATGTTGAGTTTGGAAAACTATCAGGTTCGGTGGGTACTTTTGCTAATATTCCGCCGGAAGTGGAGGAATATACCTGCGAGAAACTAGGGCTTAAGCCTGCGCCCATATCAACCCAAACCCTTCAGCGCGACCGGCACGCCTATTATTTATCCACGCTGGCGCTTATTGGATCTACTATGGAAAAGATGGCGGTGGAAGTCCGCCATTTGCAGCGGAGTGAGCTGAGGGAAGCTGAAGAGGCTTTTCGAAAAGGGCAGAAGGGTTCATCTTCTATGCCGCATAAAAGAAATCCCATTAGCTCGGAAAATATTTCAGGTTGTGCCCGGGTACTGCGCGGGTATATGGTCACCGCTTATGAAAATATACCTCTTTGGCATGAGCGCGATATTTCCCATTCCTCTGCAGAACGGATCATTATTCCGGATGCAACTACTTTATTGGATTATATGCTGAACCGCTTTGCCGGAGTGATAGAAAACCTGGTTATTTTTGAAGATAACATGGAAGCCAATATCTGGAAAACACAAGGATTGGTATTTTCGCAGCGTCTTCTTCACAAATTGATCGATAAAGGAATGCCGCGCGAACAGGCTTACGATACCGTTCAGCCACTGGCTATGAAATCCTGGGAAGAGCAAACACTCTTTAAGCCAATTGTGGAATCAGACAAGACAATCACTACTGAATTAACACAGGATGAAATTGATGATGCTTTTGACCTTGATCATCATACCCGAAATGTGGATTTTATTTTTAAGCGGGTTGGGTTGGATTGATTTTGTACCTATATTTAATCAACCTATTTAGGTTACAGATGCGAGAAACTTCATTTACTTTCATGCAAATTTTTTCTCAAAGAAAATATCTGATTATTACATTTTATATAATGTGTAACATATTTTTAGTGTCATGTAATTTAGTGGGCAATAGTGATGAAATTTCTTACACAGTTTCAGGTACTGTTGGTATTATGATTGAACAAGATGTTAAGCCTCTTGAAAATGCTACTGTAATTATTTCAAACAAAAAAGATACTACTGATGAATTAGGATTATATAATATAAGTGAAATTAAAAAAGGCACATATACAGTAGCAATTCTGTATAAAAATTTGGATACAATGTTTGTATCCTTATCAGTTGAGGGAGAACATGAAAAGATTAACAGGGATTTATTTGTCTCCCCGAATATTGAGGGAAATAGAACTTTAGAAGGAAGAACGGTAGTAAGAATAAATAATACTTTTGGTGCAATTACGGGAGTTCCTGATGTGAAGGTAGATATTTATGAGTTGATAAATGAATATAAGATTTTTACTCAGACAGTTACTACAGGTGAGGATGGTTATTTTAGGTTAGAGAATTTAACAACAGAAAAAAAAGAATTTGTATATACACAGGAACTAATAGTCGATGAAATTGTGGAAATCGATCCTAATAATCTTGAGTTCGGGGGCGAGGCTCATGAATTTGGTAATGTTTGTGGGGAAAATTGTAGTATCATGAAGAATACAGAATTAGAGCCTAATGAAATTAGGGATGAATACATTTCACTTGAGGTGAATAATTCTTGGCAATATGATTATCATTTAAGCTCAAATAGACCAAATACAGTTGATATATACTCGGGAAAAGCGGTATGGACAGTTACCAAAGTTGATAATGAGGAGTCAAAAAAAACTTACTGGATTGAAGAGATTCTAAACGGAGAATATACAATTCAAGGGGATGGTTGTTCAGGTCATGATTCATTTGAAAAAAAGGAAATACCAATAGAGAATGATACTTTAATATTTACAATAGATGAATTTGAAAATGGTGAACTTAATTTCAACTTCCAATTTAGAGAACAAGCCTGTTCGAGTTTGGAATATTATTACCGTAATTATTCAAATGGGTTGGATTTGAAAAGGTTCTATTCACCTTTATTTGAGGAAGAGATAGAAATACGTGATTGGGGAGAGCATTTAATGGTAGATGCGATTATTGTGAAAGACCTGGGTATAAAAAGATTGGAGATTCGCAATACACCATCTAATTCCGGAGCTTATTTTCTAATTGAATTAGAAAATTAGAAAGTGAAAAATTTTCAGGATGTATTGTATTTGGTGAATTTTTACCCCAAAATAGAATCACAAATATAATCTGGAATTATACCCGTTGAGTTTATCCACAACTCCGCATTATCGGAGCGGGTGTTACCAGTTAGCACAAGCATGGTTTTTAAGCCGAATTTATTTCCCCCTAAAATATCGGTACCCAGTGTGTCGCCTACCATCAGGATATCATTTTTATCGTAAGTAGTACCGGAGCTATTTAAATGATCAAAGGCATAATTAAACATTTGAGTGTCAGGTTTTCCAAAGTGAATGAACTTTTTATTGAGCATGCTTTCACAAAGTTTGGCTATTCCTCCCGTTGCCACCGACACATCATTTTTTGAAACCGGGTAATATTTATCTGAATTAGCTACAATTACCGGCACTGTTTTCTTTCGAAGGAAATTTACGGTGATGTCAATATCGGTATTCCAGTCGAAGCCCTCATCATCCAAAAATACAAAAGCAGAAATATCATCCAGGTTATCCAGGTCAATATCCCGAACGGCAATATGTTCCAACCCTGATTGCAAAATATATTCAGCGGAATTTTCGGTTCCCAGGTAAGCAATTTTTCCATCTTTTATTTTGTGCTCCAAAAATTGTTTAGCCAACATGCCCGAGGTAATTATTTCATCCACATATAAATCTTTAAGTCCAAGGCGGTCGAATACTTCAGCCTGCTGTGTTTGGCTGCGTGAGGCATCATTGGTAAGTACTCTGAAAATAATACCTTCATCACGCAAAAATGCAATGGTATCGGGTACTCCCTCAATTAGGCCTTTATGATTTTTCAGTACGCCATAGGAATCAATAAAAACGGCTTTATAGTTTTTTACTATTTCACGAAAAGAAGGGACTCTGATATTCATTGTTATAAATTTAGGGCTTTTAATATAGGTTCCGGATTAAATTTTTCATCCAGTTGTGGGAGATACCGTTCATAGGCTTCACGCTGAAGTTTAGTAGCAATTATATCATGGAAAAAATACTTACCGTATTTAACCACATAATTCAAAATAAAAAAACGATACGCTTCTTTTAAAAAACGAATTTCTGTTTCGGTGAGTGGATATTCCTGGTGATAGGCTTTTAAAAATATTTTAAAACGATCTTGCATTACCGGGTCAATATCGTAACTGAAGTCGGCGCGGTCACCAATATCAGATGTAATTCGAGCAAAAAAGTAGAAATCGATCATACGGGAACTCATGCGAAACCAATCGTAATCCCAGCGTGAAAAAAGTTTAAACTGCGGGGTCACTGAAAAATTCCCAATATTCCAGTCAACGAAAACAGGGATCGTAGCAAGATCTTTAGGATTTAGTTTTTCAGTGTATTCAAGAAACCGATGGCTGTGTTTCTTTATCAAATCGAGGTGCATGCGGTATTCGTGTTTTCCGTAATCAGTTTCTAATATTTCCAGCAAGTGATTAATATCAACCTGAAGTGTTTTTGAGGAGGATGGAAGAGTATTCCTGATAGTATGGCAGGCTTTATGAAATCGTGCAAATTCCCCGGCAAGTTTCTGAATTTGATCTTCATTGAGCCGTTTTGGTGGTTTACGCTTTATTTTAATTGGCCGGTAAAACACAACCCAGGCATCAATTAAAGGGGATTGATGCCGATGAACAAATAGTGAATTCTCCTTTATGAGCGAACGTGCAAGAAAGTTTTCAAATGGTTCGGGCAGATTATTTGACAGGGAATTTATAATGGAATGATCTTCCACAAAGTGTTCATATTTTCCAAAATAAGAGAGCTTGGCAATTATGATGTTGCCGTCTTTAAAAGTAACACGATAAACGTGATTTGTAGAAACCTTTGCACTGATATCAGTAATAGAGATAATAGTTCTGGTGGGATCATATTCCCGCCAGGCTTTTTTCACAATTTCATTAAAATCAATAAATGTCATAAATAAGGTTAGTTAAATAATTTCAAAATAGCGTTTCATCTCCCAATCAGTAACCGAATTAGAAAACTGATTCCATTCCCATTCTCTTGTCTTTATGAAATGGCTGACAAATTCCTCTCCAAATAATTCATTGGCAATTTTCGATGTTTTCATATTCCTGATAGCCTCAGCCAGTGTTTTTGGTAGTTTTTCAGAAGGCTTGTTATCATATTCATTTCCAATAGTGGGCTTAATATTAAGCGGCAATTTATGTTTGATGCCATACAGACCTGAAGCCAAACTTGCAGCCATTGCAAGGTAAGGATTTGCATCAGCACCCGGCACCCGCGTCTCCAGCCGCATAGATTCAGCCCCGTGATTTACAACCCGAAGGGCTGTAGTTCTGTTCTCAACTCCCCAGCTAACTGTTGTGGCCGCCCAGGAACCTTCTACCAATCGTTTGTAGCTGTTAACGGTGGGTGCATACATTGCAGTAATATGCGGAAGGCAATGTAATAGCCCGGCTAAATAATGTTCCAGTAAAGCACTCATTTTATGATCTTTATTTCCATCAAAAAAGAGATTATTCTCGGAATCTTCATCCCATAAACTTTGGTGAATATGTCCGCCGCAACCCGGTAGATTTATATTCCATTTTGCCATAAAACTGGCAATAATTTCATGTTGATAGGCAATTTCCTTAATTCCCGTTTTAAACAATACGGCACGGTCGGCGGCTTCCAAAACATCGGAATATTCAATACAAGCTTCATACACACCATCACCGGTTTCGGTATGTAAGCCTTCTAACGGGACCTTGAATTTCCGCATTAAATCATAAATATCATTAAAGAAATCCATGTTTTGGGAAGATCTTAGCACCGAATAACCAAACATGCCGGGAGTAAGAGGAGTGGGGTTTGTATAATTTTTTTCTTTTAGGGATTGGGGTGTTTCCCGGAAATTAAACCATTCAAACTCATTTGAGAACATGGGTTTGAAACCCATATCAATACTTTGTTGCTTAATCTTTTTAAGCAGAGAGCGTGGACATACCTCTGCAAGATCTTCAGATTCGCTAAAGTCACCAAGCAGCAGTGGTATATTATTATTCCAGGGAATTTCTCTAAGAGTACTTAAATCTATTGAAACCATGGAGTCGGGGAAACCGGTATGCCATCCTGTAACTTCTGAATTGTCGTACACGGCGTCATTCATATCCCAGCCAAATACTACATTACAAAAACCGAGCTTTGAACGGGCTGCTTTCAGAAATTTTTCTTTTGAGATAAGTTTATTTCTCAGGATTCCGTCAATGTCGGTAATTGCAATAAGAACTTTTGCAGCCCCTGATTTTTGAATACTCTTAAGAATGTCGTCTGGATTTTTCATTACTGTAGATGCTGGTTATGTGCACCCAAATCTAATCAAAGCCACAGACTTTTAAGAGGGAAAATGTGAATATCCAGATATTTATTTTACAGGAAGAGAGAGGCAATACATTAGCATTATTTTAATGCGCTAAACAATTTGAAATAAAAATTTATCACTTAAATCGTTTCACCAATTCCCAGCGTTTAATTTTTCCAGTGTTTGTTTTAGGAAAGTCTTTCACAATCTTCAATTCTTTGGGAATCTTAAAATCTGTTAGCGATTCTTTCAGCTGTTCCCGGATTTCATCTAACTCAGGAGTCTTTCCATTTTTCAGGGTAACTACTGCTGTAACTTTTTGTCCCCATTCTTCATCAGGTAATCCAATAACCACAGCCTGCTCAATAGATGGTAATTTTTGTATAGCCTGTTCCACTTCATTGGGATTAACATTTTCACCGCCGGTAATAATTAAGTCGGTTCGCCGTGATTCAATAAATAAATGACCGAAACCGTTTATATGGCCAAAATCTCCCGTGTTAAACCAGCCATTTTTGTCGAAGAAGTCTTCATTGTTTTCAATATCATAATAACCGTCAAAAACCTGCGGACCTTTCAGCCAAAGAGCGCCCGACTGATTTTTCCCAAGCACCCTGCCATTATCATCCCGAATTTGCATTTCATTAGGTGGAAAAGGCTTGCCAACGCTTTTTAACGGAGTGTACATACCGGAAGGGGCCAGCAGTGGATTAGCAATAATTTGAGCACATGTTTCCGTCATCCCAAAGCTTGATACGATCGGGATTCCGCGTTCTGCAGATTTTTTTAGCAGCTCAATTGAAATTGGGCCGCCACCAAGCAGGATAGATTTAAATTCACGGTGCGTATGAAAAAGAGGGTCATCCAAAAGTCGTTTAAGCATAGTAGGAACCAGCGAAGCGGCTTGAAACCGGTTATTTTCACTTAAAAATTCTTTGACCATTTCTTCATCAAAATCGCCCATTCGGTATATGGCTGTTCCGTAGAGAACAGATCTCAAAATGATAGAAATTCCCCCAATATGATTCAGGGGCAAGCAAAGTAGCCAATAATGATTAGGATCTGGTTTGAAATTTTGAGACGATGCATTTGAAGCTGAAAGTATTTGCCGGCGTTTCAGGGGCACTATCTTAGGCTCGCTGGTGGTTCCAGAGGTAAAGAAGTAACCAAATATTTCAGACTCATCTATGGATTCAGGATCGGGCAAATCCATATTCCGGATATCGTAATTAAATGAATTTAGAAAAAAGTTTTCATCCATCTTAACCACATTATCATCTCCAAGACGAGACCGGTTCGCTGTGTCACAAAATATGAGAACGGGTTTTAAAGCCTCCAGATACGATCTGAGTTCTTCTGTTTTTATATTTGGATTAATAGGGATGAATGGAATACCAAGTTTCCAGCAAGCCGCAATGCCAAATATTAACATATCGCTTGATTCCGAAATGAAAGCAACCGGCCATTTCAGGGAATCTGCTTTTTTTTCAAC
>JBBDLQ010000066.1:0-16298 GCA_040878765.1 Balneolaceae bacterium | reverse complement strand
GCTAAACCCTGTGCCCGATATTCACCACATAAACCGGCAGTTATTGCAGCAATAGCAGCACGACCAACGGCAGTTTCAAATAAAGTTGTGAATATCAGTTCAATGTTATGAGTATCTGCAACCTCTTTTGTTACGAAAATATTATTAAATGTACCCATCAGCATTGGCTTAATAATAAGGAGGTTGGTAGCTTTTTTTTCTATTATTTTATTAACATCATTTATGTTCCTGATAAATTCATCGGCGGCAACAGGTATTTTAACAGCTTCTTTTACCTCTTTCAAATCCGATAAATTTTCTCTTGAAACCGGTTGTTCACAATATTCAATATTCAATGCTTCCAATGCTTTGAGATTTTGTATGGCTTCTTTTTTGGTCCATGCCTCATTAGCATCAATTCGGATTTTAATCCGGGGAAACTGGGTTCTGAGTTGTTTAATAATTTTAGATTCAACTGAAAAATCGCGGCCTACTTTTAATTTTAAGGTTTGAAAACCGGCATCAATATATTTTTTTGCTGCTGCCAGTGTTTCCATTTTATTTTGGATGGGGATGGTAGCATTAGTCAAAATGGATCCGCTAAAAGAAGGAAATAAATATTGAACCAATGAAGTGCGTGTGCGTTTAGCCGCCAGATCATGTAGTAAAGTATCTAAACCAAAACTAAGGGATGGGAATTGGTGAGTTTGATTCAAAACTTTTAAAACCTCTTTACCATTTCCGTCTTGAATGGATTGCTGTAAATGCTTCTTGTTAACTTTTAAAACTTCTTCAACCTCTGCTAATGTCTCGGTTGAAAAGCCAGGCAGGGGAGCTACTTCCCCATAAGCCTCAATATTACCCTCACGGAAATGCAAGATTATACCTTCCCGGTAAGTAATTTCATTTCCTGAGACTATAAAGGGTTTTTTAAACGGAATATGATATTTAAAATATTGTAGCATCAGTTCAACACAATTCCAATACAAAACAGAATTCCAAAAAGTACCATAAATTGAGCAGTTCGTTCTAACATTGGGTTTAGCTGTGTTTTATCTGTTTCTGTCCAAATTTTATACACAAATATAATGGCAATCGGCAGGGATATAAAAGGAAGTAATATCCAATAATTGTAATTCATTTGAACATAAAAATGAGGGGGAATGGCAAACGCAATTAAGAACATAAGTAAATATTCGTATTTGAGGCTCATTTCACCAAACAACACCCCCAGGGTTTTTTTCCCAGCTATTTTATCCTGCTCAATATCTCTAAGGTTATTCACGACTAATATATTTACACACAATGCTCCAACTGCAAGTGATGCCCAAAATGATGACACCGACCATTCCAGTGCATTTACATAAAAAGTTGTCATAACTGCAATGATGCCAAAGAATATGAATACGAATAAATCTCCCAACCCATTATAGCCGAGTGGGTAAGGGCCACCGGTGTATAATATTCCAAAAATCAAAGAGAGTACACCGACGATTAAAACTATCCATCCGGCCACCCACACCAGGTATAAACCCAATAAAAAAGCCAGCCCCATTGTAAGGATGGTAGCGTTAAGCATCTGCTTTGCGGTGATTAATCCTGATGCCGTAGCTCTGCGAAAACCAATTCGATCTTCAGTATCAGAGCCTTTTACAAAATCAAAATAATCGTTGGCAAAGTTAGTGCCAATTTGAATAAGTATAGCGCAAATCAAAGCCACAGCGGAATTGATTACATTTAAAACATCCGCCTGATAGGCAAGTGAAGCTCCGACAAGTACCGGTACTAAGGCAGCCGCTAAAGTTTTAGGTCGGGCTGCTTCTGCCCAAATACTCAATTTTGAAAAATTCAATAGTATAAAATTTTGATAATTAGGTGTGGATAACTTCTGCAGAAAAGATACGGTATTTGGAAGCGGCTTAAAAAGTGAAGTAAGTACCAGCCTATAAAAAATTAATTTAAGTTTGAACTGAATTGGAAGCGGTTGCAGACAAAATAATTAAGGTTTAATAAATTAAAAGCTATTTTATTTAATAGTTGATAATAAAAACACTAAATAATTTGTGTATTCCATAAAAAGTACTTTATATTCTGCCTGTTAAATTTTAATAAGCAAAACTTACTTTATTATCCTATGGCATATTCTAAACTTGAATACATATGGCTTGATGGCAATCAGCCAACACAAGCTCTGAGGAGCAAGACTAAAGTTGTTCACGACTTTAGCGGGAAGTTGAAAGATTGCCCAATCTGGAACTTCGATGGAAGTTCAACACAGCAGGCTGAGGGTGGTTCATCAGATTGTTTACTGAAACCAGTAGCCATTTTCCAGGACCCCGATCGCGAAAACGGCTACCTTGTAATGACAGAGGTATTAAATGCAGATGGCACACCACATGCTTCTAATGGCAGGGCTACAATTGATGATAACAACGAAGACTTTTGGTTCGGTTATGAACAGGAATACTTCCTCGTAGATACTGAAACAAATACACCACTTGGTTTTCCTGTAGGGGGCTATCCTCCGCCACAGGGTCCGTACTACTGTGGAGTTGGGGCAAAAAGAGCGTATGGACGTGATATCGTAGACGAGCATTTGGATTTATGTCTGAAGGCCGGATTGAATATTGAAGGAATTAACGCTGAAGTTGCTGCCGGACAATGGGAATTTCAGATCTTTGCTAAAGGAGCACACCGGGCTGGTGATGAGATTTGGGTAGGCCGCTATCTGATTGAAAGAACTGCAGAAAAATATGGTATTGCTGTAGATTGGCACCCTAAACCTTTAGGTGATACCGACTGGAATGGCTCAGGAATGCACGCCAATTTCTCAAATGAAAAAATGAGAGTAGAAGGCGGTAAAGAGTATATGACTGAAGTTTGTGAAGCTTTTAGCAAGCATATACAGGAACATATTGAAGTGTATGGTGCTGATAATGACAAGCGCCTTACAGGTAAGCACGAAACCCAGTCAATAGATAAATTCAGTTACGGTATTTCTGACCGTGGTGCTTCAATTCGTATTCCGGTAAATACTATTGATGATGGCTGGAAAGGCCGGTTAGAAGATCGCCGCCCGGCATCGAACGCTGATCCGTATAAAGTAGGTGCGCGTATTATTAAGACCGTTAATACGGTTTCATAAATAGTTAATTCCATAATTTTTTAAAAAGCCTTGTCTGCGAATGACAAGGCTTTTTTTTGTGGGGTATTTTTATTTACAAATTATTAACTGATATTAATGGTCGGTCGGTACTAAATAAATAAAAAATAAAATATGAGGGGGAATTATGTTTAAAAATAGCATAACACCAAAAACAATAGTGAGTGCCCTGATTTTGCTTTTCTTAATCAGCAGCGCTGATATACATGCTCAAAAAGCTGAAAGAGTAGATTTAAAACAAAAAAAATCATTTTTAAAGATGTTTAAAGGTGATGTTGATTTACACATCCCAACATTTTCTCATTTAAAAGCAGTAGCTGATAATGATATTGCAAGCTGGGAACAGCAGGTTTTTAATGGAGAAGACTGGGTGGATAATAACCGGGCTACCTACGAATACAATTCAAGCCGAACAACCATTACAAAACACCTTGAATTTTTTGACGTGGATGAGTGGTTAGATTCTGGCTCTTTATCGATGACTCATAATTCAGAAGGATTTCCTTTAGAAATTATTTCTGAATTTTTTGATTTTAACTTCATACAAAAATTCTATTACTCGCCAACAGGAAGGCTCGATTCATTAACTTTTGAAGAATTCTCCTCAGAAGAATCGTACTTAGAAAGAGTAGTATTAAATTATATCACTGAAGATTCAATTCGAGTCGTAAATACCTATTATGATGAAGATGAAGGTGGTTATGTTACGGTTGAAGAATTATACTTTCTAATTAAAGACGGTAATTTTATAGAGGTTTACGATGAGGGAGACTATATAGACCGCTATATCTACTACGATATTACTTTGGATGATTATTTAAAAGCTTTTGGAGATGAATTCTATTTTATAGAAATGCTCAATGATGAACTTTATGACGAGGAAATCGGATTTGTGCCATATATGAAAATTTCATTATTGGAGGATGATGGAATAGTTACTGCTATGCTTACTGAGTATTACGATGAGTTTGAAGAAATGTGGTATGAGGAAACCAAAAATACCTATACCTATGAAGACGGTAATATTGTCCTTGATGAAGAAGCATATCTTAACGGGGATGAGCTCGAGGTTGCATATAGAACTCAATATACTTACGGTGCTACGGTATCTGTCGAAGAAGAAATGGACAAGATTCCTGCCTTTGAATTGCTTCAGAATTATCCGAATCCTTTCAATCCAACTACTCAAATAAATTACAATATCCGGAATTCGGGTGATGTTCTGCTCGAGGTGTACAACATGATTGGGAATAAAGTGGCTACGCTGGTTCAATCCAGGCAAGGTGCGGGTGAACATAGCGTTACCTTTAATGCGGAAAACTTATCGAGTGGTATATATTACTACCGGTTATCTTCAGCAGGACAAATGGATGTAAGGTCTATGACTTTGATTAAATAAACTAAAAAGAAATGCTGACCTAAAAACCCTGTTTTTGAAAGAATACAGGGTTTTTTAATTTCCGCTGGAATGGGATTGAAACTTTTATTAGGGAAAAAGACTTCGTAAAGTACAAGCATTCAATACTATCATCTTCAAAAATAAAATTACTGCTCTTAATGAAGTCATTTGCGTTGATCCTACTATTTTTATCCTGCAATCTGCATGTTATAGCCCAAGAGATTTCATACCCGGAAAAATCGGTTCAAAGATCTTCATTTGAATTAGTAATTGATGAAATTCCATCCAGGGATGGAGAGGTGCGGATTGCAATTTTTGATACAGAAAAAAATTATAAAGCAAAGGAAGACCCGGCTTTCGTTCTCGTACTGCCAGTTAGCAGCTCAACGTTGAAATGGAGCAACTCCGAACTTCCCTATGGAGAATATGCAATTGCGGTTTATCACGATAAAAACATTAATGGTGAACTGGATACAAATTTATTAGGCATTCCAAAGGAAGCTTATGGCTTCTCCAATAATGCAAGAGGTAAATTTGGTCCGGCTTCCTGGAATGATGCCCGCTTTGAGGTGACATCCCGTTCTTCAAATATGAGGATAAAAATTAAATAACATCTCTCAGTTCAGGTTTTCTCTCAAACACTGACTTCGTAAAAGGGCAGAGCGGCAAAATCGTTAGATTATTTTCTCTTGCCCGTTCCACAGCCTTTTTCACTAATCGTACTCCAACACCTTTTCCCCTCAGTTCATCCGAAACTTCAGTGTGATCAATAATGATCTTATCGAGTCCTGCTTTGGAATACGTCATTTCAGCAAGCCTTTTCCCGTCTTGTTCAACAAAAAACGCACCTTTGGTTTCTGTTTCTTCGTGCTGAATATTCATAATGATTTTATTTACAGTGAAAATTTGAAGTTCTCACCTAATTCAATAAGATATTTTCTTATGTTTTGATATGAATATACCATCATTTACGGCCATATTGCGACTGACCTTATCTCCAATAGTATTTGTTTTAACTTTAGCTGGCTGCGTTACTAAATCCAATGATTTTGAACGAGTTCAGCTTGTGGAATATGCCCAAATTGAGGAATCAGCCAGGGGAGAAACTTCAGGAATAGTAAAAAGCCGGCTTTATGAGGGCATATATTGGATACACGGCGATTCCGGCGATGACCCAAATGTATTTCCCATAAAAAAAAATGGTGAAATAGCTTCCGCTAATCATTCTCAGGGAGTTGAACTCGAAGGATTAAAAAATATTGATTGGGAGGATATTGGGGTGGATGTTTCAGGAAATCTTATTGTGGCTGATATTGGAAATAATTGTTTGTGCAGGGTAGATAAATCCATTTTGATATTTCCCGAACCGGATGTCAACGCAAAAAAGGTATCAAACTATCAAAGGTTTTATATAGCATATCCTGAATCGGCTAATTCATCAGAATCAATCGAGGAACAAACACCGGATGCGGAGGCTGTTTTTTATAAAGATGAGGTAATTTATATCCTTACCAAAGAACCGGGAGGAAATGATACAAAGCTCTATAAATTAGTTTCTCCGGATCAGTCATCTATAAATGCACTGATTCATGTAATAACACTGGATTTCGACGACAAAGTAACTGCAGCTGATCTTTCTGTAAGCGGAGATTCTCTGGTGGTATTAACCTCATCATCTGTTTGGTTATTCACAAATTTTGAAGGTGAGGATTATTTTTCCGGTAACTCATCACGGGTTTATTTTAAAGCAAATCAGGTTGAATCCGTAGCTTTTACCGGCGAAGGATCGGTTATCATAGCTGAAGAAGAAGGCCAGCTTTATGAGATTCAAATTTCTGATTTTAAGTGAATTTTTGACGAAATGTTAAGTTTTCTTCATTCATTCTCCGGCGGTAATTTTGGAAAAGTTTAGTTTGGAGTTCGACTTCTATGTTTGGCACCATAGCAACTTTTCCAAAGTTGTAGATACGACAAATCAACTGACTTGCCTATGAAGGCGACCGGTCAAATTTATCCCAATTTGGTTTTCGCTTTTCAAGGAAGGCATTGCGCCCTTCTTCAGCTTCATCGGTCATGTAAGCTAATCTCGTTGCTTCGCCGGCAAATACCTGTTGTCCCACCATGCCGTCGTCTATCAAATTAAAAGCAAATTTGATCATTTTTATTGCTGTCGGACTTTTTGCAAGGATTTCCTGCGCCCACTCATAGGCTGTTTTTTCCAACTCTTCATGCGGGACCACTTTGTTCACCATTCCCATCTCAAAAGCTTCCTGGGCAGAATAATTTTTACCGAGAAAGAAGATTTCCCGCGCCCGTTTTTGTCCCACTTGCCGGGCAAGCAGGGCTGAGCCGAAGCCGCCGTCAAAACTGGCTACATCAGCATCGGTTTGTTTGAAGATGGCGTGCTCTTTACTGGCAAGGGAGAGATCACAAACTACGTGCAGGCTGTGTCCGCCGCCCACCGCCCATCCGGGCACTACGGCAATCACCACTTTGGGCATGAACCGAATGAGACGTTGTACTTCCAAAATATTCAAACGGGCAATTCCGTCATCGGCTTTATAACCGGTTTTAGAGCGTACATTTTGATCTCCCCCAGAGCAAAACGCCCATTTTCCATCTTTGGGAGAAGGGCCTTCGCCGCTCAAAAGCACCACGCCGATTTCGTTGTCTTCTTTGGCGTCGCTCAGGGCTTCATACAGCTCAAACACAGTTTTGGGACGAAATGCATTCCGGATTTCCGGGCGGTTAAAGGCAATCCTCGCCACGCCATTCGATTTTTTGTAAGTGATGTCTTCGTATTCTTTAACAGTTTGCCAGTTCATAAACTCAGGTGATTGTTTTGTTGGTAGAGCTGAAGGTAAAAACCTGTCAGGTATAAAACTTAATAAATTGAGGAGCTCTTTTTCTTTTGTACTCGTCACCAAACTCCGGTTTGGTGATGCCTACAAGGAAGCTCTGGCTTCCGGTGATTTGTTTGGCTAAATAGGTTGACCCGAAGTTTTTTTAAAAAAAATTCAAGCTTTTCAATCAATAAACGTCGTGCATCCAGATGAAATCTATCATTCCGTTTCCCATAAGTTTGGTAAAAAGGTGTTTTGGGGTAGTAACGGGGTGATGGATGTGCTGGAATAGGCAAACAAAGCCTTAGCTCAACTCCATCAACCGGCTCTCACATTTTTCAACATAGTAGTCTTTATCAAATGAGCCGAATGATGGAGTTTCTCGCCGAATCCATCAATTCGTTTACAGTTCCAACGCTCTTTCAATTGCTGAAATAATTTCTTCCGGTTCATCCAAATGTACGCGGTGGCCGGCATTTTGGACTACTTTAAGTTTAGCCACGGGGAGTTCCTTTTCCATCTGACGATTGATGTGCACAAATTTGGAATCCTTTTCCCCGGCAATCAATTGTACGGGAATTTTTAGTTCTTTAAGGCGGTTTCTGACACAAGGCATGGTTCCGGTTCCAAATCCCTGTAAACTGTTGGCTAGCCAGAATGGATTTTGGTTTCTCTGGATTTCATCAACCCTGTTAAGGAGTTTTTTAGAGGCTGAGGAAGTGTTGAACAATGGCATCTTTTTCCAGTTCTCAAGAAAGCCTTCAAAATTCCCCAATAAATCATCGGAGCGTTTTGCATCCAGTTCCTGACGAGCCTGCTGTTCGGTTTCCCCTTCAATGCCAAAGGTGCTACTTTCCAGAATCAATCCTTTGTACAAATCGGGACGGTGCAAAGCGAGTTGCAAGGTCAATCGTCCACCCATGCTGTAACCATACAAATAGAGCGGAATTTTCAGCTGTTCACTAATCAGTTTGGTGAGATCAGCCACTTGTTCTTTGGCCGAAAAGCGGTAGTGCAATTCTGCGCCTTCCGTTTCACCATGCCCCAGTAAATCGATAGTGATGGGATTGCAGAAATATTTCATTTCAGGAATCATGTGATCGAAACTATTCCCGCTCCCCATAAATCCGTGAAGGAGTACCAGGGCTGGGAGGTTTTCTTTTTCCTGATGAATGTTGAAAGAATAAGAGATTCCGCGAACCCGGATGTTCATGATTCTTTATTAACCTTGAAATTCCAAAGAGTATGCCGCTGTTCCATCGATTCATCGGCACCGGTCATGCATTCCATTACGTGAATCCCTTTTTTCTCCATGAGTTTCTCAAAGGTAGAAATAATTTGCTCTGGTCTCGAAATTAAGGTGTGATCAATATTATGTGCCCGACAAAGCGCAGCAATTTTTGCTGTTTGAGGAGTTTCAAAATATTGGGTGTATTTGTTCTTTATTTGGTGAACAGGAAGCATTCGAAAAATAGTGCCACCCCCGTTGTTCAGAATCACAATCACCAGAGGATGTTTTACTTCTTTGGCCATCAAAAGTGCATTAGAATCATGTAAGAAAGCAATATCTCCGATGAACAATACCCCAGCTTTTTCGGCTGATATGCTCAAGCCGATGGCAGTTGAGGTGATTCCGTCTATCCCAGCTGCCCCGCGATTCACATACATTTCCTTACCGTCAAATTCCCCAAATAGTGACATATCCCGAACCGGAAAAGCATTGGATAGCATTGTGAATGCTTTTTTAGACAGGTTTTCCGAAATTTTCGAAAATACGTAGCCATCGGTTATGGGGTTTGTGGGGTGAAGCTGTTCTTCCCTGAATACCTTGGAATCCTTCTCGGTTTTTTTCCACTTTTTAAGCCAGTTTTTATCGGCAGAGCCGGTAACATCGGGGATACTTAATGATGATTCAAGGTAAATCTGTTTATCGGAAGACAAACTCCCGTCTGTCCATTGATTTGGATTCATGAAGCTGATTTGCATTGCCCCAGAATATTTATCTAAATATTGATTTACCGCCTTACTCACCGGTTGTTGCCCAAATCTTAAAATGAGATCAGCATTTAAAACTTCCCAGTTTTCGCTGCTATTTAAGAACCCTTCAAAGCCCTGAATGGTATGGCGTGAAGTTGGTACCTGTGAACCTGGTTCTGCCAGAATTGGAGCATCAAGCGTTCGGGCAAGTGGCGTTATAAAATCAAGTTTATCGGATTTTGAGCTTGGCCCAACAACTATCAATGGACGTTCAGCGGAAATTAAATCGGACCAAAATGTTTCGCCCAACTCCATATTTCCGTTTTGGGTAGAATACTTTGGGGAAGGATGCCGGGATTGCTTTTCATTTTCAAATTCAACTTGCTTCAGGTATTTCGGGTCTGGTTCAAAAGGCTTGGAAAAGGCAAAATTAATATGAGAAACACCGCTTTTATTAATGGATTCCTTCACAGCTTGCACAGCCGCTAATTGTAATCTTTTGTAAGCCCGTTCATTTGGGTTTGGTTCTCCGGTTTCATGAAAATAAACTGGATAGTTACCGAATATCTTGATCTGATCAATGGTTTGGGAAGCACCAAGTGCCCGGTAATGGGGTGGGCGGTCGGCACTTGCAATTATGAGCGGAGTGCCTGATTGTGATGCTTCAATAACAGCGGGAAAATAATTCGCAAGGGCAGTTCCGGAGGTACAAACAAGCACAGCCGGAATTCCAGAAAACTTAGCTAGGCCAAGAGCTGCAAAAGCTGCCGAGCGTTCATCAATACAAACATGTTTGGTAAAACCAGCATGGGCAGAAAATGCCAGGGTAAGAGAAGTAGAACGGGAGCCGGGTGAAATTACCACATGCTGAACCCCTTCATCAAAAAGAGAGCGAACAAAAACGGTACTCCAGTAAAAAGCTATATTTTGGGGGTCATTTTCTGGCATGTTCTAAAGCAGTTAACATCGGGATGAATTTTAAATTTGTTTCGTCCCATTCCTTTTGAGGGTTTGAGTCCTCAACAATACCACATCCTGCAAAAAAACGCACTTCATTAGTTTTAATTAATCCGCTCCGGATAGCTACCACAAATTCCCCTTCACCGTGTGCATTAATCCAGCCAAGGGGAGCGGCGTACCAACCCCTGTCAAAATGTTCGAGTTTATTGATAAAAGGCATGGCAGCTTCACGTGGATATCCGCCAACAGCAGGAGTTGGATGGAGTTTCGATAATACTTCCGTTCGAGATACCCCGTCTTTTATTTTAGCATGAACCGGAGTATATAAATGCTGAACGTTTGAAAGTTTTTTGATTCCGGGTAAAATAGGGTGTTCAAATACATCCGAATAGCGCTGCAGGTTTTCTTCAATAGCATCCATTACAAAAGCATGTTCGCTCAGATCCTTTTGGCTGTGAAGGAGCTCGTGTTCCAGTGAGGCATCTTCCGAAGCCGTTTTTCCGCGCGAAATGCTACCTGCCAGACCTTCAGTAAGTACTTCCCGGTCGTGGAATGAAGCAAGCCGTTCGGGAGTACTTCCTATAAAACTGGCCTTTCCATCCTGCCGGATAAGAAATGAATAACAATCGGGATATTGGTTTCGAAGGTGATTCAATATTCGTGTATCTGAAACTGGTGCCTGAAGTTTTACATTGAGCTCACGTGCCAGTACAATTTTCTTAAATTCGTCCGCTTTTATAAGGTCAGTAGCATTTTCAACAGAATGAACCCATTGTTTATAGGCTTCCGAATGAATACCGGGCGTTTCAATTTTTGAATTGAATGACTCCTTTTGATGAACCGTGTAGGTGGCCGCATCACAGATCTTGTCGAGTTGCTCTAAAGTGGATACATAGGAATCATATATTTCCTTATGGGATGCAGTTTTTATTACTTTTTTTGTGATAGTTAGAACAGTAAATTTTCCATTTTTAACTAAAACCCATTCAGGAAGATTAAAAGAGCCGGCTCCAAATTCACGCCATTCCTTGCCTACATTATGATCGAAAAAAGAAAAACCACCTAATAAGTGAACGGAGGCTAAATGATGTTTAAGGTTCGAAATGTGATAAACTTTTGAAAGTAATTCTTTCCCGAGATCTGAAGCATCCCGAAATCGATCTACTCCTGTAGTCTGAATTCGTTCTACCGTTCCTGCTGCGGCTATGGCAAATTCTGCTGATGGTTTTTCCCAATAATATTGAAAAGTGTCTTTATTAGAGTGTTGTTCTAAAACTGCTAGCGCATCAACCGCTGGAATCTGAATAGAAAAGGAGAGGTACTGGTATGGATTATCGGACTTATCACTGGCAATAAAATCAATAGCCTGGGTAAGTGACAGCCTTGATACCTGTTGCCGAAAACAATCCTTCACATTATCTAAAACGGAATTCTTAGAATACATATGACATTGCGCCTGTTTGAATTTTCAATCTAAATTGAAAGTACGCATTATTATGGCAATGTTAAACTATTTTTGGCAGGAAATTATAAGCCAGGGAAAAATCGAAGTTCTAAAATTGTAATAGAATTTTAGGAACGAGCGGTAAAAGAAGAGATTGAGTTTGACGGGCTATCTTTATTGTGCGTCGTCGTCGCCACCTGAAGAGTAAGGATTGAAAATACCATATTCTTCAAGATCGTATTCAGCGAGTTTCTGGAAGTGTTCCCAGGCCGCTTCACTTTTACCGTCTTTATCTACCCAGGTTGGGTGACTTTGTTTGATGAGTCCCACTACCCGTTTAGCATAAGATACACGCTCTTCGGTGTCTTCAATTCGGGGAAGTGCGGCAATCATGAGATCGAGATTATAGCCGCAGTCAAAGTCTTTGGGTTTTTCTTGGTGTATAAACATTTTTTGAGATAGGGTGAATAAATTCTGCTCTAAAATAAGTGTTAATACACTTACATTAAAATGTAATCTTTACAGTTTAACTTAATCCAATTAATTCATGCGACTGGAGACGAGATTAAAATGCGATATTGATTATAGATATTCCTAAGCCTCTCGTCGAATTATTTCTTAGTTTTATGGTTTAGGTTTAGAAAACATCAACACAAACAAATTCATGTATCATAATACCATTCTGGAAGCGGTTGGAAATACTCCGCTCATCAAACTGAATAAAGTAAACGGCAAATCAGAGGGAACGCTGCTTGCCAAGGTCGAATATTTTAATCCGGGTCATAGTATAAAGGACCGAATCGCAATCAAAATGATTGATGATGCTGAGGAGAAGGGACTTTTAAAACCCGGCGGTACAATTATAGAGGGGACTTCCGGAAACACCGGTATGGGTTTAGCTCTTGTTGCAATAAATCGTGGGTATAAATGTATTTTTACTACTACCGACAAACAGAGCAAAACTAAAGTTGATTTACTAAAAGCTTTAGGCGCCGAGGTTAATGTTTGTCCTACTAATGTAGAGGCCGATCATCCTGACAGTTATTATTCGGTTGCACAACGATTAAGTGAAGAAATAGAGAATTCTTATTATCCGAATCAATATCAAAATCAAAGTAATATAATCGGTCATTATGAAAGTACGGGGCCGGAAATCTGGGAGCAGACAGAAGGTAAAATCACACACTTTGTAGCCGGAATGGGAACGGGCGGAACTATTACCGGCGTTGGGAAATACCTGAAGGAGCAAAATCCAGACGTTAAAGTAATTGGCATTGACAGTATCGGCTCCGTTTATAAAAAATATTTTGAAACCGGCGAGTTCGATAAAAATGAAATTAAGCCGTATATGACTGAAGGTATAGGAGAAGATATCATTCCCGGAACCATCAATTTTGAGTACATTGATGAAGTTGTTCAGGTAAACGACAAAGATTCGGCATTGGTTACCCGGAGGCTTGCAAGGGAAGAAGGGTTATTGCTTGGTTGGTCGTCTGGCGCAGCAGTAAACGGTGCTTTAGATTACATATCCAAGAATCCTTTAGGAAAGGATGATATAATGGTTATCATAATGCCGGATAGCGGAACACGGTACATCCAAAAAGTGTATAATGATGACTGGATGAAAGAACAGGGTTTTTTAGAGTAGAAAAACCTTGCCAGTAAAGGAGAGTAGAAATAAGCCTTTACTGAGTATCAATAACAATTTTTAAAATCAATAACAGATTATGGCTAAAAAAGATCAAACAATGAATCCTGGCAAGATGGAAATTGAATTGAAAGAGGATGAAGCCACTGGCACCTATTCCAACCTGGTGATGATCACGCATTCACCTTCAGAATTTATACTCGATTTTATAGCAGTTATGCCCGGAGTACCCAAGGCAAAAGTCGTCAAGAGAATGATTTTAACTCCGGATCATGCCAAGCGTCTGGCCAATGCTTTGAATGATAATGTGGCTAAGTTCGAAAAAGAACATGGAGCTATTAATTCGAATGATAAAGTAGATATGCATATGTACCGGGGCCCACAGCCAGAAGCGTGAGGAATATTGAATATTGAGTAAAGGAATCTTGAGTATTGAAGTAAAATTCTCGCTTTGCTCGTTTTAACAGGCTTTTTTTATTGTGCTGAGCATTCAGCTTTGGTGCGTTTTTGTTGGATTTAATTATTTAGTGAAATTATTTCCGTGCTTGTATCAATAATCCAATTCCCAGTAAGAAGAAGAAAATATGGGGCAGGGTAGCGGCTAATTCTGGAGAAAGTGTTCCGTAATAGCCAAAGGGTTCAATGATTTTCATAAAGGCGAGATATAGGAAACTAATCGTCAAACCTGCCGCCAGATAAGCACCTTTACCGCCTTGCCGCCGTACACTGGCGAATGAAAATCCCACAATTATTACCACTATGATTGAAAACGGGTAAGCTAATCTCCCATAAAATTGTACCTGCGGAATTTCAATACCACCCGCTCCGCTTCGTTCAATGGAAGCGATGTAGTCCATTGCTTCCTCATAAGTCAATTGATAAATGTCAGAAGTTGTTCGGGCCAGATCTCTTGGAAAAACGTTGATCAAAGTATCTTTTTTGATAAGTGCAATTTCCTCATAGCCGATATCAGTAAAAACGCGTTCGGTTACATTTTCAAGCCTCCAGCTTTCAGTAGAATCCTGCCATTCCATTCGGTTAGCTGTTGTAATTCGTTTAATCTGCTGCCCATCAAATTCAATGAGACGAATGCGATAAGCTATTTGCTGGTTTTTGTCGAAGTAATTTACCTGTAGTTTTGTATTTACTGATGGCTGCCTGTAAATATCACTCCGGTCAATTTTCTCGGATTTACTTTTAATGTAGCGTTCCTCGAAAGCAATACGCTCCGCATTAGATTTAGGTATGATAAAGGCATCCAGCAAACTGATGCCAATTGCAGAAAGCAATGCAAAAATAATGTAGGGT
Source organism: Balneolaceae bacterium (assembly GCA_040878765.1). GTDB lineage: Bacteria > Bacteroidota > Rhodothermia > Balneolales > Balneolaceae > Gracilimonas. The sequence goes on along the minus strand of JBBDLQ010000066.1, from coordinate 1,577 downwards.
ACTAAAAGCCGGTACAGGCTCACACCTGCTGCCTTCAGGGCGGTAATTTCGAGCCGGTCAGAAAGTTGTCCGGTTATAAATAGGCAGGCAACAAAAACAGCCACAGGCAGAACTAAACGAGTCATTTCCGGGATGAAATTCAGATAATAATTTCGGAATATTTCTCCAAGCTGTGCACCCTGATCTGCAAAATCATCACTGTTTTCCGAAAAATCGATCATGATAAAAATGAAGATGAGCATTAAAAGCACAAAAGCTGTGATGCCCAGTAATCGAAGAAAAATATATTTGTCGAAATGTTTAATCACGTTTTCGGAACGGGTTTTTAAACTGTAAATCAGTTGTTAGGTACAATATCAGGTATAATCCGACAAGGGTCAGTACAATATTAAAAGTCCACATGCCAACAAATGGGCTTATAAATAATCGGTCGGCAAGTTTTTCTCCCTGAATCAATGATACCCAGTAAAAGGTTAATACAATGGTGCTGATTAATGCAGCAAAACCAAAATTACCCTTTTTTGTCATTATACCCACTGGGGCACCAAACAAAATAAAAACCACACAGGCAAAAGGAATGGAAATCTTTTTATGAACCTCCACAAGGAACCTTGCAATACGCTTTTCTCTCCACTCAATATTGGCATGAATGGATTCAAGTTTGCTTTGGTACTCTTTAACCTGTCGAATAGACTCTTCCGCAAAAGTACGTTGGATCTCAGCATTTGAAAATGAATTGGAAACATGGTACGGGCTTTGAATAGCCTGGATGTAAGCAAGGGAATCAGGTAATACTTTATCTTTATTGAAATAAGATTCACCCCTGGTAAAGTTATCGCCAGTAAAGATCATATTTGAATTTACAACGACGGAAGTTTGGCTGTCAATTTCTTTATACAGAGAATCCACCACCGCCAACATAGCTTGAGAATTCATAGTTCTGTCACTGCGATTTCGGTTTTCCGGATCAGATCTCATAAAGGAAAGGTCTGACAGGTCTAGATTCATAATATGTTTATCAAAGGAATTCCGCTCGATAATGGTTTTTGTGTTTTGGCGTCCCTGTGTAAACTTCAGGCTGCTTCCGTGTATAAGGTGAAGCGTTAAAGCTTCATCCCCTTTACTAACTAATAACCCTTTGTCGGCTACTATATATGCACGGTCTTGATTTTTCTCAGGTTTTTGAAATAAGGTGATATTATACAGGCTGTCAGTTTCACCATCAATATGCTCTACAAGGAAAGTATATCCATCAATTCCATCGTAAAAAGTATTGGGTTTCAGTTCAAAACCTGGTTTTTTGAGCCGGATATCAATAAAAAGAGAACGCGCTTTTTGATTGGCTTCCGGAAGCACACTGTTTGAAAACCAGGCTAATCCTACAAAAAAAAGTATGGAGGTAATGAGTACCGGACGAATAATTTTCATTGGATTTATACCCGAAGCCCTTAAAGCAGTAAGCTCATTTAGCTCAGAAAATTTCCCGAAGGCCATAAGGGTGGCAACAAGAACGGCCATGGGAGCAGCCAATACTACCATATAAGCGAGATTGGTAAGTATAAGTTCTACAATAACCT
>JBBDLQ010000065.1:0-5567 GCA_040878765.1 Balneolaceae bacterium | reverse complement strand
TATATCCTGCCGCCAGGAAGTGGCTCAGCAAATATTTGGGGATTAACAAGACATGAATGGGGAGATATTCATTTCTGGATTGCGGTAATTTTTGCCGTCACTATTACCGTTCACCTGATTCTGCATTTACCATGGATAAAAGGCAGCTTATTTCCTTCTTCTACAAAAAAAGTCAGGGAGTAATTACAGCTAAAATGAATTAGAGTTTAATCTATTTTCTTAAGTAGAATTTTGCCATAATTGGTTTTAGCCGACAGGGTGGCTGTGTTATTTCCGATCGCACCTTTGGCCGAACCTGTTGATCTATCACCCTGAAAATTCAGTTCATTATCAATATCAACAGAATTGCCAGACAGGTTAAATGCAGCATTAATAGAGGATGGCACCCAAATGGTTATTGTGCCAGCACCAGTAGTGGCTTTTGAGTTTCCGTTTATTTCAAGAACTCGAATTTCAATGTTTCCAGCATTTGTACTTGCTTCTAAAGTGCCCTTGATATTAAAGGCTTGTAAATTCCCACCGTTTGTTTTCATGGCAATGTTACCGCCAGAATTTTCAGTACGAATATTTCCTCCTTGAGAACTCATCATAATTGATCCGTCGGAATCTTTTAGGCTAATATGCCCGCCTGAGGTTTTAGCATTTACATCACCATGTAGCTTTTGTAAGGTTATATGCCCGCCATGCGTTCTATAGAATTGTGCACCATGCATGTTTTCAGATGAAATATGACCACCATGAGTTACAGTAGTTATTCCGGAATTTGAAGGAATAGTTAAAGTAGCCTGAAGATGAATATTATGATCTTTACCTAAACTTTCTTTTGGGGAAACAGCAAAAACGGCTTTCTGATTTTCAATAGTTGCTGAAGTTGTAATTTTAGACTGAAGCTGGGCACGGGTTGAAATTTGTCCCGATGCCTGAATGGTGAGTTTAGCTTTTGATCCGGAACTTCCAACCACTTCAATGGAACCAAAAGGAAGGGTAAGATCAGCCTCATTTAAATCAGTGGCATCAAATTCATTTACATAAGTAAAAACACCCGGCGAAACAGCATTCCAGCTACCATCATTAACCGAAACAGCACGGCTGATGGATACCGTTGCTTCATCCCGGTCTATTTGTACCTCTACACTTTCCTCGTCAAATTCTTTTATTACGGCATCAATCTCAGCTTCAAATTCAGCCTGAACCTCAGCGGGTAAAAAATTAGTCAGGTTCTTAAGATTTTCCAGGTTTTTTAAATTTTTTAGATTCTCCAAATTCTTCAGGTTCTCAAGATTTCCAATATTTTCCAGGTTTTTTAAATGTATTACACGAAGATTCCCCCCGTCTAAATTAATGTGAATACTATCTGCAGATGTGGTTTCTTTTTGAGAAGGTGAGGTATCTGAATTTTGACTTACAAGATAAACGGCTACACCAATGAAGATGAATCCAGCTATAATAATTTCCCAAGATGATGTTTTCATATGTCCTTTCCGTTAACTAACCCTGTCGGGTACGTTTGCTCCCTTAAAAGGTTACGCCAAATCACATAATATTCTTATTATCCAACAATTAAAAAATCCAGTTAAATGAGCATGCATTCCAAAATTAAAGAACTCGCCGGAAAGTATTTACCATACTCTGTTTCTACCCGAAGGTTTTTACATCAACATCCCGAGTTAAGTTTTAAGGAAATAGAAACCACTAAATTCATTAAAAGTGAATTGGATAAACTGGGAATTCCGCATGAGAGTCCGCTTGAAACGGGATGTGTGGGTATTTTGGAAGGCGGCAAAAAATCCAATAAAGTAATCGCTTTACGTGCGGATATTGATGCTTTGCCTATTACCGAAGAAGGAATGGCAAAAGCTGATTTTATATCACAAAACAAGGGAATTGCTCATTGTTGTGGCCATGATGCACATACATCGAATTTACTGACAACAGCCAAAATTTTAAAAGAACTTCAAAGTGAAATTGAGGGAAAGGTATTGTTCGTTTTTCAGCCGGGAGAAGAAAAACTTCCGGGAGGGGGAAAATTATTGAGTGAAACAGGTTTTTTGCAGGCTCAAAAAATTCAGGCCATTTATGGAATTCACACTTCTCCCATGCATAAACCCGGGACTATTGCCACAAAGTCCGGCCCGCTGATGGCCTCTACTTCCGAATTTGAGGTGGAAATTATAGGAAAAGGAGGTCACGCCGCCCGGGCTCATGAAGCCATCGACCCGGTGGTGCTTTCCGCTCAATTTATCAATGCCGTTCAAACGATAGCCAGCCGTTTTGTGGACCCAACGGAACCGGTGGTAATTACTATAGGCAAAATTGAAGGCGGAACGGCTCATAATATCATCCCTGAAAAAGTAAAACTTTGGGGAACTGCAAGAACGCTGTTACCGGAAACGGAGGAATTGGTGATCGAAAAATTGGATGCTTTGGCGAAAGGAATTACTGAGTCGGCAGGAGGGAGCTACAACTTTAAGTTTAACAGGGGTTATCCGGCAGTTATAAATACTGAAAATGAAGCCAATACGGTGCTTACATCAATGCGAAAATTATTTGGAGAAGAATCTGCTATCGAAATGAAAAAACCAGTAATGGCAGGCGAGGATTTTGCTTTTTATCTGCAGCATTTTCCAGGGGCTTTTTTCTTTGTTGGAAGTGGAAGTGAAGAGTCTGATTCTAAATATCCATGGCACCATCCAAAATATAATGTGGATGATCGCTTTTTTGAAGTAGCGGCTCCTCTAATGGCATCACTGATATTTGATCACCAATGATACACCCAGGACGTTCTTATTGGGAATCGGAATTATATGATCAGGTTTATGATCTGATAATTATAGGCGGCGGACTTACCGGACAATCCATTGCCTATTTCTATAAAACCAACCATCCCACCAAAAAAGTATTAGTTGTTGACCGTGGGTTTTTCCCTATTGGGGCAAGTACCCGAAATGCCGGTTTTGCCTGTTTTGGTTCGGTGACTGAACATATGGCGGATATGGAAATTGAAGAAGAGAAATATATAATAGACCGGATTCGCCGACGATTTAATGGGCTGAAATTACTTCGCCAGACATTGGGCGATAAAAATATCGATTACAGGGAACCCGGAGCGTATGAGATATTTACGGATCAAAAAGTTTATGAGGATGCCCTTTCTAATCTGGATAAAGTGAATAAATGGTTGGTTGAAGCTGTGGGAGAAGAAAAAGTGTATTCAGCCACTGAGATCAATGGATTTCCTGCAATCAACATTAAACATGAAGGATGCCTTCATCCCGGAAAAATGATGCGATCCTTGTACGAGAAGAATTTAAAAGCCGGGGTTGAATTCAGGTGGCAATCTAAAGTGAAGACTCTGGAAGAAAATGACGGTTCTGTAATCCTGGAAAATGGAATTACACTAAGCGGACACCAGCTTGCCATCGCCACAAATTCTTTTACTTCTTCACTAATAAGTGAAATCACCATAAATCCCGGCCGTGGTTTTGTATTTGTGACCAAACCAATTCAGGATTTTAAATGGAAAGGAACTTTTCATTATGACCGGGGATATTACTATTTCAGGGAAGTTGGGGTCAACAGATTGCTACTTGGCGGAGCTCGAAGTTTAGACATTGATGTTGAAACAACAATGGACTTCGGCACCAATGAAAAAATTAAAAATCACCTCACAGAATTTGCTAATACGGTTTTAAAGCTGCCCAAAGGCTGGGAAATCGAAAAAGAATGGTCGGGTATTATGGGTTTTACTTCGACAAAAAGTCCAATTTTAAAACGCATTTCTGAAAAAGCTGTTGTAGTGGCAGGCCTCAGCGGGATGGGAGTTGCATTGGGAATGCAGCTTGGCAGGGAAGCTTCAGAGTTATTGAAAACTGTTAATTAACACTTTCATCTGCTCAAAATGCCGGCGCTGGTGAGTTTCGGTAATCCCAAAACAAGCGGTCAGCGACATTGGTACAATTTTTACAACAGGATTCCACGTTTTGATACGATCTAAATCCAGCCCTTCCAGCTTAGCCCGCTTTATGATATGAATCAATTCATCCTGTAATTTTAAAAAGTCAGCCAATACATTTTCCTGCACGATCTGGGTTGAAGCAATCGGTTCAAAAGAAGGAACTGTAGGAAGTTTTCTTTTATTTTCCGGGCTTAACTGACTAATAAACCATCGGAAAGCAAGATTTGGAGTGAAAGGAGCATCACCTTTTGCTAATTTCTCATCCGGTTTATTCAACCCTTTGTTGATTTGTGTGAGATATTCATTTCCGGCCTGCACCAGATGGCTCAAAATTTCACCCATCGACCATTTCTTTTCACTCGGTTTGCGGTTGAAGTCGTCTGGGGAGACACTTTCGGTAAGTTCAACAGCCGTAATTTTAGCTTTCGCAAAAGCATCCAAAAAATAATCGTAGGTATAAGCTGAATTTTTCATGTTAAAACGTCCGTAATGGTAAAATTATCCAAAAGCTATGTAATATTTATTTCATCTAATGGCGGAATCCGCTTTCTTTGAGTCATTATACAAAAACTAACTATTGATCTATGCAATCTCTTAAAATTCGATTCGGTTTTATACTTTTAATTGGCTTGATAAGCACCCTTTCAGCTACGGGGCAAGGTGTGTTGAGTTTCGAAGATGTAATGAAATTTGAGGACATCGGCTCCATCGAGCTCTCTGAAGATGGAAACTGGGTGGCCTATGAAGTGTGGCCGGACCGCGGTGATGGACGCGTGGAAGTAAAAAGCACCAACGGCCGGAACACCTTTTCTTTAGAATTAGGAGCCTCACCAAAAATCACCCCGAACGGAGCGTGGGTGGCAGCATTTCGAAAAGTACCAATGGCTGTTGAATTGAAAGATGAGAAAGATAAACCGAAACAGGGATTATCGTTGTTATCGAGCAATGATGGTGAGATTACAGAATTTGATAGTGTTCGATCTTTTCAATTTTCGGAAGATGGAAGCTGGCTGGCTGTTCATCATATGCAAACAAAGGAAGTGGAGGATTTGAAATCGAAGAACAAGAAATTGGGGACAGCACTTCGCTTGAAGAATCTAATGTCAGGTGAAGAATTCGAGCTTTCTTTTGTATATGAAATGGCTTTTGACAGCCTCTCAAATTATTTGGCCTATTCTGTTGTAGATACTTCAGATTCTCTAAACGGGGTGTATCTTTTTGACCTGAATAAAGAGAAATCGCAGACTATTGATGCGGTCGAAAGCGGCTATTATGCGAATTTGACCTGGGATTATGACGAAGAGAAACTGGCCTTCACCAAAGCAACTTATGATACTTCCTATGTGGATAACGATGCTTCACTGCACCTCTGGAATACCGGGAATGATGAGCTGATCACCCTGCTGAATGCGGAAGATTCAAACGATGGATTCACTTTGCGTTCCAATAATAACCTCACCTTCACAAATGATGGAAGCCGACTCTTTTTCGGATTCATGGATTCCGAATTGGCCGATCTCGATTCCAAAAAAGAAGAAGAGGATGACGAAGATATCAACATTTATGACATTGAAGATATAATAGGAGAACGCGGACTTGATCTCTGGCACGG
>JBBDLQ010000064.1:0-1098 GCA_040878765.1 Balneolaceae bacterium | reverse complement strand
GTCACACTTTCCACTGATATGAATGCGGGACCGGGGGTTCCTCTTTCGCAAGTCATTGAAGAGGCAAGTCGCCTTAAAGACCGTCTTGCTTCAGAACTTGCCGGTAGTTCTGAAATTGCTTCACTCAGCTTATCCACTTTTACCCCGGTGCAATCCGGCGGTTGGATCAGTGCTGACTTCAGAGAGCAAAATGACCGAAAACGGGAATTCCATTTCAATATCGTAGATCACAATTTTCTGAATACATACGGTATTCCCATTATTTCAGGTCGTGACTTCTCTGCCAACAACCCCTCCGACGAACGGCGAGCTATCATCGTAAACGAGGCAATGGTGAAAGATTACGGTTGGGAGAATCCCATTGGCCAACGACTGCCCGGTCCTAATTTTGAAGACCATGAGATCATCGGCGTATTTGAGGATTTCCATTTTGAAACGCTGCATACCGAAGTTGAGCCGCTGGCCTTGACCATCAATCCGTCCATATTATTCAGCGGTGTTGATAATATAGGTTTCAATGGAGCCCCGACTCCCAAAATTTCCATCCGGTTTGCCGCTCAGGATCTTTCGGCACTCATGAATCAAATTGAAGAGAGCTGGACCTCGGTAGCAGCCAATGCACCCTTCAATTATACCTTTGTGAATCAGGCTGTGGACAGTCAATACCGACAAGAAGAACGACTCAGCCAAATTGTATTTTTTGGTGCTGCCCTTGCCATCATCATTGCCTGTTTAGGACTATTTGGCCTTGCCTCGCTGATGATCATTCGCCGAACAAAAGAAATTGGTGTCCGTAAAGTACTCGGTGCCAGTTCAAAAAGTATTGTGCTTTTAGTGAATAAAGAGTTTACAAAACTGGTGGCTATCGCCTTTGTGATCGCCGCTCCGCTTGCCTGGTACGCGATGAATATCTGGCTTCAAGATTTTGCCTACCGCATTGAACTTGGTAGCGGCATTTTCCTTCTGTCAGGATTGGTAACGCTTGCCGTGGCATGGCTGACGGTGAGTTATCAGTCTGTTAAAGCAACCTTGATCAATCCAACAGAAAGTTTAAGAAGTGAATAGCGCGAAGCGCGTGGAGCATAGCGCATGGCCCGT
>JBBDLQ010000063.1:3971-5608 GCA_040878765.1 Balneolaceae bacterium | reverse complement strand
ACACCCCCCAAACCCTACAACCCTGAAGGGGTTGCACTAAATGCCGCTAAAGCCCGTTTTGCTAAAATCAATTTCGGGTTTGAAAATAAAATAGAAACACTTTTTATCCCCAAAAATCACCGAGATCTCACCCCACCAAAACCACCTGCAGATCCATCAGGTTGTTACCGGTGGGGCCGGTTTTGAGCAGGGTTTCCATCTGCTCATGGAAATGATAAGAGTCGTTTTCCTGCAGAAAATCCTCTGGATTCAGTTTCTGTTTCCGCGCTTTCAAGGTCGTTTGTGAATTGATAATGGCCCCGGCAGCATCGGTCGGCCCGTCAATGCCATCGGTGGCAAAACTCAGGAGTGAAACCGGGTTTTGGCCTTCTATTGTTATTGCAGCATTCAGGGCTAATTCCTGATTTCGGCCGCCTTTACCCTTTCCTTTCACATTCACTGTACTTTCCCCAAAATAGACTAAGGCGGCCGGTTCTTTAAGCTCCGATTTCTTGCTCAATACTGAAATGGCATCGCTGCAGATCTTCTTTGATATTTGCTTCACCTCCATATCATATGCCTCGGAACCTACCTGAACTTTATAACCCCTTCCCGATAAATACTTTCCAACATTATCAGCTAAAACTTTTGCCCCAGAAATAACTTCTACTTTGTGTTTCTTCCACTTGTTCACGGCTGGTTTTGGTGTCTCAGGAGAATCACCATGCATACCTTTTGAAATGTGAATGCGGACGGAATGAGGTATTTCATCCCATAATTGATATTGTTTCAGCACTTGGAAAGCTTCTTTATAAGTGGAGGAATCCGGTACCGTTGGTCCGCTGCCAATCAGCTCGGGATTATCACCGGGTACATCCGAAAGAATAATTGAAATGAGTGGATGATCTGAAAGCTGTTTTCCTAATCTGCCTCCCGCTGTTACGGATATGTGCTTTCGAACGATGTTGATTTCATGAATGGAGGCACCCGAATTCAATAATAATTTATAAGTCTCTTTGAATTCATCCAGTGGTATACCTTTGGCGGGTATACAAAATAATGAGGAAGCACCGCCGGACAGACAAAATATGACGGTATCATTTTCAGGAATCTTCCCTGCCAGTTCCCATAATTCATAAGAGGACGAAACCGAAGATTCATCTGGGTAAGGATGTAGTCCTTCAAAAACCTGTACCTGCTTTAACTTTTTGGTTTTTTCCGGAGCGATAATAATTCCATCTTTGATCTTATCCCCAAAATATGACTCAACCTGACCAGCCATTTCAACCACTGCTTTCCCTGCCCCAAGAAGCCAGATGTCACCGTTTATTTTCAGTGATGAACAAATTGAGCTAAGGTCCATTTCAAAAAAATTATTGGCAGTAATCATTTTAATTACTTCTTCTAAAACCAACTGTTGTTTATGGAGCTTCTCTTTCATGTAACTTCTGTTTTTTATATATGAATGCCAGGGGCACTATCCCTAACGAGCATAACGGTATAAGGTACCGGACTGTGAGGTCTGTGATGATTAAAAAATTTAGACTAAATACACTTCCAAAATAAAAAGATATCAGGGCAATTATTGCCCCTAATACCTGAATTATTAGCAAATATCCGTAAAATGATTTTTTAGCTGATAACAGGAGTTAAAGCGC
>JBBDLQ010000063.1:1510-3871 GCA_040878765.1 Balneolaceae bacterium | reverse complement strand
ACAAAATCACGCATGGGCTTTTTTGTTTTTTGGAGTGAAGTTGGCGTCCGCAAAATTCACCCAAACCATCCAAAGCAAAAAGATGACAATGTAAAAGATGGCCGTTGTGGAATAGTCGTGTGTAAAATCAAAAAATTGAGGCCATTCAACCTGGGTGATGGCAAGGGTCACAACCCGAACAATATTCACCAGGTAAATCACACAAATTCCAATTACACTGAAACTTACACGGTTTTTCCAGTCGCCCGGGTAGGCTAAAATAAAACCCAGAAATAAACCCATAGCAGCAATGCCATTACATCCATCCACGATTTCAATACCCGGGTATTCCCCAATCCCAATAATCCGGTTTACGGTAAATGCCTCGTACCCAATCCATTTTATAAATCCAGCACTGGTACCAATAATATTCAATGACAACCATTCATCAAGGCTGCCATCGGGCAGCAGCCATAATTCATAAATCAAATACCAAATAATAAAAATCCCTAAAGCCTTTATAATAAATTTGACGACCGGTGAGTTCATTTTTAAAATCTAAAATTTTCGGATTTCAACATATTGATTGCAAAATTACTGCTTAAATATTTTACTTCAGAAGGTAGATAATTCCTTAAAAAAAATATTCTTTCATTACCACTCATACAATTTTACACAATTCAGAACGATATTAACTTCACAAACCGTTATCTTGGAAGCGGTTCCAATTAGCAAATTTAATTAGATAGTATTATAAATATATGGATACAGTTTTAGACAAAGAATTATCATTTGAGCTAACCGAAGATCAAAAAATGATCCGTGATAGTATTAAAGAATTTGTGGAGCGAAACGTAGCTCCCACCGTCATGGACAGAGATAACAGTAAAGAATTTCCGCATGAAATTGTAAAACAACTGGGTGAATTGGGGATGCTCGGCATCTACCATGAAGAACAATATGGCGGAGGTGGTTTTGATGTGGTCAGCTTTTGCCTGGCTATTGAAGAAATTGCACGATGGGATGCTTCACTTGCACTTACCGTTGCTTCACACACCTCACTGGGAACAGGTCATATTGCAGTTGCCGGAAATCATGAACAGAAAATGAAATATATGCCGGATCTCACCTCCGGGAAAAAACTGGCTGGATGGTGCCTGACCGAACCGGGTTCCGGAAGTGATGCTTCGGGAATGAAATCCACCGCTATAAAAAAAGGTGATACCTACTTGTTAAACGGCTCCAAAATATTCATAACACAGGGTTCGGTGGGTGATACCTACGTAGTGCTTGCCAAAACAGATCCTGAAAAAGGCACCAAGGGCATTTCGGCTTTTATCGTTGAGCGCGAATGGAAAGGCGTGAAACCCGGCCCGGGAATGCATAAACTCGGAATGAATTCATCCGACACCACCGAAGTCGTTTTTGAAAACGTAGAAGTCCCCGAAGAAAATTTATTAGGGGAAGAAGGACAAGGATTTATCGACACGATGAAAGTACTTGATGGCGGACGTGTTGGCATCGCTGCCCTATCGGTTGGCATTGCCCGCGGAGCACTCGAAGAATCCCTTAAATATGCTATGGAGCGCAAGCAGTTTGGTACGGCCATCGGCAACTTCCAGTATATGGAGGGTAAAATGGTAGATATGGCCACCGAAATTGATGCAGCCCGCCTGCTCACCCATCGCGCCGCCTGGCTGAAAGATCAGGGTAAACCCTATACTACTGAAGCTTCCATGGCTAAACTATTTGCCTCCGAATTGTCGGAACGTGCGGCACTTGATGCCATCCAAATTCATGGCGGATATGGATATACTAAAGAGTATCACGTGGAGCGATTTCTGCGGGATTCCAAACTGATGACTATTGGTGAGGGAACCTCGGAAGTACAGCGTATGATTATCGCCCGTGAGCTTAAAAAAACATTATCTTAATTATAAATGTTGAACTATGAATTATAAATTATGTCTGAGTATCATATATAATTTAAAATTCAGTCTTTAGAATTCCAGCCATGTCCAAGAATCTTTTCAACATCGACGACGCCTTTCTTTTTGAATCGGAACTGAATGAAGAGGACCGCCTCATTATGGAAACAGCGCGTGATTATGCCCAAAGTAAACTGGAACCCCGTGCCCTCAAGGGAAATACCGAGGAATATTTTGATCAGGATATCGCCAGAGAAATGGGTGAAATGGGTTTATTGGGTGTCACCACACCTGAAAAATTCGGTGGCTCGGATGCCAGCTATACGGCCTATGGTTTGATAGCACGGGAAGTGGAACGGGTTGATTCCGGCTACCGCTCTTTTATGAGCGTGCAGTCATCGCTGGTGATGTACCCGATCACGGAATTTGGAACCGAAGAACAAAAGCAGAAATA
>JBBDLQ010000063.1:0-1410 GCA_040878765.1 Balneolaceae bacterium | reverse complement strand
TTATGAATCTTTCCTTTCATTCGTTTACCTTAGGCGGGCAATTTTGATACGTTTAATAATTACGCTTTAGTTTCTCTTGATTACAGTCTATTTGAATGGTTTAATTTTTATTTGCAGTCATTAACAGGTAAATAAATTGATCAAGATCTTTTTTTTGCGAACACATTATAAATTTTCATAAGCAGGTATAATTTTTCAACATGAAAATAGCATCAAAATTTTTATTGGCTTCTTTTATTATTGGCGGGGGATTAATTTCTCATCTATCAGCTCAGAATTTCACTGAAGAAGAAGTAGTTTTTAAAAGTGGCGATAATGTGTTGTCTGGCACGCTTGTTTTACCAACTTTAGCCGAAAATGTGCCAATCTTGATATTTATGGGCGGTATGTATGAATGGGGCGACTTTCATTCCCAGCGCGAGGTTTTTATCCGGGAAAATCTGGTAACCGTATTTCCAAGAGCCGGGGTTGGGGTTTTCTATTATGATCCACGCGGCACAGGTGATTCGGATGGCCGCTGGGGCCGGGCATCCATCCCTGATTTAGCTGAAGATGCTATTGCCGCAATCCGATTTTTAACTCAGCGAAAGGAAATTGATCCAAACCGGATTGGAATTATTGGACATGGTGAGGATGGCTGGGCTGCCCAAATTGTTGCTGCAACAGAACCGCAGCAGGTTAAATTGATGGCATCTATTGCCGGTCCCACCATCAACCCTGAGCAACAACTCATAAACGAATATCACAGCGATTATGTGTGCAACGGACAGGATAGCGCTTCAGCATATCAGAAAGCTGAGCAAAAAGCACTTTCACACCAAAACTGGGTTTCCGTTCTCCCTTTAACGAAAAGCTGGAGACATATGAAAATGAAGCAGGGTTTTGATCCGTCTCCCTATTTAAAAAACATTGCCATTCCCGCACTTTTTGTATTTGGGGAAAATGATGGGGATGTATATCCATCATGGTCCATTCAGCGGTTAAATGAGATCTATCCGGATTCCCTGCCCAAAAATTTTCGGGTTCATACCATAGCCGGGGCAAACCACTTTTTCTACGTTACAAATCCTTGTTTTGATGAATATGAGAAAAGCGGAAATTTAAATTTAAACTTTTCATTTCGCTTCAAAGAGGTTTTCCAAAACTGGATTTTTGAGAATCTATAAATGTTATTTTAGGCGGTTCTTCCATAGGCACGCCTTGGACGGAGATAAGAATTCATTATTTATAAGGATATAAAGTCATTTTGCGGCGGATGCCTACCTTTGCCGCCTGCATGACCCACCTAGCGCCCCCACCTAGTGCAAGCGTCCGCTTGTGCGGCGGTGGATTCAACCTGTTTGCCATAAATTCAACAACCCAAGAATGGTGAATTCTAATATTTAACGAATTATCTAACTTCTACTCTGT
>JBBDLQ010000062.1:0-5618 GCA_040878765.1 Balneolaceae bacterium | reverse complement strand
CACGGCCTGCTGGTTTATGGCAACCAGGTTCAATCCAACCCCGCACAAGCGGATGTTTGCGCTAGGTGGGTAAAACTGTCAACGAATTACCTGGCATCTACATGGATGACAACTATTGGGGTAATTCAAGAAAACCAATCTTTAGCTAAGTCTTCCCAATGTGGATTCATACTTTCTATCAGAATTCATTCATGGTTATGGGAACAAAATCAGAAACATTATCTTTTACCCTTCTAAAATCCGGATCAATTAATTTCACTTTTCATGACCAAAATATTAAAAGCTGCATTTCTGTTATTACTAACCTTATTTTTTTCAAATGAGGTGACGGCTCAGCTGCTCAATGTAGAGAGCATCAGGGCGGAGGCTGATACTGTGGGTTGGTACGGCCAGCTTCAATTCGATTTTTCCATCAATCAATACAACGACCGGGTTCTTGAATTTACCAACGAATCGAACATTTCTTATTTCTCCGGCAAACATGCCTACCTGTTTTTGAATAAACTGAAACTGGTGAATTTGGATGGGGCTTCTGTCATCAACAGCGGATACAGTCATGCCCGGGCTACTTTTTTGCACGACCATCGATTTTCACCCGAAATTTTTCTGCAATATCAGTACAATAACAACCTGGGACTTGAAAACCGCGGGCTTGCAGGCATTGGCTTTAAATATACTTTTTATGAATCGGAAAACTGGACCGGCAGCTTTTCATCTGGAGTGATGGCTGAATATGAGGAGTGGAAACTGGATGATCAGCAGAGTATTGAAAATAATTTTATTAAGAGTACCAACAATATTTCCATGCGCGGGAAAATAAGTCCGCAAGCCACTTTTTTGCTCGTTGGCTATTATCAGGCGCGTCCGGCTGAGTTTTTTAAAGCCCGCTCCATTCTTGAAACACGATTGCAGGTTGGAGTAACGAAACATGTCTCCCTAAGCATCAGCTTCGTTTCTTCTTATGATGCCAACCCGGTGATCGACATCCCCAAATGGACCTACGAATTGAGCAACGGCATTTTGATCTCATTCTGAGAAATTTCTCTGAAATCAACACCGTACAACCGGAAGCTAATACGCCCTCCTCTCTCCTCTCTTGCCAAAGGCATGCCTTCGGGAGATTTGCAGCTAGCTGAAATCGGTCTCTCTCCTCGAGAGAGATGGGTTCTGGCAAGTGGCAACTTTGATATTTGAAGGAACAAATACCCCATTGCCCAAAACCTGTGTCCCGCCGGGAGGGACTGAAAAATCAGCCCACTGATTTTTCAGGGAGGTGAGTCATACAGTCACCCTTCCAGCCATTTTAATATTACCCGGTACATCCAGCCTTCCGGTGTACTCAAAAACCCAACATGTCCGCCTTTTTCGGTAAAGCAGGTTTGTATGTAAGGGTTATTCTTCATCACTTTTACCGGGGCAAATTCAAAGGGACAGAGTGTGTCTTCCTTACTGTGAATGATTAACAAATCTGTTTTCACGTCCCCGTAAAAATGCTTACTGGAACATTGGCGGTAGTAGTCATCGGCGCCATCAAACCCATGCAGTTTTGCCGTTACCTGATCATCAAATTCATAGATAGACTTTCCCTGAAACGATGGCATTTCCGGTATCATTCGCCTTTTTGTATTCAGTTTATCAACCAGTGTTTGCAGAAAGTTGATCTCGTAAATCCTGTTAAATCCCTGATGCAGTTTTATGGCTCCTTCCTTTAAATCGTACGGAGGTGAGACGACAGCGGCTCGTGTTATCATACTGCTCAGGCCTTCTTCTCCCAGATATTTAACCAGTGCATTTCCTCCCAGTGAAAAGCCAACCGCATATATTTCCTTATCGGGAAAGTTTTCTGAGATCCATGAAAATACGGTACGGTAATCTTCGGTTTCGCCGGAGTGATAAAAACGAGGCTTTCTGTTCATTTTACTGCCGCATCCCCTGAAATTCATAGCAACCGAGGAGAATCCTGCATCATGTAGCTCTCGCATTAAATTACCGATATAATACCGCTCTGTTGAGCCTTCCAGACCATGGAATAGTGCTACTACCGGTTTTCCGGTTTCCACATGACAAACATCAATTTCCAGAAAGTCATGATCCGGCGTGGGGATTTCGAGGCGTTCATGTTCCGGCTTATCAACCTCCGAAAACTGTGATGCTACAATGGTGTGAATATGCGCATTCCACGCCCACCACGCTGGTTTGAATGGCTCAATGGCAATACCCGTTTTTTTTGGAAGTGATGATATTTCTTTCTTCATTTCTAATTGCATGTTAAACCGTCTTGAGGAATTTAACAATACCGGATTTGTTTACATAGGCACCGACGCAGAGCAATGTGGAAAGCATGAGTCATCATGTGAAGTTGAGGCAGCTCTTTTTTCGCAGCCTTGATCTTTTACCCAATGGGATCACTTCGGGAGGTTCGTTTTGGATCAAGCCAAAATGAACATGGGGTGCGTCAAAGATGACAATAATCGTTCATCGAAAATCCCTGCATTGTTTTGGCAATTCATCAGCCAGATATTCAGCGAAAACATGGATGCCATTTCCCGCTTTTAGTCTACTGCTGCTTCCCCTATATTCGGACACAAAATCATAAATACCCATGGCAACATCTCTAAAACCTATTGAATACATCCGAAGCATTCTGGCTATCGTGGTTTTTTTTATGATGTTCGCCATTTGTACTCCCGTAATAGCATTGTTGCTTATTCTGACCTTAGGCAAAGCCACCAATTTCATCGTAGAAAATTTTGGGCCCATTATAGCTTACCCGGTTTTATGGACGCTTGGTATTTCATTCAACGTAATTCAACATGGCGAGCCGGTTGAGCCTCCTGTTATTTATACGATCAATCACAGTTCGACCCTCGATTTGGTAACAATGATTGCATTGGGATTACCGCATATTCGCTTTGTGGCAAAGTGGGAGCTGCAGTATAACCCCTTCTTTTTTATTGTGGGAAGGCTGACAGGACAGGTATTTATTCAGCGCCAAAAAAGTGAAAAGGCGGTTCAAACCCTTAAAAAAACATATAAGCGGTTAGAAAGAGACAAGCTTTCTATTATGGTTGCGCCGGAAGGATCACGCAAACATCCGGGAATAATTGGCCCTTTTAAGAAAGGGGCGTTTCACATGGCTATTGATCTTGGCTTTCCGATCGTTCCCATTTATTTCGAGGGAAATCAAGAATTGAGTTTGGGTGGTTCCCTTTTAGCTAAAAGCGGAACCATCAACGCGCATATCCATCCGCCGGTAGATACTTCGGGTTGGCAAAAGGAAACCATTGACGATCATATTGTAGAATTAAGAGAAATGTACCTCGGTTGGGCTGGTGTTACCGAGTAAATAATTTGTCTTCAGCAGTATGAATAATCTTTCCCAGTCATTAATAAAGGTAACCTAATCAAGCAACGATCAGTTATTACCTATTTATCCCGATAAAAATAGATTTTTTTATTATCGGCATCCCTGCGGCTTTTTACCTTAATTCCATTTTGCTTGCCAAACTGATATACGGCCGTACGCATAGAGTTGATGTTTTTGTCGTTCGTATAGCTAACTTCAACCGCTTGTCCACCCGGCTTAAGCTTTTCAATAGCCTCCAAAAGCGGTTTAAACTTTGAAGTTCTCTTTTTTGAAGATTTTACATTGGAACGCTTTACAAATTTAATATCCATTGGTTTATAACTTAATTAATAACATTTACTATTAACTAATATAATAATTCAATTAATTATTTAAATGAACAATTAAATAATTTAAGTAATTATGGCTGATAAAATTATAAATGCTTTATATAATATAATGCAGATTTGGATTTTAAATTTAACGTAAACATTAAACAAAGTTCCTTCACTTACTTAAATCTTTATTTTTCCATAAATATTTTATGCAATTGTGCGTGTATAAATATACATTTCACCGTTTTAGTCATACACATAAATAATTAATAAAGATCATGACCGGAATAGATATTGTTGTTTTTATAGCCTACTGTGCAATGATTATCGGGATCGGGCTTTGGGTTTCAAGGGAAAAAGAGGGACATCAAAAAAATGCAGAGGATTATTTCCTTGCCGGCAAATCCCTTCCCTGGTGGGCCATTGGTGCCTCACTGATCGCAGCTAATATTTCAGCCGAGCAAATTATTGGAATGTCAGGTTCTGGATTTGCTGTTGGATTGGCAATTGCATCATACGAATGGATGGCCGCTGTAACGCTTATCATTGTGGGTAAATATCTGCTCCCCATATTTATTGAAAAGAAACTCTATACTATTCCGGAATTTATTGAGCACCGGTTCAATAAGACCTTAAAAACAATTCTTGCTATTTTTTGGATCGGTTTGTTTGTTTTTGTAAACCTCACAACGGTCATTTTCTTAGGAGCTAAAGCTCTCGATACCATTATGGGTACCGGTGATGGCTCCCTTATGATGTATGCCCTCATTGGCCTGGCCCTGATTGCTGCAGCCTATTCGCTTTATGGCGGTTTATCAGCCGTTGCATGGACCGATGTTTTGCAGGTTGGTTTGCTCATCTTAGGCGGATTTGTGACTACCTTTGTGGCCTTGCATAACATTACACCCGAGGGCGGAATTTTTAATGGCTTTGCTCATCTTTATGATGTTGCCGGCGAGAAATTTCATATGATTCTGGATCGGTCAAATCCGGAATTTTCTAATCTGCCTGGTATAGCTGTACTCATTGGGGGATTGTGGGTTGCCAACCTTTATTACTGGGGATTTAATCAGTATATCATTCAACGAACACTGGCGGCTAAATCACTTAAGGAAGCACAAAAAGGAATTATCTTTGCGGCATTCCTGAAATTACTTATTCCCCTGATTGTGGTAATTCCGGGAATCATTGTTTATGTATTGTATATGCAACCTGAGGGCACTGCTCAGATTCCGGGGATTTTCGAGGTATTTACAAAACCGGATGGCAGCATAAATTATGACAATGCCTATCCGTGGCTTATAAAAGTATTTTTATCTCCTGGTTTTAAAGGCCTGGTGGTAGCCGCACTTGCTGCTGCTATTGTTTCCTCTCTGGCTTCTATGTTGAATTCGGTCGCTACCATCTTCACCATGGATATTTACCTACCTTATATCAATAAAAATGCCACTGATAAACAAACCGTTAATATGGGCAGAATCACAGCCGCTGTTGCTTTAGTTACCTGTGTACTTGTTGCACCTCAACTTGCTAACGTACCGCAGGTATTCCAGTACATTCAGGAATATACAGGTTTGGTTAGCCCCGGTATTTTGGCCGTATTTATGATGGGATTGTTCTGGAAGAAAACTACAACCAAGGGAGCTATTTATGGAGTTTTATCATCCATCGTAATTGCCTTGCTGCTTAAAATTCCGGCCCTTCAGCTGCCTTTCCTCGATCAAATGTTCTACACCCTCATTATGACCATCGTGATCATTGCCGGTGTAAGTTTAACCACCAATCCGTATGATGAAGATCCTAAAGCTATTTATACTACTTCAAGCACGTTCAAAACCGGACCTGCTTTTAATATTGGTGCTTATGCTATATTGATTATTACCGCTGTGCTATACGCGATTTTCTGGTAATAAGGAGTTATTAGCTTTAAAAAAAAG
>JBBDLQ010000061.1:0-1106 GCA_040878765.1 Balneolaceae bacterium | reverse complement strand
ATTGGAACTCTACATTTGATGATTTCTTTTATCGCTATGCGGTAAAACCCGGTATAACCGGATTATCTCAAGTTAAAGGGTATAGAGGAGGTACTTACGACGTTGTACACATGCGTAAAAGAACAGATTATGATTTGATCTATGTCCAAAAAAACACTTTAACAATGGATCTTATCATTATATTAAGGACCGTCACCAAGATGATAAATCTTGATACAAATGCACACTAATATTTTTCCCATTTTAAATATTCTACTCTACTTATTATGATGAAATTTGTTTCAGCCATTCTACTATTTTCTGTTGTTTTATTATTATCTCCCCATCAAAGTATATCTCAAAATGTAGGTGGTGTTTCAATTGGAAATATTCAAAATTTACAGGTTGATGAACTCACTGATGACCAAATACTAAACTTCTATAGACAGATGCAAGCGCAGGGTTTTACAGTCCAGGAGATGGGCAATATTGCCCGTGCCCGTGGAATGCCGGCATCAGAAGTATCCAGGTTACAATCAAGGTTAAATCAAATATCATCAACGTCAGATAGAGACTCATCAGATTCAATGCGATCAACCAGTAGGTCAGGTGAAGAGGCAAGTCTCTTGTTTGAACCATTTATGCAAATAGAAGATGAGTTATTGATTTCTGAACTTCGCCGATTAGTCGAAGAACGAAATGAAGAAGATCTTTTAAAAGAACTCGATTTGATTATTAACGAAGGATTTCCAGTATTTGGGCAAAATCTTTTTAAAGGAGCTTCCAGATCATTTGAACCCTCTTTTAATATACCAACACCCATAGACTATATATTTGGGGCTGATGACGAGATTCGCATTGATATTTGGGGTGCTGCTGAAGCAGAATACAATCTAATAGTGACTCCTGATGGGAATATCAGAGTGCCTAATCTTGGACCCATTCGAGTTGCAGGACTTAAATTTGACGAAGCGAGAGATAAAATCATTAATAATCTGAAGAGAATTTACTCAGGTATCAATATTTCTAATCCTGAAGCAGCTAATACTTATGTTGATGTTTCTCTTGGTCGTGTCAGAAGTATCAATGTGAATATGATCGGTGAAATTGTACAACCCGGTTCATAT
>JBBDLQ010000060.1:3833-5627 GCA_040878765.1 Balneolaceae bacterium | reverse complement strand
GATGGAGCCTCTCCCGGAAATGATGGTCGTGGTTATGTGATCCGCCGGATCTTGCGTCGCGCCATTCGCTACGGATGGGACGTGCTGGATTTTAAAGAGCCGTTCTTCTACAAACTTGTAGATGTACTGGCCGGGCAGTTCAAGGAGGTATTCCCGGAGATAAAAGCACAAAAAGAATATATCGTGAATGTGATTCGCTCTGAAGAAAAGAGTTTCTTGAAAACATTGGGACAGGGAATTGAGCTGTTCAATGAAATGGTGAAAGGCAAGAAAAAGCTTTCCGGTGAAGATGCCTTTAAACTCCACGATACTTATGGATTCCCTATTGACCTTACAGAACTCATGGCTCGTGAGCGTGGTGTTGAAGTAGATGTGGAAGGCTTTAATAAGTACATGCAGGCTCAGAAAGACCGAGCCCGTGCAGCTGGTAAGTTTTCGGTGGATCAAAGTAGTGGATATGTATGGGATGTAGTTCATGAAGAATCTTTTGTTGAAGCTGAGCCTATATTTGTTGGCTATGATGATGCAACTGTAGAAACCAAAATTATAAGGTATAGAAGAGAAGGAGATAAGTTCGCACTTCATTTAGAGAAAACCCCATTTTATGCAGAAAGTGGTGGGCAAGTTGCTGATACCGGTGTTATTACCAATGGTGATGAGTATTTAAAGGTATTGGATGTGCAGAAGGGAATAGATGGATTTCATGTTCATTATGTAGATAAACTTCCCGAAGATCTCTCAGGAACATGGACGGCAAGTATTGATTTTAATCGCAGAATAGAAATCCAAAAACATCACTCTGCCACACACTTGGTGCATGCGGCACTGCGCGGAATTTTGGGAGATCATGTGGGTCAGAAAGGCTCGTTGGTGGATGAACATCATCTCCGCTTCGACTTCTCCCATTTTGAAGCTATGACCGACGAGCAGCTGGATGAAGTGGAGCAATTGGTGAATGAGAAAGTTCAGGAAAACATCCCGCTGCAGGAAGAACGAAATGTACCGATAGATGAAGCCAAAAAGCGTGGAGCAATGATGTTGTTTGGTGAAAAGTATGGCGAAACTGTTCGTGTGATAACTTTTGATGAAGATTATTCTGTTGAGCTTTGCGGCGGAACCCACGTTGGTGCTACTGGTGAGATCGGATATTTCAGGTTCACAAATGAAACCTCAGTGGCTGCGGGAATTCGCCGAATTGAAGCGGTTTGTGGAACTCAGGCTGACAAGCTTCTCCGTGATGAAAAACGATTATTACAACAGGTGAAAGGAGCTATGGGTCAAACCCAGGATTTGGCCGGCGATGTTTTAAAACTCGTTGAAGAAAAGAAATCACTTGAAAAAGAACTCGAAAAAGTTCAGATGCAAAATACCGGAGCCAAGCTGGATGAATTGATTCAGCATGCTGAAACTTTAGACGCGGGAATCAGGTTAGTAAAGGGTGAGATTTCCGGTGCAGATATGGATGTATTGAAGCAATTGGGTTATGATGCCCTTCAAAAAACCAAAGAAAACACGGCAATTGTCTTGGGCACAAAAGATGAGGAGGAAGGCAAAGTATTCCTCATGGTTGCTTTAACTGATGACCTCATCAAAGAAAAAAGCTTAAAGGCCGGCGCATTGGTTGGTCAGCTTGGAAGACTTGTAGGCGGAGGCGGAGGCGGACAGCCCAACCTGGCAACAGCCGGTGGCCGCCATCCCGAAAAACTATCCGAAGCCCTCGAAAAAGTGAATGAATTAATCAAGGAATCTATTTCCTGATCAGACTATGAAATGGAACGCGGATAACACGGATTG
>JBBDLQ010000060.1:0-3733 GCA_040878765.1 Balneolaceae bacterium | reverse complement strand
CGGATAACACGGATTGGGCGGGTAATCGCGGAAATAATATTATTATGAAATATAGCGAACTTAAATAGCCCCGGGATTTATCCCGGGGATAGCATAACCGAAGACAAAACCTCCGCCCGTTTGGTTTATAAGGACGTTAAGTAAAATCGGAGGTTGGGCAATTGAATCATTAAAGGTTTGGCAGCCAAAGCTTCGTAAAACGATTTCACTTTTATATGATACCGGGCGAAGCTTTTGATTTATTATTCACATACACCCCGGGATAAATCCCGGGGCTATTCATGTTAATCAGCACTAGTGTAAGCGTTCGCTTGTACGATGGCGTAAATGGACACAATCTGGCTCATTAGAGATGCTTTATCCAAACGATTTAAGCATCGAAAATGATTAGTAGAAGACGAATTATAAGTAAACGGTAACTTACATTTCCTGCACTTTAGATAAATCACAAAAACTCTTTAAAAAATTGGATATATTTGCATCCTTTTGATGTAATATTTGATCTCAAAATTTAATCATGGCTAAAAAGAAAACTACAGAAATTAATTTTGCTCCGAAGGGAATCGGAGATGAAAAAGATGGCGCCGTTCAAAAAGGCGTGGATTTGCCGGCTCCAACTAAAAAGAAACATAAATCGCTTGGCTTGAGTGAGGATGATCTCAAAGCAATGTATGAGCAGATGTATCTGCAGCGCCGTTTTGAAGAACGGGCTATGCAACAATACCAGAAAGGTAAATTCGGGGGATTCTTACACCTCTATATTGGTCAGGAGGCTGTTTCTACCGGAACTGTTTTTGCCCTGAATGACGACGACGATATTATTACCGCTTATCGCGATCATGGCTGGGGATTATGCCGTGGTATTACACCAGAAGAGGGAATGGCTGAACTTTTTGGTAAAGCCGCCGGATGCTCGAAAGGTAAAGGCGGTTCTATGCACTTTGCCAAAACCGAAAACCATTTTTGGGGCGGTTACGGTATTGTAGGGGGGCATATTCCTATTGGTGGTGGACTTGCATTTGCAAACAAATACAACCAAAACGGACGAATTTCAACCTGTTTCTTTGGCGATGGTGCGGTTGATCAGGGGGCTTTGCACGAGACGTTCAACATTGCAAATCTTTGGGGATTACCTGCAATATTTGTAGTTGAAAATAATGGATATTCTATGGGAACAGCAGCAAAGCGACACACTGTTGCTGAGATCGTTGATCGTGCAAAAGGCTATGAAATGAAAAGTGCGGTTGTTAATGGAATGGATGTTTTTTCTGTATATGAGAAAATGAAAGAAATTGCCGAGGATGTTCGCAAGAACTCCGAGCCTTGGTTTGTTGAAATTCGCACGTACCGGTACAGAGGGCATTCAATGTCGGATCCTCAGAAATACCGGACCAAGAAAGAACTGGAAGAATATCAGAAAAATGATCCGATTGAGCGTTTGAAAACCTATCTGAAGGATGAAAAAATCCTGAAAGATGATGAGATCCAGGAAATAGAGGACAAAATTGAACAGGAGGTGCTGGATGCTGTTGAATTTGCGGATAATGCAGAATTCCCGGATGATTCAGCCCTGTATGAAGACATGTTTGCTGAAGACGAACCTTATTTCCACAAATAAATTTAAACTGACTAATTAAAGTAATGGCAGAATTACAATTCAGAGAAGCAATTAAACAGGCAATTGATGAGGAAATGGACCGTGAAGAAAAGGTCTTCATTATGGGTGAAGAAGTTGCCGAATATAATGGTGCGTACAAAGCCACTGAAGGTCTTTTAGACAAATACGGCTACAAACGCGTAATAGATACTCCCATTTCCGAGCTGGGTTTTTCCGGAATTGGAGTTGGGGCAGCTATGAACGGTTTGCGTCCCATCGTGGAGTTTATGACGTTCAACTTTGCCGTGCTGGCGCTCGATCAGATCATTAATCATGCTTCCAAAGCGGGTTATATGACCGGCGGACAAATTTCCATGCCCATTGTATTTCGCGGACCCAATGCATCTGCGGGTCAATTGGGAGCTACGCACTCGGTGGCTTACGATTCCATGTACGCACATTTCCCAGGCTTAAAAGTGATTTACACCTCCGAGCCGGATGACGCCAAAGGATTACTTAAATCCGCTATTCGCGATGATAATCCTGTTATTTTCATGGAGTCTGAGCAGATGTATGGACTTAAAGGGGAAGTATCGGAAGAAGAAGATTATATCATCCCTATTGGAAAAGGAAAAATTAAACGTGAAGGCAGTGATGTAACCGTAGTAGCACATGGCAAAATGTATCATGTGGCAAAACAAGCTGCTGCCCAGTTAGAAAAAGATGGAGTGGATGTGGAAATCATTGATCCGCGGACGGTAAAACCCCTGGATCTTCCGCTGATTATTGAATCCATCAAAAAAACCAATCGTTGCGTGGTGGTAGATGAAGCTCATCCATTTGGAGGATTTGCATCTGAAATTGGGTTCTTGATTCAGCGCGAAGCTTTTGATTATTTAGATGCACCGGTACAGCGGGTTACGCTGCCGGATGTAAACGCACCATTTTCAAAACCCTTGTTTGATTTATGGCTGCCCGGTCCAAAAAATGTGATCGATGCCGTCAATCAGGTAACTTACAGGAATTAGTGAAAGGTGAAAAGGATAGGT
The DNA here is from genome assembly GCA_040878765.1 of Balneolaceae bacterium. Classification (GTDB taxonomy): domain Bacteria; phylum Bacteroidota; class Rhodothermia; order Balneolales; family Balneolaceae; genus Gracilimonas. Next base: position 1,087 of record JBBDLQ010000060.1, on the reverse strand, counting down.
AAAAAGTTACAGATAATAACTTTTCACCATTCACTTTTTTCCTTTTCACATAAACACCCGTTAAATTAGACAGAGTTCAAAAATTAATAACAACTCACTCAATAGTTTAGACTAAACATTATGGCCATTAAGATCGAAATGCCGAAACTCAGCGACACCATGGAAGAAGGTGTTATTGCTGCATGGAATGTAAAAGAAGGAGACAAGGTTGAAGCTGGCGATATTATTGCTGAAGTGGAAACCGATAAAGCTACTATGGAGGTGGAAGCTTTTGATGAAGGTACCGTCCTCAAAATTTTAGTAGGAGAAGGTGATGCTGTTCCCCTTGGTGGACTCATGGCTGTGCTGGGAGAAGAAGGGGAAGATATTTCTGACATATTGGAAGGTGCCGGACCATCTGATTCAGGGGAATCCGAAAAAAAAGCGGAAGCCAAAGAATCTAAATCAGAACAGAAAGAAAAAGAGAAAAGCAGTGACGATTCAGCAACGCTGACCTCTCCAAAATCGAAGAGTTCATCTGGTGCTTCTTCTTCATCGGATGATGGACGAATCAAAGCTTCTCCGCTGGCCCGTAAAATGGCTGAAGATAAAGGGATTGATCTTGCAAGGGTGGAGGGTTCTGGTCCGGGCGGACGTATTATTAAGGTAGATATTGAAGAATATAAAGAAACAGCACCAGCTGTGGCTTCAACTCAAAGTTTCCAAAGCTTGGAAAGCAAAGAGGTGAAGGTATCTCAAATGCGGAAGGCCATTGCCCGGCGCTTATCTGAAAGTAAATTCACTAGCCCGCATTTCTACGAAACTATTGATATTGATATGAAAGCGGCTATGGCAGCCCGTTCAGCAATGAATGAGGCAAATGATGTGAAGATTAGCTTCAATGATATTGTGGTTAAGGCCTGTTCAATTGCGCTAACACGTCATCAGGCGGTAAATAGCTCTTGGCATGATGATGTTATCAAAGAGCACGGAGATGTTCATGTAGCCGTTGCTGTAGCCATTGATGAAGGATTGATGACACCGGTTATTCGGCATACCGACAAAAAAGGCCTGCTGCAAATTTCAACCGAAACCAAAGAGCTGGCCG
>JBBDLQ010000059.1:0-1112 GCA_040878765.1 Balneolaceae bacterium | reverse complement strand
TAGATACCCGCCTGCGCGGGAATGACTTTAACCATCTTTCGAATACTCCAGAATATCCCCGGGTTGACAGTCCAATGCTTCACAAATAGCCTCCAGTGTAGAAAAACGAATGGCCTTGGCTTTGCCGGTTTTAAGAATAGATAAGTTTGACATGGTGATACCCACTTCCTCCGAAAGCTCGGTGAGGCTCATTTTCCGTTTGGCCAGCATGACATCAAGATTTACGATTATAGCCATGATTACACCGTGAGCTTTTGTTCTTCAGCGATGCGATTTCCCTCCTTAAAAACATAACCGAGTAAAAGTAAAATCAATCCAAAATAGATAAGTACATCAATCTCAATAATTGGACTGAAGTGCAGCGAGCTTTTCATTGGTAAAGTTGATAAAGCGTTGGCAATGAGGTAACCATGAAGAACATCCACTACAGAAAGAAAAATCAGAAGCCCTCCCATAGCATATAGCCGGAAACTGTTCTTTTGTTCGAAAGGGTTTTCTTGAATAATCGATTTAATAATGCGTGATAGAAGTAATAGGAATCCCGCCAAAATGAACATCCTCAAAATCCGTACGGCATGGACTTTGGTGATCTTTGCAGAAAAATCCGAATAGTTATTTTGCACCATAAAGCTTGCATGAACACGCAGCGGAGTTAGAAAATTATGCTCTTCCCCAATACGTAAATTATCTTCAGACACAAAGTTTTTAGGAGCTACATCAGTCATTGGATCAATTACAGGCAGGTTGGTAAAATAGCTGTCACCGGTGAGATAAGACATCCCAAAAAAAGTAATAAAGCTTAAAATTAAACCAATTAAGGCAAACCAGGTTGTATAATAGATAAAGTGAGTAAAAGACCAGTCTTTTTTCAATTTCATAAGGTGGTAATTAATTTTCGTTCCCCAAAATAAAATTAAATAATAAGTGAAAAACAATAAATAATTATGGATAAACAATAAATTATCTTTGATTAAAGAAATTATGAACAATTGTATAAATGAAAATCGCTTCAACGCAGAGTGTAGGAGCAAGTAGGGTATATTGTAGTTATCAGGGAAGAAATGTGGAACGAAGTCATCTCGCGGCGAATGCCCAAGATCTAATTGTTGGCC
>JBBDLQ010000058.1:0-1115 GCA_040878765.1 Balneolaceae bacterium | reverse complement strand
CAATAATCCATTCTTACCGAAATTATTTTCATAATCTTTACAGTTTAGCTGAACATCATGAAAAAGATCAATAAAATCATGCTCTTTGCCGGTGGACTTACCATAGGTTTCTTGCTGGCATTTACACTCATCCAGGATAAAGACACACCCATAACTTCAGATATGATCCGCAATGCCGCATCTGTCATTGGGCTTGATTTTACCCAGGCTGAACGGGATACAATGATACAAACGCTGGATGACACCCGCGATGATCTTCAGGTTATCCGGAATATGAAGATCAAAAACTCCATTCCGCCGGCCCTCAATTTCAACCCCATTCCGGTTGGTAAGCGATTTAATTTTCAGCAACAAGCACAGGTTTGGGATCTGCCACAAAATGTTCAAATGCCAGACGATAAGGATGACCTTGCTTTTTATACCATCGGTGAGCTGGCCGCACTTATTAAAACCCGGAAAATATCATCCGTTGAATTGACTAATTTTTTCCTGGATAGAATTGAAATTCATAATGAAAAATTGGAAGCCATAGTTTCCATCACGGAAGAACGTGCCCTTGAACGAGCCGAACAAATGGACGCGGAACTGGAACAGGGCATTTATCGCGGGCCTCTACACGGTATTCCCTATGGGGCAAAAGACCTGCTGGCTGTTGAAGGGTATAAAACCACCTGGGGTGCAGCTCCATATAAAGATCAGGAAATTGCTGAAACTGCTACCGTAATCAGAAAACTGGATGAGGCCGGAGCCGTTCTCATCGCCAAAACCACCCTTGGCGCATTGGCATATGGTGATATTTGGTTTGATGGGAGGACCAATAATCCCTGGGATCTTGAACAGGGCTCAAGTGGATCTTCTGCCGGTTCTGCCGCAGGAACGGCAGCAGGAATTTTCCCTTTTGCTATCGGTACAGAAACACTCGGTTCCCTGGTCTCCCCTTCAACCCGAAACGGTACAACCGCATTAAGGCCAACATATGGCAGGGTTAGCCGAACCGGCGCAATGGCGTTGAGCTGGTCTATGGATAAAATCGGACCTATTACCCGAAGCGTGGAAGATGCAGCCATCGTATTTAATGCAATTTATGGTCCTGACGGAATTGACCAAACTATCAT
>JBBDLQ010000057.1:3924-5716 GCA_040878765.1 Balneolaceae bacterium | reverse complement strand
ACTAAAAGCGGGATCAATCCAGCAGGCCAATCGTGGCAGTGAATGATATCCGGCTCCCAGCCGAGCTTAATAACTGTTTCAAGGACGCCTTTATTGTAGAAAGCAAGACGTTCGTCATTATCCTCATAAAACTCATCCGTATCCGGCTTTTTGAAAAGGCCTTTACGCTTGAAATAAGTATCGTTATCAAGGAAATATACCTGTAGCTTCGCATTTGGTATGCTGGCTACTTTAATTTTCATATTTTCTTTTTTATCACCAACCTCAACCTCAATTCCTGAAAGTCTAATGACTTCGTGCAGGCGGTTACGCCGGTCATTAATGGACCCATATTTGGGTAGCAGGATACGAATTTCGAAGCCTTTGTCTTGCAATGAAGCAGGCAAGAACCGAAGTAAATCGGCGGTATAGGTCATTCGTGCAAAGGGGGAGATTTCTGCTGCAACGTAAAGAATTTTCATAAATATTTACTCTCAGTGATTACTCTTCGTTAGAGATTGTATTGTTGTCTTTCATAACTTTATTTAGATCCTCATTGTCATCTAATGAGTAGAAATCTAATAAGGTATCGCCGCGCAGGCCAAGCCTTAATGTTTCAACAGAAATAACTTCTGCGGGCTGAATGTTTCCTAAATTTACATTACTGCCAAATTTTCTAATGAACCAAACCTGTTGTTCTTTTTGTGGGGCTTCAAATATTAATTTCTCTTCAGGAATTTGATCGGTAATTTCTTCAATTAAACCTGATCGAACCTCACCGTTTGGTCTAAAAACACCTACTGTACCGCTTTCCCGTGCTTCACAAATAACTTTTTGAGAACCTGCGGCAAGTTCTTTTTCTATAATACGAACCCATTTATAGGGGGGGATAATATCATTGGGGTTTTTACTTCCTACTTCAGAATACACTGTAAATTCCTTACTAAGGTCTTTAATGATGGCTTGTTTACGTTCATCGGATAGCCATATTGTTCCATTAGAAACTTCTACATATTTAATGCCATATTTTTTCAAAAGCTCAACGTAGGCATCAAGCTGATCCCTTAAAACATAAGCCTCAAACAATGTTCCCCCAAAATATACAGGAATATCAGCATTGTGATAAACGGCAATCTTTTCCTCAAGATTTTGTGTAACATAAGATGTGCCCCAACCTAATTTTACAATATCAATATAATTGGAGCACGCTTCTACAAAATCTTCAGCCTGACGAACGCTGTATCCTTTATCAAGTACTAACGTTAGGCCTTTATCTCGTGGTTTCTCAGTTCGATTTGGTAAATTATTGAGTGAAAACGCCATAATTATTTTTTAAAATATCTAAGCCTGAAATATACGAAAACACGATCTGTATATAAAATCAAGCATTTTTAGATTAAGTATTGCGGTTAATTTGTCGATTACTAAGCTCTGCAAGATCCTGAATTTGTTTTTCATCTACCTTGTTTAACATTTCTTGCGTATAACGCCATAGCCAGTTTCCGGAAGATGTTCCGGGAATATTCATTCTGTGTGTACTATCAAGTCCCATAAAATCCTGTAACGGGAATATAGCCTGATCTGCAACAGAAAGCATCCCCAAGCGGACAAATTCCCAATGTATCGATTCCCCACTGGATCGGGTATAGGTCCGGGCTCGGTGCCTTTCCGTTTCGTTTGTAGTATTATACCAGCCTAAAGTGGTGTCATTATCGTGGGTACCTGAATAAACCACGCAGTTTTGAGAATAATTGTGAGGCAGAAAACTATTGGTTGAGTCAGAATCGAAAGCAAACTGGAGTATTTTCATCCC
>JBBDLQ010000057.1:0-3824 GCA_040878765.1 Balneolaceae bacterium | reverse complement strand
AATTCAATTTCCTGAAGTTCTTTATTACTAAGTAATCCTTTTTTGTGAAGGATGTCGGGGCTGATCAAATAGACATTACCCGCAAAAGCTGAATAACTTGCATAGGGAGAATTTCCATAGCCTGTTGGGGTAAGCGGCAAAACTTGCCAAATAGTTTGATTGGTGCGCTCTAAAAAGTCGATAAAAGTGCGGGCTTCAAAGCCAAAATCTCCCATGCCAAATTTTCCGGGAAACGAGGTTGGATGAACTAAACAGCCGCACGAACGTGGAAACCTCATCTATAGTCTAACTCTTTGGTTTTAATATTATGCCGGCCAATGGCGGCAATGTAATTGAAATGTTTGCTTTCTGATTGTGCCATTCTCCCCATTCTGCATGAATTTTACTATCCCCGGCATTACTGCCCCCATAAAATTCAGAATCACTATTAATTAACACTTCGTATTCTCCTGCCTGTGGAACGCCTACTTTATAACCGTAATGCACTGAAGGGGTAAAGTTAAGAATTACAACAACAAAATCTTCGGGGTCTTTTGCCCTTCTTACAAATGAAATGACACTATTATCCGCATCACTGATATCAATCCATTCAAAGCCGCGCCAGTCAAAATCAAGCTCATGCAGGGCTTTTTCTTTTTTATTGATGCCATTCAGGTCTTTAAGCATTAATTGGACGCCCTGATGTTTTTCCCATTCTAATAAATGCCAATCGAGCGAGCGGGCCTCACTCCATTCCGACCACTGCCCAAATTCACACCCCATAAACAACAGGTTTTTGCCGGGATGGGTATACATATACAAATAAATCAACCGGAGATTTGCAAATTTCTGCCAGTCGTCTCCGGGCATTTTAGAAAGCATGGATTCTTTCATGTGTACCACTTCATCATGCGAAAACGGAAGTATAAAGTGTTCTGAAAATGCATAAATCAGCGAAAAAGTAAGCTGATCCTGATGATATTTTCGGAAAATCGGATCTTTCTCAATATAGGTGAGGGTATCATTCATCCATCCCATATTCCATTTGAAATCAAAACCCAATCCGCCGGTTTCGGTTGGCCGCGAAACGCCACCCCAGGAAGTTGATTCTTCCGCAAAAGTAATTACACCGGGAAAGTGATGATGAACAGAATTATTAAAATTCCTGAGAAAATCGATGGCTTCAATATTCTCGCGCCCGCCATATTTATTTGGCTCCCACTCTCCTTCATCCCTGGAATAATCAAGGTATAACATGGAGGCAACAGCATCTACACGAAGGCCGTCGATGTGGAATTTATCACACCAGAAAATAGCGTTCGAAATAAGAAAGTTTTTGACTTCAGTTCGGCCAAAATTAAAAATGCAGGTGCCCCAGTCCTTATGTTCGCCTTTGCGGGGATCGTCGTGTTCAAAAAGCCCGGTTCCGTCAAAACGGCGAAGACCATGTTCATCTTTCGCAAAATGAGCGGGAACCCAGTCAACAATAACGCCAATATCTGCCTGATGGCATTTATCAATAAAATATTTAAAATCGGCAGGAGTACCGAAACGGCTGGTTGGCGCAAAATAGCCGGTTATTTGATATCCCCAGGAAGGATCGTAGGGATGCTCGGCTATAGGCATAAGTTCCACATGCGAATAGCCAAGATCTTTTAAATAAGGCACCAATAAGTCGGCCGTCTCCCGGTAATTTAAAAAGCCCGGATCTTCCCCAACTTTCCGGCGCCATGAACCCAAATGTAATTCATAAATTGAAATGGGTTGATCGTAACTTTGTTTTTCCTGTCTGGATTTCATCCATTTTTCATCCTTCCAGGTATAATTTTCAATATCAGTAACAATGGAAGCGGTGCCCGGACGGAGTTCGGAATAAAAGGCAAAAGGATCTGCTTTTTTTAGAGGGGGGTCTTGAACCGGAGAAATAATTTCATATTTGTAGTAATCACCCTCAATTACATGCGGAATAAAGATTTCCCAAATTCCCTGATCATGAAATTTTCGCATGCGGTGTACACGGCCATCCCAATTATTGAAACTTCCCACAACACTAACACGGGTGGCCTCCGGAGCTGTTACCACAAAATGAGTTCCATCCACACCGTCCATAGTACGCTGATGAGCCCCCATAAATTCATAGGCCTGATGGTGATTCCCTTCACCCCAAAGCTGCAAATCAAAATCACTGATAAGTGAATCAAATTGGTAGGCATCAGTAATGGTAAAAGGTTTCCCGGTGTGGGGCTTTATTTTAAGCTGGTAAGAAAATCTTTTTTTACGGCGGGTGAAAACGCGTTCAAATAAACCGTCTTTTGAAATCTGATCCAGTTCATAGCTTTTGCTGTCAATAATGGCTGAAACCGATTTTGCCTCCGGATGGAATGCCCGTAAAACGAGCTTATCTGTACCATCAATTTCAACTTCATGCAGGCCAAGTACAGAAAACGGATCACCATGTGAGCCGTCTGAGATGGAAGCAATATTTTTTTTTGAAAGCGTTGAACTCATCGCCATTTTTAGATTCGAGAGGGCCATAAAGATACTAAAAGTTTAACAAATGTATGCGCTCATTTTAAGTGCTTTCAATTGCTTGATTCTATATTTTAGTGCTATGACAAATTCCGGATTTATTGCAAGGCGGTACCTGTTTGCCCGAAAACATATATCGCTGATTTCTACCCTTACATTTATTAGTATTACCGGCATAACCATTGGTACGGCCCTTTTAATTGTGGTTTTGTCCGTATTTAATGGTTTTTTTGATGTGATAAAAAACTTCCTGCTATCCTACGACCCTGATGTCAGAATTGAGGCTTCCGGGGCCGCTACATTCGCACAGAATGAACACATGATGGGGCAGATCAAAGCATTGCCGGAAGTGCGGGTGATTTCCCCGTATGTGGAAGGCAAAGCGCTGCTGGCCTTAGATGGGCGGCAAAATGAAGTAGTGGACGTAAAAGGCGTTGAACGCGATTTATTTTTTCAACTGGTAGATATCGAAGAAAGTATTACCACGGGAGTTTTTGATATTTCGGTTCGTGACCGAACTCCCGGAATTATTGTGCATGAAGATCTCAAAAACCGGCTGAGGCTTAGACTTGAAGACGACATTGCTTTATTAAGTGCGGCCGGTATGAAAAATGCACTTACACAGATCACCGTCCCGCAAACCTATCGTTTTGATCTGCGTGGGGCCTATTTTTTGCAACAAGTGGCGGGCGGACCAAAAGTTTTTGTTGATATTGAAGCGGCCCGAAGGCTTTTTCGCGCCCGAAACGAGATTACGGGTATGGATATCAAGCTATATAAAAATGAGGATGCCGAAAAAGTTAAAAAGGAACTATCTGCTTTACTTGGCCCGGATTTCGAAATTTCGACCTGGTACGACCTTCAAAAACCGCTCTATGATGTGATGTATCTGGAAAAGTGGGGTTCGTTTATCATATTAATCTTAATTGTAATCGTGGCCGTGCTCAACATTATCGGGTCACTGACTATGATCGTAATCCAAAAGCAGCGTGATATCGGGATTTTGATGTCGATGGGCTATAGTAAGGCCGGTATCAAATCAATTTTCAGGAAACAGGGATTATATATTGGGTTAATTGGCTGTGGAATTGGCGGCACACTCGGTTTGCTGTTGAGCTGGGCGCAGATGAAATTCGGGCTGGTTAAACTTTCTTCGGCGTTTATTATTGATGCTTACCCTGTACAAATCAGTCCGTTTGATGTAACTATAATATTAGTCGCCAGCCTGATTCTTTGCATACTGGCAAGCTGGTATCCGGCACACAGAGCAGCACAGGTTCAGCCGGCAGATGCTATTCGATACGAGTAAGGGAAAT
>JBBDLQ010000056.1:0-1133 GCA_040878765.1 Balneolaceae bacterium | reverse complement strand
TAATAAACTCCAACTTGCTAAATCCCCAAATTCTCCTCATATTTGCGCCTTACTAAAGCAAAATAATGAATACTTGAACGGGAAGTACAATTTATCGCTATAATAAAAACAGATGTTTATGAGTGGAAAAACAGACGCAGGCTTGTTGGAAAAACCGGCTACCGTAAGAGACAGTATTTTAGAGAAATATAAAAAGGACAAGAAAGCAAACCGTTCAACGGGATTAGCCATTGGGTATTATCAGATACCCTCTCCGGTTAATAAACAATTTTTTGGCAAACGCGCTCTGGATGTTATTCTTGGTAGTTTTGCTCTTGTGCTTTTCTTAATTGCCTATCCTTTTATTGCAATGGGAATTAAGTTTTCCTCAAAAGGAAAAGTGATTTTTAAGCAAAAAAGAACCGGCATAAACGGACATACTTTTGTGTGTTATAAATTCCGGACCATGCATAATGTGCAAAAACAGAGAGCTGATGGGGAACCGGATATAACACAGAAAGGGGATAACCGCGTATTTTTCTTTGGCAGTATTCTCAGGAGAACGAATCTGGATGAGCTGCCTCAGGTTATTAATGTGATGAAAGGGGAGATGAGCCTTATCGGTCCGCGGCCTTATCCTGTTGATGAGTGCAGATATTGGAATAATACCTTTGATGATTTCTACTACCGTTATATGGTAAAACCCGGAGTTACAGGTTATGCACAGGTTACAGGATATCGCGGCGGCACATTAGATGTAGATCATATGCGTAAAAGGCTTGATAAGGATTTGATCTACATTCAGCGGCAATCGCTTTGGATGGATATTAAGATCTTGTTTATGACCGTAAAGCAGATGGTAACGCTAAATACCAATGCGCATTAGGGAATATTGAATATTCAATATTCAATAATGAATTTTGAAGTTTTATAGGCCGTCTTTGACGGTTTTTTTGTTTCCTTAGCCTTCGCAACCACTCCTTTTTGTCATCTCGAGCGGAGCTTTACGCAGCGAAGCAAGTAAACGCAGCCGAGAGATCTAAAGAGGTAAGAATGGATTGTGCTGCTCAAATCAAACCCCGTAGATTTCTCCACTTCACTCACTCACCCTATCGGGATTCGTTCATTCCGGTCGAAATGACAAACACCGGGGT
>JBBDLQ010000055.1:0-1138 GCA_040878765.1 Balneolaceae bacterium | reverse complement strand
TTTTGGGGTGATGGAATACGAGGTACTAAAAAATATAAATCAGATCATTGAACGGGATAGCAAAGATACTACGTACAAGTTTGCTTTGCTTAGAGCTACCATAGAAGTCATTCAACAGAAATCTCCACATTCAATAATTAAAAATGATCGTGTTTCAATGCCAGTTGGTTTATTGGTTTTAAAATGGTTGGAGTATTACTATCCAATTGTTGAAGCTCGATTACCGCAGAAAAATGGAGATGACTTAGATTCTAATACGCTCACATTTAGATCTCAATTCGAAGAGATCACAGATCATTATAAAAGCATTGGTGGATATGATGTGTTTTATAAGGACTTTTTAAAATGTCGTTATCCTGATGAAATGAATGATCTGATATATTCGCTATGTAAGAAAATACGAGATACCATTACAAAACAGCCAATGCGCTACATTGGAAGTTCTATTTCTGATAATTTTTACTCGATCTATAAAAAAGAAGAAGGTGGGCCAAGATTGAGTAAACCCCAAAAACTGGATGTGGAATTTATGATTGAGCGCTTTGGCCGATACACCATTCCTCTGGATTATTTCACCGTATTCGAATACTTGGGTAGCTTTATTACGGGTACTCACTCAATTCTTATCAACTGGGCTGAATTTACTAAAGAAAAAAGTAATCGCTCTTTATCACTACAAAAGATACTACCAATAATACTTCAATCTCCTCTTGATGAAAGAGATACAAAGATCTCTTCTGATATTTTTGACAATTATTTGAGTGAACACGGAAACTTATTTTGTGTTTGGTCAGGTAAAACGATCCGCGGCAACCGCAATATTGATCATCTTCTTCCCTTTTCAGTTTGGAGAAATAACGATCTATGGAACCTTTTGCCATCAACGGCTAAAATGAATAGTGATAAGAAAGATCGCATTCCAGGGACCTTACTTCTTGAAAGCAGTAAGGATCGAATTATTAGTTACTGGAAATACATCCATAAAAGTGAACCTGAAATCTTCAGGAAAGAACTAAAAATAAGTTTAATCGCGGATAATTCTTCAAATTGGGAAAATGCGGCCTTCAACTCACTAAAAGAAAAAAGCCGGTATTTAATAGAAACTCGTGGTTTTGAAGAATTCAACTTGTGATGAAAG
>JBBDLQ010000054.1:0-1148 GCA_040878765.1 Balneolaceae bacterium | reverse complement strand
AGGAAACCATTGAGGCCGGATTTGAGTTTGGAAAACAGCTCAAACCCGGAGATGTGGTTTGTCTGGATGGAGACCTGGGTGCCGGCAAAACTCATTTTGTGAAGGGCGTTGCTTCTTTTTTTGGTGTTGAACCGGAGGATGTCAGCTCCCCAACCTATACTTTGATCCATGAACATTCAGGCACTATACCTGTTTATCATTTTGATTGTTACCGGCTGAAAAATGAAGAGGAAGCACTTGAAATTGGCGCCGAAGAATACTTTTATGGGGATGGAGTTTGCCTGATCGAATGGCCGGAAAAAATAAATTCTTTGATTCCGGATGAAGCGATTTGGATAAAAATTTCACATCTTTCAGATTTTAAGCGAAAAATTAGTATTCATCATAAGAAGCAAGAGTGATGGCACTCTCAAAAAAACGACGACTTTCATACAGACTTGACCTACTTCCGGTAATATTACCATATCACCGCCGTGCAAATAACACCCTTCAAACCGGCGACTTGGTTTATTACGGGCCCAGTCCCGAATATTATGGCATTGGTGAGGTAGTGCAAACTGCCGAAAAAATCTGCATGGTTGATTTCCGCGGTACCGGCGAATTGGGTATCCATAAAGATGAACTACTTTCCACTTACCTCATTCCCATTCATAAGCTGAATCTCTCTGGCGTGCTGAAGAACCGGTGAGTTTGGAACATCGGGCAAAAATCATCAGACATTGCATGAGAAGTATCGCTATTCTATTTGAATAAATTTTCGACAGATCGATATGCAAGTAGCGATGGACGATTTATAAGATATCGACCGGGGATTTGATGTAGTTTCCGCCTTTGTTGATTACGTGGGTGTAAATCATAGTGGTTTTGAGGTTTTTGTGGCCGAGGAGTTCCTGGACGGTGCGGATGTCGTAGCCGTTTTGGAGCAGATGGGTAGCGAAGCTGTGGCGGAGCGTAGCGACACCCCTGCCCATAAGGGACTTTTCCCGAAGGGATCGCACTGTGACACTCTCAAGATTATTGACTTACATTCCTGTAAGCCAAAGGCACCCATGCCGGGCACACACAAGCGTTTTAAATCGGACGGGGTTCGGTGAATTTGTTTCTATGGAATTAATTTTGCTACTTCAAAGAAATCATAATCCCCGCGC
>JBBDLQ010000053.1:32541-37037 GCA_040878765.1 Balneolaceae bacterium | reverse complement strand
TAATTTCAATTAATCAAAAAAGGAGAGAGAACTATGAATAATCTGACAATCAAAGGAACATGGAACGAAACCAAAGGAAAATTAAAACAAAAATTTTCGAAATTAACCGACGATGATCTTGCTTTTACAGAAGGCAAGGAAGACGAATTAATTGGCAGACTCCAAAAGAAACTTGGAAAAACAAAAGATGAAATTAAAAAAGAGTTAGCAGAGCTCTAACCCAAAGAGTAATATAGTAAGTGGAAAGGGAAGGTTAACCTCTTCCCTTTTTTTATTGTTTTTGGATGATAGTAGTTTAAATAATGGTGATATTCGCCCAGCAAAACTTTTTAAAAATCAAGATAGATACATGGAAAATTACGATATAAACCCAGATGACATGATGAACTTTGTAACCACATTTGGGCCCAAAATACTGGCCGCAATTGCTGTGCTGGTGGTTGGCCTGTGGATCGTGAAGTTCATTGTTAAAGGAGTAGGGCGTGGCTTAGACAAAAGCAATGTAGACGATGCCCTCAAGACGTTCTTAAAAAGCCTTGTTTCCATCCTCTTAAAAGTGATGGTATATATTTCGGCACTGGGAATGTTAGGGATAGAAATGACTTCCTTTATTGCCGTATTAGGTGCGGCCGGTTTGGCAGTAGGTTTGGCCTTGCAGGGAAGCCTGGCAAATTTTGCTGGCGGAGTGCTTATCCTGTTTTTCAAGCCATTTAAAGTGGGTGATTTTATTGAGCGGGGAAGTGAATCCGGAACCGTTGAGCGTATAGATATTTTGCATACCGTACTAATTACCCCAAATAATCAGGTTATAGTAATTCCCAACGGACAACTGGCAAATTCGCCGGTAACCAATTACTCATCTAAAGACACCCGCCGAGCTGTATTTCCGGTTGGTATCAGCTATGGCGCGGATGTTAAAAAAGCACGTGAAGTCATTCTCCGGGTTCTCAATGAAGATGAACGAACCCAGCCCGATCCGGCTCCCATTGTAGTTTTAACAAATCTGGGTGATAGTTCTCTAGACCTTTCTGTTCGCGGATGGTGCAAAACCGAGGACTACTGGGGTTATTTCTGGGATAACCTTGAAAAAATAAAAGCAGAGCTGGATAAAGCAGGAATCGAAATACCTTTCCCGCAACGGGATGTGCATTTGATAAAAGAAGACAATTCAGTGCCGCCTGCGCAGGAATGACCCTTGGTGTTGTTGGGAGTTGCAGTAGCCAGCAAACCCATAACTACCCACCACCTCGTCATCCCCGTGCAGTCGGGGATCTGGAAATCGCCAATGGCAACAAAACACAACTAAAGCCCAGGACTTCTGCCCGATTTTCCGAAAGGAGACTATATATTCCTAAGCATCCTCAAACCTATCTGCCTGATCTGTAATACTTTACTTTAGTTTTTCATTAGATTGCTAAAGATTGAGGAGATATATTATCTTAACTTATCTAATTAAGAAGGCTTCGAGCCGTTAAATCAAATGAACCACGAGGAAAGGAAGGTTACTGTGGAGAACCTGGAGCAAAATAAGACCGACTCTAATAAGAATGAGTCCAATAACGAAGAAATTGAAAACAAATCTGAAGAAATAACTTCCGAAGAAGCTGAGGTTTCAAAAGAAGAACCATCTGCGGACGAAAATAATGAAGGGGAGAAGCTTTCTGCTGAGAAAGCTGAACAGGAGGCAGAGGCAGCTGAAGCGGCTGAAGAACCTGCTGAAGCTGAAGCTGAGGAGACGGTACCTGCGCAAGCGGAAACAGAACCCGAACCTGAAGCTGATGAAGATGATGATACAGTAGAGGAAAAGGCCGAAGATGCAGAAGAGGAAGAAGAATCAGTAGAAGAATCTGAAGAAGCAGAGCAGAAACCGGAGGAAGAAGTAGCGGAAGCTGAAGAAACAGGGCCAGAACCGGAAGAAAGCGAAAGTGAGGAAGTTGATGAGGAAGATGAAGACGATGACTCATTTTATGCAGCTATAGTTGAGAGAGCCAGGGAGTTAGTGGTTCAAACCGACTGGGCTTTTGTAACTACTGAATTAGCCAATTATGCCCAGGAAATTGTTGAAGGGCCGGAGGCAGTCAGCGATAAAGCCAAAGAATTGATCGAAGAATTCGAAGAAATAAGGAATAACTTCGAGGAAAAGAAAAAGAAGCATTACGAAGAACAAAACCGGAAAAAAGAAGAAAATCTTGCAAAGAAAAAAGAGTTGCTTAAATTACTTTCCGATATAATAAATGAAGAAAACTGGACAGCCACTAAAGAAGTTGGCCAAATCAGGGGGAAATGGGAATCCATAAAATTATTACCACAGGGAGAGGCTGATGCCCTGGAGAAGCGGTATAAGGAATTAATGGATGAGTTTGAAGATCATAAAGTTGACCGGCTTGTTAAAAAACTTCAGAAAGAAGAAGAGAATTTAGAATTAAAGTTGCTTCTTCTGGATAAAATGGATGAACTGGCAAAAAAGCTGGAAGAGGAATCCCCGAATTTTGAAGACCTTGATGATCAGTTTAACAAACTTATTTCGCAATGGAGAAAAGTAGGCCGCGTGCCCGCTGAAAAAAATCAGGGGCTATGGGATCGTTTTAATGCCGTGCAGGATACCTTCAATGAAATGAGGTTTAAGTTTGATAAAGCTTATCGCAAAAAAATTGAAAAAGCGCTCGGTAAAAAGAAGAAGCTTATCAAAGAAGCTGAGGCACTGGTTGATCAGGAGAATATTGCAAAAGCAGCCCGTAAAGTTAATAAACTGCACAGGGCTTGGAAAAACGCAGGTAATCTTCCCCAGAAAGAAGAGAACGAAATGTGGGATCTCTTCAAGGCGGCTACGGATAAGTTTAATGAGATGAAGTCCGATAATATTGACACGCTGCGTGAACAGGAAGAAGAAAACCTGGCCAAAAAACACGAGCTCATTGAAAAGGCTAAACAGGAAAAAGATACCGACGATTTTGAAGCAGGTCACCAGACGATGCAAAATCTGATGAACCAGTGGAAAAAAATCGGCCCGGTTCCCCGTAAAAAATCATCCGGCATTTGGAAGCAATTTAAAGGTGCCATGGATGAATTTTATGATCGCCGGCGTGAAGCTTTTAAAGGTGAACGTAAAGATCAAAAAGAGAATCTGGCTAAAAAAGAAGAGATTCTTGAGAAACTTAACGAGTTGGGTAAACACGATGACCCGGCGCTGGCTGTGCAGGAAGCCAAGCAGCTGCAGGAAGAGTTTAAGAACATTGGATACGTTCCTATCAAAATGAAAAATAAGATATGGAAACAGTATCGTGAAGCATGTGATGTAATTTATGACCGCTATCGATCGCTGGGTTCAGACCTCGGATTGGAGAAGAAACTGGCCAATCAGGGCATTGACCCAGATACCCGGAAAGATATCATCAAGTTTCAAAAAGAACGGGATCAGCTTAAGAAAGATGTGTCGAAGCTTGAAAGTGAAATGATACAATATGAAGAGGCTAAAACTTATTTTAAACCTACCAACAGAGGTAATAAATTAAGAGATGAGCTTCAGGAAAAAGTTGATAAGGCCGAAGAGAAAATTGAAAAGAAACAAGACCGGCTTCGGGAACTCACTAAAAAAATTGACCAACTAAAACGAAGCAGTGAGGAAGAAGAATAGGGGATTGCTTTTTCTTTACTTAATATTTTTTTACACTTCATGGCATTTTTGCACAGGGTGATCTTTGTTCAAATTGCTTAGGAAATTTTAATAATCAGCAATTGCCAACTGTAATATTTATTATGGGGTAAGTTAATCTATATATAAGTGTTGTTGTGATAACGGGATAATTTTGAAAGGTTTAATAAACATAAAATTTTGGGGGGTCAGAGGATCCACACCTTGTGCAAATGAAGAAAATATGCACTATGGGGGTAATACTACTTGTTTTCAGGTCCAGATTCCTGGTAATCCGGAATTACTGATCATTGATTCAGGAACAGGGTTTAGAAACCTGGGTAATAAACTTGAAAGCAATGGCTATCCTAATAAGGGACGAATTTTTATAACCCATCCGCATTGGGATCACCTTCAGGGTTTCCCGTTTTTCAAACCATTCTACGACAGTAAAAACTGGTATCGTATTTATATGCCGCCACAGGGAGATATTAGTTGTAAGGAAATTTTGCAAGGCCATATGTCCAGCACTTTTTTTCCGGTTTCAATGGATATGCTGGAAGCAGATTTACATTGCGAAACTATTCAACCCGATTTAAGAGAATTCCAAAATTATTCTATTGAGTATATGTGGGCTACACACACCGTGCCAACTGCTATGTATAAGCTTCGGGTTGCAGATAAAACAATTATTTTTGCTCCCGACAATGAACTTCTGAACGAAGATACAGATGAAGTTAAGCAGTTTAAAAAAGAGTTTAGGTCATTTATCCATGGAGCGGATATATTAATTCATGATGGGCAGTACACACGGGAACAATATGAAAAGAGAAACGGCTGGGGGCATTCCGTCTGGAATGATGTA
>JBBDLQ010000053.1:30196-32441 GCA_040878765.1 Balneolaceae bacterium | reverse complement strand
CCATTCCCGTCAAAACTGGTGTCAGGGGTTAGATTTAAAATAGGTACTACTTCAATAAATAAATCTACCTGTGAATTCGGGATGATATAATTCAACCCAAAAGGAACTCTTATACCAGCTTTTGCATCCGGATCGGTAAATACAAACCGTGCACCAATACCGTAATAAAACGCCAGTGCACCGTCTTCAATATCACTGAACCAATTGTGCAGTAAATAATCACCGTGAAGGTGAATGGCATCATTACCTCGTGAAAATGACCAGGCTGCACCGATGTCAAAAGCAGACCGTTCATTATTCCAGGATTTAAACGATATACCTGTGGGTTCGCCAAGCATTATTCCTAATCCAACGTTTCCGCCCTGGCCGTTAACCTGGGCAGTGGCAGTATCGGGCACAAGTGCTAGTAACCCGCTTAATAATATTACAACTGAAAGAATTTTAGTTAATTTCATGAGAAATTTGTGATTTTATGAGTATTCATCTCCTTAAAGAGCAAAAGGGAGAAAATGTTTCAGTTTTATAAAAAATAATAAGTTCTTTGAATTCGACAGGCTGTTCAATCTCTAGTAGAAATTATTACGTAAGATAAACAATTGTTAAGCCGTCATCACTATACTATTAATTTATTAAAATCAAGGTTATGGACAATTCATATTACAAAGCGGAAGACCTAAAGAAGTTTGGAAATATCACCGAGTGGCAAAAAAATCTGGGGGATAAATTTTTTAACTATTACAATGAAGTTTTTGAGGAAGGCGCTCTTACAAAAAGAGAAAAAGCCTTGATTGCATTAGCTGTTTCTCATACGGTTCAATGTCCTTATTGCATAGATGCATACACCACCAACAGCCTGCAAAATGGAGCAAGCGAAGAGCAAATGATGGAGGCTGTACATGTAGCTGCGGCAATCAGGAGCGGGTCATCGCTGGTTCATGGCGTACAGATGATGAACAAGGTAAAAGGACTTTCCATGTAACACGTATAATAATTCTGAAATTAGAGAAGTCTATTCAACAAAAATAAATCCTATGAAAAGCGTACAAGCAGAAGCAAAAAAGTTATCTGATCCTGAGGTTCAGCTTGAAATCATCAATTCCCATAATAATACCATTAAAAACCTTCCCCGGTTCGAAGATAAATTAACTGGGATAGATCTCTTCCCCCTTAAACCTACCGGTATTGAAATTTTCCAGATGAACGTGGGTTATATGTGCAACATGACTTGTAAGCACTGCCACGTTGGGGCCGGGCCCGACCGAAAGGAAATCATGACCAAAGAAACGTTTGAATATTGCCTGGATGCTTTGAAAGAAACGGACATTCAAACCGTGGACCTGACCGGTGGTGCTCCTGAAATGAATCCCCATTTCCGTTGGTTTGTGGAACGGGTATCAGAAATGGGCAAGCATGTGATAGTACGTACAAATCTTACCATCCTGACGACCAATAAATTCAGCGATCTGCCCGAGTTCTTTAAAAAGCATGGGGTGGAAGTAACCTGTTCACTCCCTTTTTACAGCAAGTCTCGAACCGATCGTCAGCGGGGCGAAGGCACCTATGACAAATCCATCATTGCGTTGAAAAGGCTGAATGAAATCGGCTATGGAAAAGAAGAAACCGGGTTATTATTGAACCTGGTTTATAATCCGGTGGGAGCATTTTTGCCGGGCAATCAAGCGGATATAAAGCAAGAATTTAAGCGGGAATTGAGGAGAACACATGGGATTGAATTCAATGATCTTTTCACCATCACCAATTTACCTATCAGCCGGTTCCTGAACTTTTTATTGATGTCAGGAAACCTGGAAGAGTATATGGAAAAGCTTATTGAGGCTTTTAATCCTGCTGCAGCAGAAGGGGTAATGTGCCGGGATACTATTTCCGTGGGATGGGATGGCCGGTTATTTGATTGTGATTTCAACCAAATGCTGGAAATGGAGACTCATGAAGACAGCGTGCAGCATATCAAAGATTTTGATTTGGAGTTACTAAATAACCGCGAAATAAAGGTGAACCAGCATTGTTTTGGTTGTACAGCCGGTGCGGGAAGCAGCTGCGGCGGAGCCACGGTTTGAGAATATTCAACATTCAATATTGAATAAAGAATGATGAAGTAATGTAAAACGGCTCGCTGAGCCGTTTGGCAGTATGGATAGTTCAGGCAGCAGTTACAGCGGAGCCACGGTTTGAATAACCAATTTCCAATAACCAATTTCCAATAACCAATTTCCAATAACCAATT
>JBBDLQ010000053.1:16227-30096 GCA_040878765.1 Balneolaceae bacterium | reverse complement strand
AATAACCAATTTCCAATAACCAATTTCCAATAACCAATTTCCAATAACCAATTCCCAATAACCAATTCCCAATAACCATGCCCAAAAATAAGCTTATCATCTTTGTAAAAAACGAGGAGGCCGGAAAGGTAAAAACCCGGCTGGCCAAATCGGTTGGGAATGAAAAGGCGCTAAAGATATATCAGAAACTTTTGGCATACACGGCTCATATCACTAAATCTGTACATGCACAGAAAGAAGTATGGTACTCACGGTTCATACCAAAAAACGATATTTGGAGTAAAGGGGAGTTTGGGAAAAAAATTCAGGAAGGTGAAGATTTGGGTCAGCGCATGTTGAACGCATTCAGAGATTCTTTTGAGGAAGGCTTTGAGCACGTGGTTATTATTGGCAGCGACTGTGAAGAACTGACGCAAGAAATTATCACAGATGCGTTTCAAAAACTGGAAACTTCAGATTTCATCATTGGCCCGGCTAAAGACGGTGGGTATTATTTGTTAGGAATGAACTCTTTTCATACGGAAGTTTTTACAGGTATAAATTGGAGCACATCTTCGGTGTTGCAGCAAACAATTTCAATAATAGAAGAAAAAAAAGCAGGGTATATCTTATTAAAAGAGTTGAATGATATAGATACCCTTGAAGACTGGCAAAAACAAAAGACTGTATGATCAGTATCATCATTCCGGTATACAATGAAGAAGAAAGTATAGGCATTCTCATTTCGTACTTGAAACAGTATTCACATTCTGAAGAAATCGAAATAATTGTAGTTGATGGAGGGAGTAATGATAACACGGTGGAGGTGGCAAAAAAGCATGGGGCTCAAACAATAATTTCACCCGAAAAAGGCCGGGCCAAACAAATGAATTATGGGGCACAAAAAGCCCGGGGAGATTGGCTGTATTTTTTGCATGCCGATACCTTTCCGCCACAGTCGTTTACAAAAGATATTGCCGCCAAAATAAAAGAAGGATTTGAGTGCGGATGTTTCCTGTTAGGTTTCGATTCTGACCACCCGGCTCTTCAGTTTTTTTCGTGGTTTACCCGTTTTGATCTCAATATTTTCAGGTTTGGAGACCAAAGCCTTTTCGCTAAAAAAGCGCTTTTTTGTCAATTAAATGGATTTAATGAAAAGTTGATGGTGATGGAAGATCAGGAGATTGTTCAACGCTTAAAAAAGCACGCACAATTTGGAATAATTAAAAAAGCAGTACGTACTTCAGCACGTAAATATCAGCGATTCGGGGTGTTCAGATTGCAGCTGATATTCAGTATTATTGTAGTCCTTTATTATTTAAAGGTAAGCCAAAGAACATTGGCACATTTTTATAAAACAAGTATGAGTGGATCGCCATATTAAGTTAGTGTTAAAAGGTAGATGAGCCGGAGAGGTTGATGTACTTTATTACTATCTTTGTTGGCCCCGAAAAACCCCGTTAGCAATTTTATTTATGAGAAGCATCCAGTATGGATTAGCAGTATTACTACTTTTTTCTTTTTTATCAGAAGAAGTTCAGGCCCGTCAAGATATTGACCGAAGAGAAGTTACTGTAAGTAATTTAGGGGTGTCGTTCACAAACCGGGGGACCATTGGAAATCCGAATATTAGCAGCATTCCTTCCGGGCTTCCCAGCCTTGAGTATCCCAAAGGTTCCGGAACCGAACACTTATTTGAAGCAGGTATTTGGCTTGGTGCTAAAGTTGACGGGCAAACACGGGTTTCAACCTCAGCGGTAACCAATTCTTCAGGATACAGCCCAGGAGTTCCGGGTTTCGAGTTTACCGATGTTGGCCAGCCATTCACAGTACTTTCTTCATTGGAGGATTTGGAGGATAATGAGAATTATTCCTCAACAGCAATAAGCCACGAAGATTTTGTAGTTGAATTTACCGACAAAAATACTTCTGTTGGAAACACCCCGATCCGCGGGCATGATAATCCATTGGGTGCAGATGTTAAAATGGAATCCTATAATTGGAATTTCGGATTTTCACAAGCACTCACAATTATTAAATATGAAATCACCAATAATGGTAGTGCCAATTGGGAAGATTTTTACTTTGGCCTTTATTCCGATATGGTAGTGAGGAATGTTGAGACTACGCTCGAATTTGGCACAAATTTTTTCAATAAAGGAGGTATGGGCTGGATAGATGATTTATATGCATTGTATGTATTTGACCGTGGCTCTAAAGATGTTAAACGAAACACATATTCGGCCAGTATTATTTTAGGTTCCGAATACAAGGGCATTGAATTTCATCCCCGAAGAGCCGATGAAGTAATAGCAGCAGGGCTTCCGGTTCCCAACCTTACTCCGACTTTTTGGCTATACTCCGGGGCCGACCAAATTTTCTCCCGGCCAAATGATGATCTGGACAGGTATGAGAAATTATCAGAAATATGGCCGCAAACTGATGACCCAGCCGAAGCTGAGCAGGCATGGAACAGACTCAGGGAAGACGGTGCAGTAATTACGAGTGACGGTGGGCCGGTAGATGGAAGCGGAAATTTCATCCAGTTAAACACACTGGGGCCCTTTCCAACTGTAGAAACCGATGAAACTATCACTATTTATATTTCATTTGTAGCGGCAGAAATGCCCGATGATTTTCAGCCAAATCATAATGACCCAAATGATGATTACATCCCTGCCAATGTGGTGTATGAAAATGCCGATTTTTTAGATAATGACAGCTCAAGAGTTAATCTCAGGCAGAATATTGAGTGGGCATACCGTCTTTTTGACGGCGAGGAAAATGATGATGGCACCCGCACCCGTTTTTTAGTACCGGAGCCGCCGCTGACACCGAGAATGCACGTGGAGTTGGATGAAGAAGCTGTAAGGTTATATTGGGACGGCCGTGCGGAATCATCGGTTGATCCGGTAACAGAGGAAGAGGATTTTGCCGGCTATAAAATTTACCGTTCTCAACTTGGGGATGATCTGAGCGGGGTTATTACCTCAAATGCGAAACCCCTCAGGGAATGGGATTTAGAAGGAGACGGACAAGGCTTTGATACCGGCTTTGATGAGATTCGGCTGGATAGTCCAATTTCATTCCCCGGCGACCCTACAGAATATACTTACAGGTACGAAATTTCAGGAATGCTAAGCGGCTGGCAATATTTATTTTCTGTTTCTGCTTTTGACCGCGGCGATGACCGAACCCCTCCTTTGGAAACAAGTGTAACTGCCAATGCCGTACGGGTATTCCCAGGCACACCAGCCAACGAAAATTTTGACAGCAAACGGGAAGAATTTAAAGTAGGGGTCTATCCAAACCCGTATAGAATAAATGCAGCCTGGGATGGCAGTACTCCATTCACCCGAAAAATCATGTTCTATAATTTGCCTGCAAAGGCAGAAATACGGGTTTATACGCTTGCAGGTGAAATTGTGGCTGAATTGACCCATGATTCTGAAAATAATTCAGTTGATGCCCGCTGGTTTGATACTTTCAGTTCAGACAACCGGATAATGCCCGGAGGTGAACGCGCCTGGGACCTGCTTAGTGAAGCCAATCAGAATTTAACAACAGGATTGTACTTGTTTACAGTACACGATAAGGACTCAGGAGAGGTACAGCAGGGCAAGTTTGCTGTTATTAAGTAATTCAATACAAATAACCATTAAATAAATACACTATGAAACACTTATACATATTTTTTACGATTGTACTTGTGTCATTGTTTGCCGCTGAACCGCTTTTAGCGCAGCAGGAAGTGATGATACGTGAGCTTAATACATACGATGCTCCGCTGCAAAGTCAGGATGACCTGCCAAGCCATCCCTTGATGAATACAGAGGTAACTTTTGATGCAATAGTAGTATCGTACCCAAGAAACTCCGGGAATGCCACACCTAATAAAGGCGATTCTGGCGCAGAGCCAGGCCGGATACATGTTTTTGTAACCGATGTAAATGCTATTGACGAAGGTGAGGACGGAATGTCCATGCAATTTGTAGTTGAGGGAGCTCAAATGAGAACCCTGGAAGGCCTTGACCGGGGAGATGTTATACGTGTAACAGGGTCATTGGGTAGTTTTTTTAATACGCTTCAGTTCAATGCAAATGATGTAGAGTGGTTAGGAAATATATACTTAGGTTCTCAATACGCCGACTTAGAGCCGCTGTTAGAGCCGGAAGTGATTTCACTAAGTGAAATTAACCAGCCATCTGCAAATGGCGAAACACACCGATGGGTACCAGAAGGATATGAAAAGTATGCACACCGCTATATAAAATTCGAAGGGCTGGAAGTAATTGGTAGCTTGGAATCCGAAAATGGTCGCCCCTGGATGTTGTTAAGTGATGGAAATACAGTTGTATTCACTGCTGACTATTCTCTTCGTTACAGAAACGGACGGGGCACCTATGGTTTCAAAGTTGAGGACGATGGAGGCCAACAAGACACTGTACTTAGTTTGGGTTATAATTACAGACGAATGCAAGACAGCCTGAGCGCTGGGTATGAAGGCCCATTCACTCCACCGCTTCCGGGTACTGTTGTAGATATTTCCGGTTATTATATTGTAAACCCAAGTTTTGACCCGGTTGGTTTTGATGAATCGAATCCCCAATCTGTGATACGTATCATTCCCTGGGAAGATGGAGTTCGCTGGACAGCAGATGGAAATGATCTTGAGAATAGAGTTACGGAAGGAATTCCGAATGACTTAGAGGTACTGGGATTTGCCCCTACCCTCGATAGCTTTACCATGACTCCCAATGATTCTGTAACAAACACAGACGAAGTAGCATTAAGTATAGATGTAATTAAACCAGATGAAAGTTACACCCTTGAAAGTGTACAAGTTGCCTATACGGCAGATGCATATACTGAAGATGGTGGTGATACAACGACTGTTGATATGACGGCTTCCGGCAATACCTACAGTTTTACGTTCCCTTCATATGATACGTTTACGAGGGTAAGCTATACGATAACGGCAACTGCAGAAACTTCAGAAGGAGTTCAAACACAAGCCCGCCAATCAGGTAGTTTTTATGTGATAAGTGAAACACAAACGGCACCGGTTACATTTTCAAGACCGGCTGGTAATTATGATAACTCCGTTCAGATAGCACTATCCACGGTAACAGCCGATGCTGATATCTACTATACACTGGATGGCACTGACCCGGACGAAAACTCTGAAGTTTATTCAAGTACAATTGTATTAAACCAGGCTGATACTGCAACCACGATTAAAGCATATGCCGTAAGCGAGGGATTAGATGACAGCCCGATAAATGAACGTACTTATTCTGTAGGATTATCAGCCATTCAGGTTAATACCATTGCAGAGTTAAGAGCTGCTGAACAAGGGGTGGCTGTTCAGTTTCTTGGAGAAGCTGTTGTCACGTACACACAATCATTTCGTAATCAGAAATATATCATGGATGATACCGGTGGAATCCTTATTGATGATGATGATGTGATCATTGCATCAGAGTATGTGGAAGGTGATATAATAACAAATGTGCTTGGTGAATTGACCACATTCGGCGGCACACTTCAATTTGTACCGGAAACTGATCCTGGAAGCCCCGCTGGAACTGCCGATGTAGTACCACAAGTAGTAACCTTAGCTGAACTGGATCCTAATACCCATCAGTCCATGTTGGTTAAAATCAATGACGTTAACTTTGAAGCTACCGGAACCTTTGCAACAGGTGAGGATTACGCAATTACTGATCCTTCTCTGGAAGATGGAGAAACCAGTAATTTCAGAACCAACTTCTTTGATGCGGATTACATCGGAACAGATGTACCGGAAGGTTCAGTGAATATTACCGGGATTGTAAGCCAATTCCAGGGCGATCCCCAGATTACGGCCAGAAGTTCAGCCGATATCGAAATCACTACTTCAAATGAGCCGAATGAATTGCCGTTAGTATTCGCCTTAGATCAAAACTACCCGAATCCATTTAACCCAACTACGGTGATCAGGTATTCGGTAGCAAACGCTGCAAATGTTCAGTTACAAGTGTATGATATCCTTGGCCGAAAAGTGGCTACGCTTGTTAATGAAATGCAAACACCCGGAGTATATGCGGTGAATTTTGATGCCCGTTCATTAAGCAGCGGCACGTACTTTTACCGTATTGAAGCAGGAGATTTTACATCCATCAAAAAGATGATGTTGATTAAGTAATCCTGTTATAAACAATTACCGTAAGGAGAGTGCATTTGCATTCTCCTTACCTTTTTATTTTAAAACATGTTCAGATATCCTGTTTACTTATTATTTTTTCTGAGTTTATTTATTGTATCCTGTGAGAACGGAATTCAGGGAGATTTTAATGAAAATCAAACACCATCAACCCAACTAACATTAAACGAAATCAATCTTCCGGAAGGTAAATGGCTGGAAAGTGAAGTAGAGATTTCATGGTGGGGAGATGACCCCGATGGGTATATTATTGGGTATGAGTATTATATAGGTAATAATCCGCCGGAAGATGATGAAAGCGGCTGGCATTTTACCACAAGAACAGACAGTACCTTTGTATTACCAATTCCCGAAGACAGTACAAATGCAAAAGTGAAATTTACGGTTCGGGCTATTGATAATGATGAGGCAAGGGATATAGATCCACCTTCTCTTGTTTTCCCCATAGAAAACTCGAGGCCTCTAGTTGAATTTAAAGTACAAGAAGCACCTCCTGATACAACCTACAGAATTGCAAGTTTCGGGTTTACAGCATCAGATCCGGATGGAAATACGAATTTAAACCGTCTCGAAATAGCCCTGAATGATACAAGTTCTGAAGAAAGCTGGAAAGAACTTTCATTAAACGTGAATTTCATCACATTAAAAATTGATGACTCACAAGAAAATGCAGTCGCAGAAGTGCTTTTAGGTAAAACAGCTACTCCTTCCGGCATCCAATTTGAATCGGTAAATGTTGATGGAGAAAATGAACTATTTGTAAGGGCTATAGATAATGCCGCTGAAATAAGCATAGTGGCTGGAAATAAGTGGTATGTAAAGAAACAAACATCACGCGTCCTGTTTTTGAATGATTTTTCTGGTACAAACACTAACTCGAGGGCTGCATTTCATCTGGAATTATTGGCCGGAAATGGGATTTCAAATGTTGACTATATTGATATTTCTGATGGAGATGTGGTAGGAAGTACACGTGTACAACTTTCATCGGCATTTCCCAATCGGTCATTGGCTTCTCCCACTATAAATATGATGCTTGCCGAATGGGATTACATTTACTGGATTTCGAATGACCTGGACAGAAATATTGGATATGCCCTTGAATTAACGCAACAATTTTTTGACCGGGGCGGGAAAATGTTTGTGAATATTCCGATTGAACTATTGGGAGACAGGCATCCGTTATTTCAGTTTTTACCATTCGAAGGAATTGGGACACCCCCGCCAATGTCAGGCAGAAGCCCTCAATTATTTGCAGATGTTTGTACGGAAGTTACATCAGTAAGTAATTCATTTAATTTTGACGGCGAATTAAGGCTCAACCGTTCAATTTTACCTGCAAATGCCATAATCCCTTTTAGTGAAGCCATTGCATTATTCGATGCAAACTTTCAGCTTATTTTAAGAAATCCAACAGAGTTCAGAGATTATGATGGTACTCAAACCATCGCGGCAATGAATTCAAATAATAGTTTGATCTATTTCGGTTACGACTTAACCTTTTTTACAACGGAAGATGGAACTTGCGAAGATCCTGAAACCGAAGAGCCATTACCGGCAAGCGACCTTGAAGGACTTATTAATTTTTTGACCATAGAAACACTGGGTTTTGAACAATGATGCGAATTGCAAAAACCTTACTACTTTTAGTAATTGTATTAATCGGAACTACGGCCGTTATTTCGGCCCAAAACGGCACGCTTTCTGGTGTGGTCACTGATAAAGATGATGGATCACCTTTGATTGGAGTGAATGTTATCATTAGGGGAACGTCATTTGGTTCAGCTACCAATCTTGACGGAGAGTACACCATTAATAATATCAGACCCGGAGATTACTCGGTTGAGTTTCGTTATATAGGTTATGAACGGTTGTTGCTTACTGGAATTAATATCAAGGCAGGTGAAACAACTGAAATAAATATTGAAATGGGAGAGCAAGCAATTACTTCAGATGAAGAAGTAACTGTAATCGGCGAAAAACCGATTTTTGATGTAGAACAATCTTCTACTTCTACCCGGGTTTCCCGTGAACAAATTGAAGCAGCACCGGTTCGTAAAATTGAAGATGTGGTTGGTAATACTGCCGGAGTATTTAAAGATCCAACCGGGTTATACATCCGTGGTGGGCGTGCTAATGAAACCGGGTACGTAGTTGATGGAGTTTCGGCCCAGGATCCTTTGGCAGGAACAGGTTTTGGCCTGGACCTTGGTACCAATGCCTATTCGAATGTTGAAGTTACCACCGGCGGTGTTGATGTTGAACACGGGAACCTTACTTCCGGTGTTGTTACTGTTCAAACCCGTGATGGCGGGAATTCTTATTCCGGAAGTTTTACTCATAAAAGAGATAATCCCGGAAGAATGACTTCATCACAGGCTAACTTTTTCTCCGATATTTATGAATTAACACTGGGAGGGCCGTTACCAATCACGGAAAATTTACTTCCTGCCCTGGGATTAGATTTACCAGGCAGCATGCACTTTTTTATGACCAGCCAGGTTAGTATTTCCAATGAATTTACCAAAAATAACGCCGACCAGGTTCAATCCTCACTTTTTGAAAATACATTTTGGTCGCCCCGGCAGGATAACCGCTGGAATGGAATGTTTAAACTGACCTACAAGATTAAGCCGGGAATGAGAGTGGAAACTGCTTATCAGCGATCCACCTCTATAAACCAAAATACCCGGATGCTCCAGATCATTGGAGACAACGCCCAGATCAGGCCGGGATACCAGTTCTTTTTTGAACAAAACCTGGATAATGCAAATACCTATACCCACGACAGTAAACTTGCTTATGTAAAATGGACGCATGCGCTTTCGGGTAAATCGTTTTATGATGTTCAGCTCAGCAGGCTGTTTACACGCCTAAGGGCTGATGCGAATGGCCGTGATTGGCGCCCTGAAACAGTGGACGGAGAATTTGATTCCAGAAGTATAGTTGTTTACCCGGTTAACATTTATCCGGCTACAAACAATTTCACTTATGTACTACCAGGGCCCGGGTTGGTAAATAATGGTGGAATCGCAGACCTTTGGCACGATCATTATGCTGAAGAATATACACTCAGATCGAATTTTACCACGCTGTTAGCTGGGGAGACAAATAGGTTACGTCTTGGGCTGGAAATGAAGTTCATGGAATATCAATGGATTGATATTACCAAGCCTTGGGTGGGAGCACCTATTCAAATTGGTGAAAATGAATTCACCGAAACCTCACAACTCGGAAGGAGTTCTGATATCTGGAATGTAAGGCCCTCAAGAGGAGCTATCTACCTAAGTGATCAAATTCGATACCAGGGATTGATCGCGAATCTTGGGCTTCGGTATGAATACTGGTTCCCGGGTGCTTATGTAGATGAGTTTGTAGATGATCCTTTATCACCAGTTCCCGACCAGGTAAAACAGGCTTATAAAGAGAGCACATACAGCTTATTTGGAAATCGGTTTAAGATGAGATTATTACCACGTATCAATGTCTCATTCCCTGTACGCGAAAATATGGTGATGTACTTCAACTATACACACAAAACCAAACTGCCGCATCCTACCTATGTTTATGCAGGGCTTGATCCATTCTATCAAGACCGGTCATTTCTTTCAGATCTTGGCAATCCGAATTTAAATCCGGAAGTGGATATCTCCTATGAACTTGGTTTCAGATATCAGCTTACATCAAACGATGCACTGAATATAAATGCCTTTTGGAGTGATAAATATGACTTTATTACTGCAGAAAGAATTGTATTACCTGATGAGACCTCAAGAACCTTTAGGGTAAATGGTGATTTTGCACGAGTAAGGGGAATAGAAATTTCATACATAAAACGATACAGCCATTTTATCCAGGCGAATATTAGTGGAACCTACTCAAGAGCAGAGGGGCTTAGTTCGACTTCAAACGATGCTTTGACGGAGATTATCGAAGGCGGACAAGATATTGGCAACAATATCGAAACCCCACTTGCCTGGGATCGCCCATTTGACGTGAAAGGCAGTGTAATATTTACTTGGGACAGAGAAGAAGGGATGTTTGGGATAAACGCCTTCAATGATTTACGAGCATATTTATCTGGCACATTCAGGAGCGGACTCAGATATACTCCTATGATTTTTGATGGAAATCAGATAAATCCCGTCACAAACGAACCGAACTGGAGGCCAGATTATATACGCGATCCCGATCCTAATGCGCGGTATTCTAAAATTGGGGAGTCCTGGCTTATGTTTGATTTCAATTTTGAAAAATGGTTCGAAGTTAAGGGCACAAGAATTGTTGCTTCCTTTGAAATTACCAACCTGTTGAATAATAAAAACCCGGCTATTATAAATCCTGTAACCGGAAAAGGATACCGGACCGATTATCCCGAAGACCCAACAACACTTCGCGGAAATCCTGAATATGATGTTCCGTCTAATGTAAGAGACCCACGATATGAAGGGCCATATGATAATAATGTACCAGCTTATTTAAACCCGGCAAACTTTCTTGAGCAGCGCCATATCATGTTTGGTTTGGCTATTAATTTTTGATGAAAATTGTTATGCAGTTTAACTTTAAATCGACAATAAACTTTATTAGCAAAATCCTTTTTGTAGGGTTGGTGATTCTTATGGGAGGGTCTGAGCTTGCTCAAGCTCAAAAAGGAGTACTTCCAAGTTTGGGCG
Source organism: Balneolaceae bacterium (assembly GCA_040878765.1). Classification (GTDB taxonomy): domain Bacteria; phylum Bacteroidota; class Rhodothermia; order Balneolales; family Balneolaceae; genus Gracilimonas. Next base: position 19,236 of record JBBDLQ010000053.1, on the reverse strand, counting down.
GTTCAAGGTCAGGTACATCCGGTTTTCAATTCCTGAAAATAAATGTTGATGCCCGTTCTGCCGGTATGGCTTCCTCCAATGTAGCAGATGCAGCAGACGGGTCTTCTCTTTACCTGAACCCGGCACTTGCCGCCCAGTTAGATAACTCTCAGTTTTACCTGGGCCACACTGCTTACTTTGTTGACATTTCTCACAATTTTGCGAGTTACATCCACAAACTAAATAGAATAGCTTTAGGGGGTTCATTGATGTATTTGGACTCCGGAGAAATGAAAGAGACTAATGAATTTAATCCATTTGGAACAGGACGAACCTTTCGAACGGTTCATTTAGCAGCTGGAGTTTCATTTGCCCAGGAACTAACCGAGCTATTTAGTTACGGGGTTACCACTAAATACATAGAGGAGAAAATTGAGGAAGTTCAGCTTCAGACCATGGTAGTTGACATCGGATTTTTCTACCGGGTTGGAGAAACCGGGCTTAGGTTTGCAGTAGGGCTAAACAATTTTGGAATAGATGCTTCCCCAACCGGTGAAACTACTCGAAATACCCAAAGCGGAGAAGTAACTGAGACAGAATTTGAGGATGTTTCGGCTCCCACCATGTTCAAAATTGGAGCTGCATTTGATGCCTATGAAAACGAAACACTGAAAATATTAGTGACAGGGCAATTAACAAACCCAAGTGATAATGCAGAAAGATTCAGCCTTGGCTCAGAAGTAACTTTTATGGAACGTTTCTTTTTAAGAGGTGGGTATGAGTTCGGAGTAGATGAAGTATTACTTCCAAGTGCAGGTGTTGGCTTTGTATTCCCTGTTTTTGAGTATGGTCTTGCGATTGATTACGGATTTACAACCAGAGACCGCTTAGGGAGTATTCACCGATTTGCCGTCAAATTTAATATGTGACTAAAATAGTATAATGAACAAAATTGTATATATCGTTATTGGATTATTTGCCGTGTTACTCATCTTAAATGGCTGTGAAGAGTTTTTAGGTTCCAAAGGAGATGCTACCACGGATGAAATTTTTGAGGAAGGCCGAAAAGATCCTACTGCTGAAGTTGAGGAAGTGGCATATGCAGCACTTGTCCCTTTTTGGGAGGGGTTTGATAATCCCACCGATGTATATGTTGGATTTGATGAACTGGTGTATGTGACTGATGCAACAGGCTTACATGTTTTGGACCAAGCCGGAAGACATTATGATACCATTGAAATTAAAGGAGGAGCCACATCAGTAACTCAAGACCGGCTCCTTAATATTTATGTTACAGCAAGGTATGACACGGTAATTACCAGCGATCCAAATGTAGATTCCTCAATTACCTGGAATCTGCCGGCAATTTATAAAATCAAAAATGCCAATGGCGCCGGCCCGGTTCAATATGTGGATACTCTCATCCAGCCATTTATGGATAATAGTCGGAATGTGAGCCCGGCAACAAGACATTTCAGGCTAAACCGATCCAGGACTGATAATGAAGAGTTGGTAGATATTACAGGTATTGGCGTATTGGCTAACAATGATATTTATGTGTCCAGAAAAGGACCAAGAAACAGAACCGGTGAAGCACAGGCACCCGATAATACAGTGTTGATTTTTACTGAAAATCAAAATACTGGAAAAATGGAAAATACTTCTCAGATAAGATCATTACATCCTACCACCCCTTCATATAGAAGCGGAATTGATATTAATGATATTGTTACTCTTGTAGGCCCGCCCCAACGTGTTAATATGACTTCAGATATTCATTTTCTTGTTGCACAAGGAGGGCCGGAAAAGGATATCCCGTTTCGGGTACTTTGGATTAATGCTGTTGAAACCATTGATGGCATTGAATACCGGCCTAATTCACGTTTTTTTGTGAATGCAGATGATACTTCAAGAGCAAGGTCATTCTTATATGATGAATATAAGTTTAAAAACCCGACAGGTTTAGCGTATTCTGCCGATGCCAGGGGACATATCTTTGTTGTTGATGCAGATACAGACAGCTTATACTTGTTTCAGTCTAATGGGTTTGAAGGGATAAATCCTCCTGCTGGATTTTCTGAAAATAAAGCTATTAATGTTTCATTTGGTGGTACAGGAAGCGGCCCCCGTCAATTTAACAATCCAAATGGCGTCGCTTATTTTAATGAAGTGGTTTATGTAGCTGATAAAGGAAATAACAGAATAGCCCGCTACAAACTTTCCACTGATTTTGAGTAGATCATTATGATGAAAAAGCTTTTGCTTTTACTGATAGTTTTTAGTGCAAGCTTTTTTGGATGTTCGAACTCGCAATCGACTGCGCCAGCTGGACAAAAACTCCTGTTGGTCTCCTTTGACGGCTTTCGCCACGATTATCTCACCAAAACCGAAACACCCAATTTCGATCAGATTGTGGAAACAGGAGTGGTCAGTGATGGACTCATTCCCATTTATCCCACCAAAACTTTTCCAAATTATTATGCCATAGCTACAGGTTTATATCCTGAGAATTCGGGTTTTATTGGAAATTCCATGTACGATGAGAAGATGGATGCGCGATTCTCGATGGGGAACAGGGATGCGGTTGAAAATCCGACCTGGTATGGAGGGGAACCGATTTGGAATACCGTAGAAAAATCAGGTAAAAAAGCCGGTACTATGTTTTGGGTCGGCTCGGAAGCTCCCATTCAAAATATGAGGCCAACGCACTGGAAACGATATGATGATGACATGCCCGACTCGGCCCGCATTGATACGGTTATAAAGTGGCTTTCGTTGGGGAATGAATTGGAAGTCGATTTCGGCACCCTATATTTCAGCTTTGTGGATGGAATTGGCCATCGTTACGGGCCGGATTCTCCCGAAATAATTGAAGCCATCCAACGTGCAGATGATTTAATAGGATATTTGTTAGAACAAATGGAAGCTGCCGGTTTGAAGGATGTAACCAACCTGTTAATTGTATCCGATCATGGTATGGCCGAAGTTTCAAGAGACCGTATTATTGTGCTGGATGATATGATTGACCCG
>JBBDLQ010000053.1:10941-16127 GCA_040878765.1 Balneolaceae bacterium | reverse complement strand
TATGGCCGAAGTTTCAAGAGACCGTATTATTGTGCTGGATGATATGATTGACCCGAAGGACCTGGAAATAATTGAATACAGTCCGGCGGTGATGGCAAATGTAAAAAACGGAAAGCTGGAAGAAGTCTATACTTCACTTAAAAAGAATGAAGGAAACTTTAGAGTTTATTTAAAGGCAGATATTCCGGAACGCTATCATCTTAAAAACCACTACCGGGTTCCCGAATTTTTAGTAGTAGCAGAGTTGGGATATACCATCAACACCAGAGAATTTTTTGGTGCGCGTACGGGATATCCCTCCGGCGGAGCCCATGGCTTCGATAATAAGGAAAGAGAGATGTATGGAATATTTTTGGCAAATGGGCCTGATATAAAAGAGGGCTTTCAAATGAAAGCATTTGAAAGTGTACACTTATATGCTTTGATGGCTCACTTGATGGATGTTAAACCAGTCGAAACCGATGGTTCTTTGGATAGTATCAAGGTAATAATGCAGTGAGTTAAGAAAATTTTCTTCATAAAACCGCTTCCAATCTGCTTTAAAAATTGCATCTGTCAAAAAGTGAGGGGATATTCCGCCGTGCAAAACACTCACTCATCATGTAACCCTAACTAACTCATAATATGCCTTACGTTGTAACCGAACCTTGCATTCAATGTAAATATACTAACTGCGCTGCTGTATGCCCGGTTGATGCTTTTCGTGAAGGGCCAAATTTCCTGGTCATAGATCCAATGGAATGTATCGATTGCGATGCATGTGTTCCGGAATGCCCGGTTGAAGCGATTTACCCCGATGATGAAGTTCCCGAAAAATGGGAAGATTATATTGACCTGAACGAACGGCTTTCAGAAGAATGGGAAGATCGTATTATCAACGAAACCCAGGATGCTCTGCCAGATGCTGATGATTGGGCTTCTAAAGAAGATAAAAGAGATGAGCTTGTTGAAGCTTGGTAAACTACTTTTATAGTTTATACAGATTTTCTTTGATCTGAATTATTGGTGAAAGCTTATAGATAGTGGGGTAGTTTTTAATCTAATACTTAACCCCGAATAATTGCCTGATTCAAATTCACATTATAGCACCAATGCTTCCCTCAAAATAATGGGAATTTTGAATGCTACACCCGATTCCTTTAGCGACGGTGGCAAATACATGGATATAAGCCGGGCAATGGACCGTATCCACCTGATGATTAAAAACGGAGCTGAGATTATTGATATCGGCGGGGAATCGACTCGCCCGGGATCAGTCCCGGTTTCTGTTCAGGAAGAAATGGACCGTGTTTTGCCGTTGCTTGAAAGGGCAATTCCGGTTTTTAAAAAAGCCGACTTTTCCATTGATACAACAAAATACGAAGTAGCCCGCGGGGCTCTGCAAGCCGGTGCCAAAATGGTTAATGATGTAAGCGGACTCCAAAAAGAACCCCGTTTAGCCGATCTTTGTGCTGAATTTGATGCTACCTATGTGCTGATGCACTCTCAGGGTGATCCGAAAACCATGCAGCAGAATCCGGAGTATAATGATGTGGTTCAGGATGTGAGTACATTTCTTGAAATGCAGATTGCTGAAGCAAAAAAACGTGGTGCCCATAAACTGATTCTTGATCCGGGTATTGGTTTTGGCAAAACACTGGAACATAACCTGAAATTGATCGCCCATCTTGATAAATTCCAAAAATTTGGTTTTCCTGTATTGGTTGGCGCTTCCAGGAAGTCAATGATCGGCAAAATACTGGATGGCCGGCCTACAGACGAGCGGTTAGCCGGAACGGTTGCTTTACATTACCATGCCCTTATAAAAGGAGCAAATATTTTACGTGTACATGATGTGAAGGAAGCTTCCGATTCAATTCGTATATTCCAGGCAGTTCAATCTCAACAATATAAATAAGACGGCATTGTTTCCCATTGGTTTTCTCGAATTCGGAATTAAAGATTTCATCGAGACCCTTATTATTGCATCCTTCCTGGTATATCTTTACCGGTGGGTGAGGGGTACGTTTGCTATTCAGGCTGCTTTGGGAATTTTATTTGTGGTGATAGTTAATGTGATTATTGGATTGCTTGGCTTCACCACCATAAATTCTATTTTAAGCCAGATTCTTGATGTCGGGATTATTGCGCTCATCATCCTGTTTCAACCCGAGATCCGGAAATTGCTTTACCGGCTGGGGACCAATACAAATCTTGACAAGTTTTTCTCGACTTCCAATTCTGACCGTACCGTTGATGAAATCATTAATGCAGTAAAGGAAATGTCCAAAAATAAAATTGGTGCTTTGATTGTATTTGCCCGGACTTCATCCCTGCAAGATTTGGTAGACGCCGGCGTGAATATTGATGCCGAAATCAGAAGCGAGTTATTGATTACCATCTTTAGAAAAGAAACACCGCTCCATGACGGTGCTGTTGTAATCCGGGGAAACAGAATTGTGGCCGCAAGCTGTTATTTGCCGATCTCACAAAATCCGAATATCTCCACTTCCTTCGGAACAAGGCACCGGGCTGCTGTGGGAATCAGTGAATCCAATAACGTATTTGTGATCGTAGTGTCAGAAGAAACCGGCCGAATCTCGGTTGCCAGAAATGGGGCGCTAACCAGTGGACTCACGATCCAAAAACTCCGGGCCGAAATGGAAGAATCCTTTGGCAGCCAAAAATTCGATGAAGACATTGCCTTCAGCTCTGCTCAATCCGATATGAAATTGAATTAAAGCTCAGGTATCTAGCGTTCCCGGAAATAGCTCAGGTATAACGTAAGTGTCAGTACTACCACCGCTGATGAACCAATGGCTTTATATCCGCCTCATAAACTCTATCAATTTCTTTCATGATGTTTTCGGGGATGTCACTCATTTCTGCCGCCGCCAAATTCGATTTCACATGTTCTACTGAAGAAGCTCCGGGAATAACCACGCTCACCTCATCTCTCATAAGAACCCAGCGCAATGCGAGATGAACGAGATTGATGTCATCAGGCAATATATTTTTGATTTTTTCAACGGCCTCAAGTCCCTTCTCAAAAGGAATGCCGGAGAAAGTTTCTCCTACATCAAAGGCAGAACCATCCCGGTTAAAATTACGATGATCATTTTCATTGAATGTAGTGTCTTTGGTAAATTTTCCGGTGAGTAGTCCACTGGCCAGCGGAACCCGAACAATAATTCCTACATTTCGCTCTTTTGCTTTTGGAAAAAGCAATTCTTTTGGCCGCTGCCGGAACATATTATAGATAACCTGAATAGTGGTTACATTATCGTATTCAAGGGCTTTTAAACCTTCTTCTACTTTTTCGATACTAACCCCAAGGTGCTGAATTTTACCTTCTTGCTTCAGCTTATCAAATTCCCCGAAAATCTCCGGTCGATAATAGACTTCTGTTGGCGGACAGTGAAGCTGAATTAAATCTATAGTTTCAACATCAAGCCGTTTCAGGGAATCCTCCACATAGCCCCTGAGTTTATCAGCCGTATAATTTTCATTGGTGTGTGGATTAATTTGTCGACCGCATTTGGTGGCTATATAAACCTGCTTATCCGTTTTTTTGAGGGCTTTTCCAACGGCAATTTCACTTTCAGTTCCTTTGTACACATCAGCAGTATCAATAAAATTCACCCCATTACTGATGGCTTTATCCAGAGTTTTTTGAGCCAGGCCTTCATCAAAGGGAGTTCCCCATTTCCCACCCAACTGCCAGGTACCTAATGAAACTTCTGAAATTTTAAATCCTGTTTTGCCTAATGTCCTGTAATTCATTTGCCAGTAATTTTATGAGTGATTATTTGGTAAAGGTAAGCAACTACTAATCTGGATTCATTCCAAAAACTTACCAATTATCCTGGTTTGGTTGAACTATAATTAGTATCCAATCATGTTAAAACCAATAACAAAACTAAACTTGATTCAAAAAAATATGCATCAAATCCCTTGCGGCTTTATAGGAAGATATTTCTCCATCCTGAACTTGCTGCCGGTACGATTCTAACTTTGCTTTCAACTCCGGATTATCATAAAAGGCACGATGTAATTCCTGACTGATACTTTCATTCAGCCAATAATCAGCCTGTTCTTTGCGCTGCTGCTCAAAAAAGCCCTTGGCTTTGGAATGTTGCATAAACTGTTCAATGATATCCCAAACTTCCGAAATCCCTTTATTATGAAAAGCTGAACAGGTAGTCACTTTTGGTATCCATCCCGATTCTGTAGGCGGGAATAGGTGAAGTGCATTTTTATACTCAGTCATGGCTCGTTTTGCGGCTCCTTCATTACCGGAATCTGCTTTATTAATGACAATAGAATCGGCCATTTCCATGATTCCGCGCTTGATGCCCTGCAATTCATCACCGGCCCCGGCCAGCATCAGCAATAGAAAGAAATCGACCATGGAATGAACAGCGGTTTCGGATTGCCCCACGCCTACTGTTTCAACCAAAATGGTATCAAAGCCTGCAGCCTCACAAAGGGTTATGGTTTCTCTCGTACTCCGCGCTACGCCACCCAGAGAGCCTGAGGTAGGGGTTGGACGAATAAAAGCTTTGGGATGATTAGAGAGCGTTTCCATCCGGGTTTTATCACCTAAAATACTCCCTTTGGTTTTGGAGCTGCTGGGATCTACAGCCAGAACAGCCAAAGTTCGATTTTCCTTATCGATGACATAATTACCAAAAGCTTCAATAAAAGTACTTTTGCCAACGCCTGGAACTCCCGTAATCCCAATCCGGATAGAATTTCCAGCATGAGGGAGACATCCTTCAATTATTTCCTGTGCCAATTCCTGGTGTTCAGATTTATTGCTCTCAATGAGCGTAATGGCACGGCTTAGCATCGTACGGTTTCCCGATAAAATGCCATCTATAAATTCTTTATTTGAAGGAAGACCCGGACTCAAATCCACCTCCTTTTATTAACCGCTCCGAATACCCGGGACAAAGAGTGCAAAGCGTAGGCCGGACAGTCTGTCCGGCCGGAAAAAAGTGATAAAACGGAAAAGTCTCGGCAGGGACGACCAATGAAAGCCCCCGACTTCAGTCGGGGATGAAATGTAAAGCCTGAGACAAATCCCGCCAGGGATGACCCAACGAAATATTGGAGATTATTAGAAAAATTACGGATGGAAAAAAAATTAGTTTGGTTCATCCCGAATGGGATTTGGACCTTTCGGCCGCTTTCTTCCATGGGAT
>JBBDLQ010000053.1:0-10841 GCA_040878765.1 Balneolaceae bacterium | reverse complement strand
GTTTGGTTCATCCCGAATGGGATTTGGACCTTTCGGCCGCTTTCTTCCATGGGATGAATCCCATGGCTATAATTGGTCATGCCTAAGGGATTAAGCCAGCAGGCGGATTCATAAAATGCAAATAACCACACGCTCCTTCGCTCTGCGTTGGAGCGAAAAAGGGTATGGCCTAGGTTATAATCAATCCAATTCATCCGAATAATTTTCAATAAGCACATCCAAAATTTGTTTGGCTGCTTTTGGAATTACCGTTCCCGGACCAAAAACAGCGGTTACACCGGCCTTGTACAAGAAATCATAATCCTGCTGGGGAATAACGCCGCCGGCAATCACAATGATATCTTCCCGCCCATGTTTTTTTAGTTCCTCAATAACCTGCGGAACCAATGTTTTATGTCCGCCCGCAAGGCTGGATACTCCCAGAATATGCACGTCATTTTCAACGGCTTGCCGGGCAGCCTCTTCAGGAGTTTGAAATAACGGGCCAATATCAACATCAAATCCCAGATCCGCAAAACTGGTGGATATCACTTTGGCACCACGGTCGTGACCATCCTGTCCCATTTTGGCCACCATAATGCGGGGACGCCTTCCATCCATCTCTGCAAACTTATCGGACAATGACAGAACCGCTTTAAATTGTTCGTTATTTTTTAATTCAGAGGAATACACACCGGATATGGATTTTATGGTTGCTTTATATCGCCCGAAAGCTTCTTCCATGGCATCGGAAATTTCGCCAAGGGTTGCTCGTTCCCGGGCAGCATCAACAGCCAAAGCTAATAAATTTCCATCACCCGATTCTGCACATTTGGTGAGTTTTTTAAGAGCACGTTGCGTGGCCTCTTCATTTCGTTCGGCTTTTGTTTTCTCAATTCGTTTGATCTGGGATTTACGAACCTTCTCATTATCCACTTCCAGTATATCAATCTCAGATTTTTCATCCGTTTGATATTTGTTGATTCCCACAATGGTATCCTTGCCAGAATCGATCCGTGCTTGTTTTCGGGCGGAGGCTTCTTCAATGCGCATTTTGGGAATACCCGTTTCAATAGCTTTTGCCATGCCACCTAATTCCTCAACTTCCCCCATCAATTCCCATGCACGCCGGGCAATTTTATCCGTCAAATACTCTACATAATATGACCCTGCCCAGGGATCCACTGCTTTGGTGATGCCGGTTTCTTCCTGTAAAAATAACTGGGTGTTTCGGGCAATTCGTGCAGAAAAATCGGTGGGCAATGCAATAGCTTCATCTAATGCATTAGTGTGTAATGATTGAGTATGACCTAATGCCGCAGCCATTGCTTCAATGGTAGTTCTGGCTACATTATTAAAAGGATCCTGCTCGGTGAGGCTCCAGCCGGAAGTTTGGCAATGTGTTCTCAGCGATAATGATTTTTCATTTTTCGGGTTGAAAGACTTCACGATCTTTGCCCACAATAAACGCGCGGCACGCATTTTGGCGATTTCCATAAAATGATTCATTCCAATAGCCCAGAAAAACGAAATTCGAGGGGCAAAATCATCAATATCCATTCCCGCCGCAATTCCTGTTCTCAGGTATTCAAGTCCGTCAGCCAGCGTATAAGCCAGCTCGATATCACAAGTTGCCCCGGCCTCCTGCATGTGGTAACCGCTGATGGAAATTGAATTAAACCTTGGCATATTTTGAGAAGTATATTCAAATATATCCCCGATAATTTTCATGGAAGGCTCCGGCGGATAGATATAGGTATTGCGCACCATGAATTCCTTTAGAATATCATTCTGAATAGTTCCGGCAAGCAGTTCCGGTTTCACGCCTTGCTCCTCAGCGGCAATGATATAAAATGCCATGATTGGAATAACAGCTCCGTTCATGGTCATGGAAACGGACATTTTATCCAGCGGAATTTGATCGAACAGGATTTTCATGTCTTCAACCGAATCAATGGCTACTCCGGCTTTACCCACATCCCCGGAAACGCGAGGGTGGTCTGAGTCGTAGCCGCGGTGGGTTGCAAGGTCAAAAGCCACGGAAAGTCCGCGCTGACCGGCAGCCAGATTCCGCCGATAAAATGCATTAGATTCTTCCGCTGTTGAAAATCCCGCATATTGCCGGATAGTCCATGGCCGAACGGCGTACATGGTGGAATAAGGCCCACGCAGGTAAGGAGGAATCCCGGCCGCATAATCCAAATGCTCCAGTTTTTTTATATCCTCTTTTGTGAATTTTGGCTTAACCGGAATATGCTCTGGTGGCTGCCAGTCACTTTCACCATTGGATTTCTTTTCTGTAGAATGCTCTTGTTTGAAATCAATTTTTGAAAAATCCTTTTTCATTATGCATCTCCCTGTTGTAATTCAGCTTCTATATTCAGCGGTTCCACCTTTTCAATATCGGTGAGTTTATTATCTGCAATATTTAGATCCGGAACCTCTTTCGGTTTAAAAACCACCTCTTTAACCTCTTCCGGTACATATTTATTTACACCAACCAATACTTCTTTTTTCTCCTTATAAGCCTGAATTTTTTGTTCTCTTGAAGTTGAAATCAAATGTTGAATAAAGCCGTCTTTCAAGCATTCATAAAAACCGCCTTTTTGTTCAATTTCCTGAAATAACTTCCAGGATTCCGCAGCAATCATGTCCGTTAGTTTCTCAATATAGTAGGAACCGGCTCCGGGATCGGCCACTTTATCCAGGTAAGCTTCCTCTTGCAAAATAATTTGAATATTTCGGGAAATGCGGGATGCAAAACCTGATGGTTCTGCAAAATGATGATCGAATCGGAATACAGATATGGCATCACACCCGCCAAGAGAAGCAGACATTGCTTCGGTTGTGGCTCTCAGTAAATTATTGTGGGCGTCTGTTTTTGATTTATTCCAGGAGGCAATCTCAGCCGTTAAAAATTTATCAGCTCCTTCAACTCCATACTGTTCAAGTACTTTCTTCCAGGTTATTTTAAAAGCCCGGAATTTGGCTATTTCCAGGAAATAATTAGGTCCGGCCGAAAAATTAAAATGAATGTCATCCGCCAAATTGAAATCAAGGCCTAAATACTCGTTTCCGGCTCCAAGAGAAAAAGCTATTTGTTCAATGATATTTGCACCTGCATTTCCATAATAGGCAGCATCAACCGCCGAAAATCTAAATGAAGCGTCTCCCCTTTCAATAATATCCTTTATTGTTTTCATTGAAGCCAACTTTCCGGATTGTATGGCATTAACAAAGGGATCAAATGAAAAACAAATCTGTAACGATTCAGGGGATAGCTGACGCTCATTAATTAATTCATTTAACCAGCCTGCAACTTCAAGAGATGATAATTCGCTCTCAAAATGGAGGGAAATGAATTCAATATTTATATCATTCAAGAGTACTTCAAGATCTGATTTTGAAGTAACAGCGCTTTTTGGAAGAGAAAATCGCAAACCAGATGCACCGTTCTCGAGAGCCAGAAGAGCGTGTTTATTTGCCTGCCCGATATCCAAATCATCAATCAGCTCGAGGATATGCCAACTGGCTGAGTCAAATATTGGAGCCGGTTCATGTTCTAATTTTTCCAGTTGGTCTTTTCGGTAAAAAGGAAGGGGCGCAACGCCTTCAACAGAATTCCATTTGAGTATCTCTTTATAATTTTTCCCTTTGAGATCACTTTCTATTGTTGCTTCCCACTCCTCAGTAGATATTGGAGGGAATTCGTTAAAATGCAGCCGGGATTTAAAGTCTAGCGTTTCCAAATCAATCTTGATGTTTTAATAATTTGAATTAATTATGCGAAAATAAACAGCACAGAAGTACTTTACTAAAGATGCGTAAAAAATACGGTATTGATTAGCAAAAAAGCGCTTACAATTTGTATATTCACGTCCTATTTTGTCAAAAGCATATGAAGTTTTAATTAAGTTATAGATGGAACAACAACTGGAACAGCAAATTCCACCCCTTACTCATTTAACCGAAGACGAGCAAATGCTTAAAGAAGCTGCTGCAGATTTCGCACAGGCATCTATCAAGCCATTAGTTGAAGAAATGGATGAGCAAGCTAAGTTGGATCCGGGCTTAATAAAAGAGTTTTTTGAGATGGGTTTAATGGGCGTGGATATTCCTGAAAGATATGGTGGTGGTGGCGGAACTTTTATGATGTCCATTTTAGCTATCGAACAAATTTCCAGGGTCGATGCATCAGCCGGTGTTTTTATGGATGTTCAGAACACCCTTGTTAACAATGCTTTTGTGAATTTTGCTTCTGAAGAGTTGAACGAAAAATATCTGCCCCAGCTTGCTTCCAAAAAAGTCGGGGCTTATTGTCTTTCTGAGGCCGGTTCAGGCAGTGATGCTTTTGCCCTTAAAACATCAGCCAAAAAAGATGGCGATGAATACATTTTAAATGGCGCGAAATTATGGATCACCAATGCGAATGAAGCCGATATCTTCATCGTATTTGCCAATGCAAACCCGGAGGCAGGGTATAAAGGAATTACCGCTTTTGTGGTAGAACGCGGCATGGATGGATTGTCAGTTTCGAAAAAAGAAAATAAAATGGGAATTCGTGCAAGTTCTACCTGTGAAATTTTATTAGATGATTGCCGGGTACCGGAACAAAATATTTTAGGTGAATTTGGTAAAGGCTATAAAGTGGCCATGGAAACGCTCAATGAAGGGCGTATTGGTATTGGCGCACAGATGATTGGAATTGCACAAGGTGCTTTTGATGCTGCATTAGACTACGTTCAGGAGCGTAAGCAATTTGGAAAAGCTATTGCAGATTTCCAGGGCGTTCAATTTCAATTGGCAAGAATGGCAACAGATATTGAAACTGCCCGTTTGTTGGTGTATAATGCAGCACGCACAAAAATGAGTGGACAGAAATTTTTAAAAGAAGCCGCCATGGCTAAATTTCATTCTTCTGAAGTGGCAGAAAGTGTTAGTTCACAGGCTATCGACTTATTTGGCGGATATGGATATGTTAAAGAATATCCCGTAGAAAAATTTTATCGAGATTCAAAAATCGGTAAAATCTACGAGGGTACAACGAACATGCAGCTCAGCACAATTGCTAAGTTGCTACTTCGATGAGTGAGTGAGAAAAAGGGGGCTTCGGCCCCCTTTTTATTTTAAAGAGTTTTTCGGGCCGTAATAATTGGAAAACCTTTTCTTAAAACAGCGTGTTTTTGATTCATTTCAGATAATATATAATTGGAATCCTGAAATGTTTAATGACACATATGTTAATTAAAAGTCGGATAGGGATAAGCTTATACTAAAAAGTTAGTATAAGGATGAATTTATTTTATGAAAGATGGAATGATGTTGCGAAATACTGAGTTTTGATTGGGCAGAAAAGAACATCGCTACTGTCCTAATCAAAAAAAGAATCAGTTAGTAATATGGACAAAATGTTATCTCCCAAAATTATTGATCAGCTCAAACAGTGTAGTAAAGATGAAGCTTCATTTTCCAAGCTTAAGGAGCTTTGTGAAGAAATTTATCATCAATACATAAATTCCGAAAAACAACTTTCTTTAGTTGAACAGGCTATAAAACACGATTACGATTCCATTCTAATTACGGAGCTTGATCTGGAAGCTCCCGGCCCAAAAATTGTGTATGTAAATGAAGGTTTCACCCGCATGACGGGATATACAAAAGAAGAAGTTTTAGGAAAAACCCCCCGAATTTTACAGGGAGAAAAAACCGACCGGCAGGTGCTCAATCGTCTTAAACAACGTTTGATTGAAGGGCAGGCATTTTTTGGTCATACCGTCAATTACAAAAAAGATGGCACCGAATTCATTAATCAGTGGGATATTCATCCATTAACAAACAGTGAAGGTGAAATCACCCATTGGGTTTCTTATCAGCGTGATATCACCGACCGCAAAGAAACCACCAAGCTCATATTTGATTCCAATCTTGATTTTGACAACCTGGTAGAAGAATCCAAAAAGACTTTTATTGACTTAGATGTTCAGGGAAATCTGGTTTCTTCAAATTATTGTTTTAAAAATCTGCTTGGTTATGATGCGGATGAACTTAAAACGATAAAAGTTTGGGATCTGGTAACTGAAGAGGATAAAGATGAATTGAAATCATTGTTTGCTGATTTTGATGTCAAAAAAGTTGAAGATCAGGGATACCGGTGGAATTTCGTTAGAAAAGATAGTGAGGTTATTAAGCTGGAAGCACACATCAACTATTTTGTAAGTAATGATGAAACTGTAATCCGGGTTCAATTTGATAATATTTCTCTCCGCAACCGGATTGTAGAAAAGCTCAAAAAGAATAAAGATAAATTTGAAAATGTAGTTAACCGCAAGGATGAATTTACTCTTCGTTTTGTAATAGATGAAAGTGGCGATAAAATCTGCAAATTTGTTTCTGATACTTTTTCAAATATCACAGGTTTGAATCCGGAAATAGTGCTCGAAAATGGCATTGGGGAAGTGATTCATTCAGATAATCTCGATGATACAGAAAAAGCACTCGAAAAAGCCTTTAATGGTACCCCATCAAGCATCTCATGTAAATATAAAACCTCAAAAGATAAATATATTAGTATGGTGCAATCCTTTAAACCAATTTATGGGGCAGATAAGAATCATGTTGAAAGCGTAAAGAGCGTGGCACTCATTGAAGTTGAAATAGAAAATTAGTGGGCGTGAAAAAAATTAAGTGAAAAAGCCCGTCTTTGTACGGGCTTTTTCTTTATGGGGAACAGCTTAAACCGTATATTTAAAATAAAAATGGAAATTCAGGAAATACAGAACCGGATAGTACGAGAGTTTGAGTTACTTCAAGACTGGCCGGAGCGCTATAAATATATTATTAAGCTTGGAGATAAACTGGAACCAATTTCGGAAGCCGATAAAACCGAGGAAAACCTGGTAAAAGGTTGTCAAAGTCAGGTTTGGCTAACCGCAGAAATGCAGGATGACAAAGTTATATTTAAGGCCGACAGTGATGCAGCTATTACAAAAGGCCTTGTTGCACTAATGGTTCGTTTTTATTCGGGGCAAACCCCGGAGGTAATTTTGGAAACAAAACCAGAGTTCATCGACAAAATCGGGATGGCGCAGCATTTATCTCCTACGCGCGCAAATGGGTTGTCATCTATGGTAAAACAAATGAAAATTTATGCCATGGCATTTAAATCTCAGAAAACGTTATCGTAATCTAATTGTATGGCTCAGAATAATTCACTTAATTCCATTTTAATGGGGAATAAAAATGGATATGAGTACTAAATTTTCTCTTACCGGTATTTCAAATATCGCACTTGGCAAAGATTTAAGATCAGAAGACGCTGTAGTTGGCAGAACGGCAGGTATGACGGTTTTAAATTCGGTTTCTTTTTTCCTTGCCGGCGTTTCTATTCTTTTTCTAATCGCATTCCAAATAAATGAATCCGTATCGCTAACGTGGTTCTTTTTGTCGGAAGCGATAGCTTTTTTATTGATACCCTTGCTTGCCCGGCAGGGATTTGAAAAAGCGGCAAAGATTCTTTTAATCGCCTATGCCGATGTGGGTATAATCATATTGAGTTCTGTTTTTGGCGGTGAAGCAATGATCCAGGCCTTCTTTATTCCGGCTATGGGGCTATCTATATTGCTGTTCAATAATACCCAGGTACACCTGCGAAACATTGGTATTTTACTTTCCATCCTGTCCTATTTTATACTGGATTATATCATTTTTGAACGAATTAGTATCTCAGAAAGTGGGTTTTCGTTGGTGAGATGGAGTGTGTTAACGGGATCTTTTGTTACCACATGGCTTATTTTCAATACCTTTTCGCAATTCAAAGAAGATGCAGAGCAACAAACTCTTGAACTTCTTGAGAAGGAACAGGAATTAAATTATGAACTTAATGTAAAGCAGGAAAAGCTTGAGAAATATATTTCTCAGCTTGAAGTGGCCACAGAAGAATTGGCGAAAAGTACTAAGGCCAAATCTGAATTTCTTGCCACAATGAGTCACGAAATTCGTACCCCGATGAATGCAATTCTGGGAATGACTCATTTGCTAAAACAAGACAGTCCTCGTAAAGATCAGGTTGAACCTATAAATATTCTGGATTTTTCAGGTAAAACTCTGCTTTCATTGATCGATGATGTACTCGATTTTTCAAAAATTGAAGCTGGTAAAATTGAGTTTGAAAAGGTTGAATTTGAACTAAATAAATTAGTAAACGTAATTCTTGAAAGTTTCAAAGTTACGGCAAATAATAAGGGAATTTCCCTGCATGCCAAAATAGGTGATGGTATACCAAATATGCTGGTTGGTGATCCAGCCCGGCTCACACAAATATTAAATAACTTATTTAGTAATGCACTGAAATTTACGGAGGAAGGAGAAGTCCGCTTAATGGTTAAAGCTATAGAAGATTTCGAAGAATCCATTCATCTCCAATTTTCTATTGCCGATACGGGCATTGGCATAGAACCAGAAAGAGCTGAAACCATTTTTGATAGTTTCACCCAGGGAAGCCAGGACACTAAACGCTTGTTTGGCGGAACCGGACTTGGATTAACCATCAGTAAACAGCTTGTTGAACTTCAGGGTGGTAAAATATACGTTGAAAGTGAGGAAGGAGAGGGAAGTACTTTTTATGTTGAACTAACTTTTGCCAAGGGCAGTTCTACTGCTGAAGCTGAAGTTATACCTGAAAAAGAGATGTCATCAAAAGGACTTCGCGGTTTAAGAGTGTTGCTGGCAGAAGACAATCTCGTAAATCAAAAAGTTATGCTTCGTTTCCTTGAACGCTGGAATGTGGATATGAAAGTAGTAGATAATGGACAGGAAGCAGTAGATGCGATTAAAGAAGAATACTTTGATGTAGTTTTGATGGACCTTCAGATGCCCAAAATGGATGGCTACGAAGCTTCTGAGGCTATCCGCAAAATGGATGATCCATACAAACGAAAAATTCCAATTATTGCCCTTACCGCCGCCGCTCTCAAGGAAGTACGTGAAAAAGTTTATGCATCCGGGATGAATGATTTTGTAACCAAACCATTCAATCCTGCTGATCTTGAGCAAAAACTTTATCAGTATATAGGTAAGTAAGCACCTATTTAATTTAAAAAGGTGTTTGGTTATTTTTCTTCACATTAAACTACTTTTTTGATTCAGATATTACTTCTCAGATTAAGAATAATCCTACGTAGGGCGGACAGCCTTGTCCGCCCGTGAAACAACTACTATTATGATCGGGATATTATCTCTGCCAAAGGCATCACTTTGTGAGAATTTACGATACAATAGAAAACAAGAGTTGGTTGTAGATTGGGGGCATAGGTTTTACATTCCCGAAGATAATTAGAACTTCGACCTCAGCCTGCAAAATCTCGATCATGAAAAATATTCGATCTTTGCTTTATGCAGCCATTGTTGCAGCTCTTGCAGGTTTCTTATTCGGTTTTGATACCGCAGTCATTTCCGGAGCAGATAAACCCATTCAGGAACTTTGGCAAACCGGTTCACTTTTTCACGGCACATTCATCATGTCGATGGCCTTATGGGGAACAGTTATCGGAGCTCTGACGGGTGGTATTCCGTGTGATCGTTATGGCCGAAAGAACACCTTAATTGCAATAGGTATTTTATATTTTATTTCAGCTATGGGCTCTGCATTGGCTGTCGACCCATATATGTTTTCTTTTTTCAGATTTATTGGCGGCTTAGGAGTGGGTGCCTCTTCGGTTGCTGCCCCAACCTATATATCTGAAATTTCCCCTGCTCACCGAAGGGGGCGTTTAGTGATTTTATACCAATTTATGATAGTGTTGGGAATACTAATAGCTTTTCTTTCTAACTATTTAGTTGGAGAGAGTTTAGGTGAAAATGCCTGGCGCTGGATGATTGGAGTTGAAGCTGTTCCGGCTTTTATCTATTTAATTTTGGTTTTTGGAATTCCAAATAGTCCTCGCTGGCTGGTGCTGCAACGAAATGATGAGACAGCGGCCAGGGATATTATTTCTGCCCTTGATCCTCAGCAGGATGTTGACGCCGAGCTAGCTGCTATCAACACTACAGAAAAGCTGAATAAAGACAATAATTTCTTTTCAGGAAAATATAAGTTTCCAATTATTCTGGCCTTCCTGATCGCATTTTTCAACCAGCTTTCCGGAATTAACTTTGTAATATATTATGCACCAAGGATATTTGAGTCGGCTGGTTTAGCTGCAAATACTGCTCTTTTATCATCGGTTGGAATTGGTGTAGTGAACCTGCTATTTACTATGCTGGGTATTGTATTAATAGATAGATCGGGGCGGAAAAAGCTTATGTTTTTTGGCTCCTTAGGATATATTGTAACACTGAGCGTTGTCTCTTGGGCGTTTTATACCGGGGCAGGCGGAACTATAGTGGTAATTTTCCTATTTGGATTTATTGCATCCCATGCGGTAGGACAAGGCGCAGTAATTTGGGTATTTATCTCTGAAATTTTTCCAAATCATGTGCGGGCAGCAGGGCAGGCTTTTGGAACCGGTGTTCACTGGGTTTTTGCTGCATTGATAACATTATTCACTCTTTTCTTTATGGATATTTTGGGAGACAATCCCGCACCGCTTTTTGCTTTCTTTGCTTTTATGATGGTCCTTCAGCTGATTTTTGTAGTGAAAATGATGCCGGAGACCAAAGGCAAAACATTAGAGGAACTGGCTGTTGAACTCAGCGACGACCCGGATAAATTTTTGAAAGCAGTTAAAGAGGGAAAAGAAATAGAAAATGAAGGGTAAAAAAGTAGTCTGTTTTGGAGAAGTCTTGTGGGATTCGCTGCCTAAGGGATTGTTTTTAGGTGGTGCCCCTTTAAATGTAGCGCTGAATTTAAATAACCTGGGTGTTTC
>JBBDLQ010000052.1:0-5991 GCA_040878765.1 Balneolaceae bacterium | reverse complement strand
CGCTGTGCTATACGCGATTTTCTGGTAATAAGGAGTTATTAGCTTTAAAAAAAAGCCCTCAATGATAATTCATGGAGGGTTTTTTATTGACCCTAATTTTTATTTCCGGGCTTTATAATGCATTTCCGGCATTTCCCTCAGCAGCCCGGCACTATATTCGGCTGTTACATCCCGCTGTGGATTGGCAAGCATTTCGTAACCAACCCGGAATTTTTTGATGGTGGCTGAACGCAATAATGGCGGATAAAAATGCATATGAAAATGCCATTCGGGATGCTCTTTACCATCGGTTGGGGCAGGGTGTAATCCGGATGAATAAGGAAAGGACACCTTAAAAACATTATCATATTTAATGGTGATTTTTTGCACGATATCCGCCAAGCCTGCTTTTTCATCGTTACTCATATCGGTGAGTCGGGCAAATGGCCGCTTGCTAATAACCAATGTTTCAAAGGGCCAAAATGCCCAAAAGGGAACCACAACGGCAAAATGGTCATTTTCAACAACTACCCGTTCCTTTCGCTTTAATTCCAGTTTCAGATAATCAGAAAGCAGGGTGCTGCCGAGTTTTTCATAATATTTTTTGAATTGCTTCAGCTCTTTAGCCGGTTCATCGGGGATGGTTTCCTGTGCCCAAATTTGTCCGTGCGGATGCGGATTACTGCACCCCATCACTTCCCCCTTATTTTCAAAAATCTGCACGTAGTTGATGAAGGATTTTTCACCCAGTTCCCGGTATTCCCTGACCCATAAATCCACTACATCTTCTATTTGAGAAAGCTCCATTTCGGGAAGCGTTAAATCATGGCGTGGTGAAAAACAGATTACTTTACACAATCCTCTTTCTCCTTTTGAAACCAACAAACCACTATCATTAATTTCCTCATCGGAAGAATCCGGTAACAGGGCACTGAAGTCATTTTCAAATGAAAAAGTTGATCCATACTTCGGATTACTTGCGCCCCCGGCCCGCTCGTTTCCGGGACATAAATAGCAACCCGGGTCGTATTCAGGTTTTTTCTCACCGGCTGTATCTTCTTCCTGTCCCTGCCACGGCCGTTTGGTGCGGTGGGGTGAAACCTGTACCCATTCGCCTGTTAGCATATTAAGTCGTCGGTGCGGATGTTTTGTAAAATCTAACTTCATTGGAATTGGGTTATCTATTTCGTGTTACAAGATGCGGGTATCGCCTCGCTCCACACGCTCTGCGTTGGAGCGAATTATTATTCGTCCAATACTTTGGCACCTGCGTTAATCTGAGTAATATAAATCTCGGTATCTTTTCCTGTTTTTGCTTTGTATTCCTTCGTGATGGTTTCTGTAAACGATGCTACATGTTGTTCTTCTACTAAATTGATCGTGCATCCGCCAAAGCCTCCGCCCATCATTCTGCATCCCAAAAGTCCGGGCTGCTCTTTGGCAATTTCAACCAGGATATCGAGCTCTTTGCAGCTCACTTCATAAT
Organism: Balneolaceae bacterium; assembly: GCA_040878765.1. GTDB lineage: Bacteria > Bacteroidota > Rhodothermia > Balneolales > Balneolaceae > Gracilimonas. The sequence continues at coordinate 4,526 of JBBDLQ010000052.1, read as the reverse complement.
CGTTACTGAGCCCGTAATGGGATTCAAACATTCGGTTTCCAAACGATTCAAAATCATTTTTTTCCAGGTCATTACAGGCATCATGTACCCGCTGATTTTCTTCAATCACATATTTACACCGGCGATATACTACCGGGTCTAATTCGGACCTATGGGATTCAAGTATGTTAATATCCACATCCCGAAGGTTTTCGATATCCGGGCGGGATTTTTGCATGATTCTTACGCCAACTTCGCATTGTGCCCTGCGAACATTGTATTCTGAAGAAGCCAGATTATGACTCACTTTGGAGTTACAAAGCACGATTTTTATATCATCACGCTCAAATGGATACATTTCATACTCTAACGTCCGGCAATCCAGTTTCAGCACTTTGTTTGCTTCGCCATGCAGATTTATAAACTGATCCATGATTCCGCAATTCACCCCAACATGATTGTGTTCGGTAAGCTGACCAATTCGCGCCATTTGTTTTCGGCTCAACCCAAAATCAAACAACTTTTCTATGCCTACCAATATGCCGCCTTCAAGTGCTGCCGAGGAGGAAAGTCCGGCTCCAATGGGAATATCACCTCCAAATACAACATCAAATCCTTTAGGTTCATAGCCGATCTTTTGCAACTCACTAATAGCACCTTTTATATAATTGGCCCAATGTTTTTTGCTTTTCTGAAGGTCATCCAGATTCAATTCTACCGACTCATCCATATCCACCGAGTAAGCGCGAACTTTGCCAAGCTCATTAGGAGCCATGGCCAGAACTATCACTTTTTGAATAGCTGCAGGAAGCACAAAACCATCATTATAATCGGTATGCTCTCCAATTAAATTCACGCGGCCAGGTGATTGTATAAGGACCGGCTTTACCCCAAATTTTGATTCGAATACTTGTTTAATTTTTGCAGATAAAGTTGTCATAAATAATCAGGGTTTCCCTATTTCCTTTTATACTTATCAAATACATTAATCACCGGCAGGGCATTTCCGTCATCATCAAAATAACCGCGCGAACGCAAGCCGCCCATCACGGCCGGTTCCCACCAAAAAATTCCCTTAATTCTTAAGCTAGGAATATTTATGAGGGTTTCATGAACCGAGGCTAAAAAGTCGCGCTGCCCTTTAGGTGTTTCCGGCCAGGGAGCAAGATCTCCTTCTTCGGTATATTCTGATGGCCGCCAGTTGTAAGCTGTTTCTACCAAAATGATATCCTGGTTGAAATAAGTCATTAATGAGATCAGGTTTTCGCGCAGTTCAAGCAGGCTGCCGTGCCACCACGGGTAATAGGAAAGCCCGATGATGTCAAATGGGATGCCATAGGATTCTATCTTCTCATAAAATTCCCGGTTACCCCTGGCGTCGGCGCCATTGTCGTAGTGAATCATAATAAGTGGCCGCATTTCCTGTCCGCGCCCGGCATCTACTCCGTCAATTCCGGCCTGAATAAGCCCTGCAAAAGCATCCCAGCCTTCCGGCAGCTTTCCGGTTGGCCACATCATGCCGTTACGGATCTCGTTGCCAATTTGCACCATTTCAGGCATCACCCCGGCTTCCCGAAATGCTTCGATGGTTTTCTTAGTGTATTCATATACAGAATCGCGAAGTGTCTCGTAATCCAGGCCTTCCCATGCGGCAGGCAACGGTTGCTGTTGGGGATCAGCCCAGCTGTCGGCGTAGTGATAATCCAGCAAAAATTTCATCCCGCGTTTTTGAGCTTCCTGTGCCAGCTCGATGGTGTATTCCAGATCATTGGGGAGCCGGTCGGGGGAATGGAAGAGCCGCAAACGAATCCAGTCGTAACCATGATCCCGGAAAATATCGAGTCCGGGTTTGGCTACCCCTTTATCTTTGAAAACAGTGCCATTTTCTTCTGCCATCTTTAGGAATGAAAGGTCGGCCCCCACGGCATAATTCAGATGAAATGCGGCAGAATCTGCAGGCTGAGCTTTTCCATCGCTCCATCCTGCTGCTAAAAAAATCACCAATAATACCGTTGCTCTAATTCTCATGATTAACTCACTTTACCCTCAATTGTACGGAACCAGCTTCAAGACCTTCAGACTTTGCACGAATTGTAATTACTCCCGGTAATTCACCAACCCGAACTAAAATAGTGGCAATTCCAGCTTCCGCTTGTATGGGATTTTGACCAATGAGCTTCCCGCCGCCTTCTATTTCAAATTCAACGGAAGGTTCAGCTTCCCAAACTGTATTACCACTTGCATCGGTGATTTCAGCATACACAAATACAACGTCATTCACGCTGCTTTGTATCTCCTTACCACTTATGTCTGCACTTAAATGCAGTTGGGCTGGATTTTCGGGTGTGGTCCGTTCATGACTTGCAACCATGGCACCATCAATAAAGGCAAGTGCCTTCAGATTGCCGGGAGTAAAATCATCCAGATCAAAAGTAAAAGGCGGATGATTTAATTTTGTTGAAACCCGATTCGTATCCGGTTTTTGACGTGCAATTTCTTCCCCATTTAGCAACAACGCCACTTCATCTGCATTGCTATAAACTTTTAGTTCGGTGAAATCCGGATCGTTCCAATAATTGGCTATATAAACCATTGGGGATTGGAAATCGGGTTCCTTATCCGACAAATTTGCATCGGCCTGACTTTGGTAAAAATAGAATGTGAATTTTGGAATTCGGAAAATATCCATGATTCCAGAGGATTCTATGTCGGAGGCATAACCACGATTGTAATCGTACATCACCCAATTGGCATCCCCAAAAGAAGGTCCCATCAGGTTAGAATTATGGGCTTCCTGAAAATTGAGGGCTTGTTGGGCGAGCCGCTTTTGACCATCGCCCCGAAGCTGACGAGAGGTACGTGCTTCTTCCTCCAAATCTTCAAACGCATCCTGATTGAAACCGGCATTTTGGGCATAATATTCCCAGTCTCCATATTCGGCAATAAACAGCGGTTTGTCTTTATTATATCCGCTCCAGTATTCTGGCGGACTAGAATGCTGCCGTGCGGGGATGAAAATATCATAAGCATAATCGACCCAGCCGCTGGTGTAATTTTCTTCGATGGGTAATTCCTCTTTCACAATTTGATGGGCTCGTTCCATGAATTCTTCCGGCATTTCTGATTCATTTAGCGATGCTTCCCAAAAAATAATGCTGGTGTGATTTCTTTCACGCCGAACCATTTTTCGAACATTATTCAGGGCTCGTTCTGCAAAAAGCCCGTCTTCATAATACTGCCACCCTGGGATGGCATCCATGAATAAAAGCCCGAGTTCATCAGCCGCATCCAAAAATGCAGGGTCGGGCGGATAATGGGCTATGCGAATAAAATTAAACCCGGCTTCCTTGATTTTGTAGGCATCCCGGTACTGTGCTTCATTCGACAGGGCATACCCGATGTAGGGATAATCCTGATGGCGGTTGGTGCCCCGCAGGTACAGCCGCTCGCCATTCAGGGTAAACTGATTGTCTTCATCAAAACCAATAGTGCGGATACCTATTCGCTGCTGTTCCGAATCTATTAATTCAAAATCACTATAAAGCTGAACGGTTAGAGTATACAATGAAGGAGAATCGGGTGACCAGAGATCCGGTTTTTGTACCTGCAATTTTTCGGTGTGAAGGGTATTGGAGCCGGCGGCCACAGTTAATTCTGATTCTTTGGTTAATACCGTTTTGCCCCTTTTATCCTGCAGTACATATTTCAAACGAATATTCTCACTTTCAGCTCTCCCATTTTCAATATCGGTTTGAACTGAAACGGTAGCTTCGGTTTGTGATACCTTTTCATAGGAAACAAAAATGCCTCCGGCTGCAACCCGGTCGGCTTCAATAGGATCCGAAATTCGAAGTTTATCTTTCACCACTAAATATACATCCCGGTAAATCCCGCCATAGTAATTGAAATCTAGCACTTCGATGGCTTTGCCCGGAGGAATTTGAGAGTTATCCTCGTTATTCAATTTCACCAACAGGACATTTTCCTCCCCAAACATAAGCTCATCGGAAATGTTAACTGTGAATGGCAAATATCCGCCTGCGTTGTAGCCAACCTTTTCCCCATTTAGATACACATCGGCTTCATGCATCGCCCCCTCAAATTTCAAAGTGATATGCTTGCCCTCCAATTCCGGTTCAACCGCAAAAAACTTGCGATAAAACATATAGCCCTGCCACTGCTGATCTTCAATTACCAATGGCTCGATATTAGCCGTGTGTGGAAGCCGAATTTGTTCCCATTCAAGTTCAGTGCCATCCGCCTGAAATAGTCCGGGTGTGATGGTTGTATCCATATCTTTCACAAATTCCCAATTTGTATTAAAATCGAATTTGGTTTGAAGGGTTTCAGCTTCTTCAATACCTGCACAGGAGCTGATGAAAATCAGAAGAGCGGAGAGTTTCAGGAGAGAGTATTTCATCAATAATGGGATTAGTTTTAACCATTTTATATAGGGTTAAATCTACATGTAAAGATGAGTGAAAACAAAAAAAGCCACCCAATTTTAAAATAAATTGGATGGCTTAATGGTGGGCAATGAGGGACTC
>JBBDLQ010000051.1:1518-5999 GCA_040878765.1 Balneolaceae bacterium | reverse complement strand
AATCGGGAAGTAATTCCAGTATTGGTAAACTATCGGTAGTATCAGGTGTTGGCCGAAACAAGCAAACGGTCAGACCGGTTATCGGTCAGACCGTGCGGTGAGTTGAATCCCATCCATCACCTTCGTTTATCGCCTTTTCATTTATTGCCTTAGCCCTAACGCTGCAAGGTCTTATGGACGAAGTACCATGGAATTTCTTTGAGTATTAGCCGTTCTTTTTTCTAAATAAAAGTACGTGAACTTGAGCCTTTCTGACTTTTCTTATTTTTAAAAGTCAACTGATATTCCGTGCCATTTTCCGACTTAATGTTGATATCCGAATCAATCTGTTCCGAATAAGACATAACTAATGTAGCCCCTAAAGTTGGGCTTTCTTCAAGCACAAATTTTTCGGGTAATCCAATCCCGTCATCTTTAATTCTTAAGTGAATTTCTTCCCCTTCTTTATTCAGATCAACAGTTATAGTTCCCTCGTTTCTCCCTTCAAAAGCATATTTATACGCATTTGAAACGAGTTCATTTATAATGAGCGCAAGTGGTATGGCCTGGTTGATGTTGATTTCGATAGAGTCAACGCTTAAAACAAGTTCAATCTGTTTATTTTTGGGACACATTTTTTCTTTGATCACATCCAGTAGCTTATTAAGGTACCCATCAAATTTGATACCACTGAAACTTTCAACTTTGTACAAGTCTTCATGGATTAATGCCATCGACTTAACCCGCATGTGATTAGACATCAATACCGACTTTGTTTGCTCATGCTTCTGAATAAATTCTTCCATCTGCAGAAACCCTGAAATTACGGCCAAATTATTTTTTACCCGGTGATGTACTTCCGTAAGAAGTATATCTTTTTCTTCTAAAATATTTTCAAGCTTTTCTTGGTTTTCTTTTTGGCGGCAAATACTTTGTCCGGTACCTATTAAATACTTTGCGTCATTGATTTCAAATGCTGTTGCATTAAAGAGAAACAACTCTGACGTTCCATCTTTTTTCTCTAAATCAGCTTCAATATATCCTTCCTCACCATTCATCGTATTTCGGATATAGTCCTGGATGCGTTCTTCATCTTTGTCTTTAAAGAAATCATTGGGTTTGAGATGCTGAACCTCTTTATTGGAATACCCGGTACTCAAAATCACATTCTTGTTCCACCTTATTAAATTTTGCTCTTCATCAAACATATAAAAATCAATGGGCAGAGAATCTATAATGATATCACTGAACCTCTTCTCTTTTATTAAATCTTCTTCAGCTGTTTTTCTTTGTGTGATATTATTCCCGGTAATTAACCATTTACCATACTTCTTTACCGCGTTTAATTTAAGATGGATGAGCTCATCATTTTGCCGGATTACAGACTCTGTTGCAAAGGTATCTTCCCTTTCATTTTGATCCCAGTTTCTTAGTTCTTCTATATAATCCCAATGGGGAAATAATTCAGATAAGGGCTTTAAATACTCTTCAGTGGTTTTATTCCCAAAAATAAATGTACCCTCTTTATTTATCCTTTCAATAACCAGTGTTTCAGGGTCAATAATGAGCATAAGGTCTACCGATGTCTCGAGAAAAGTAGTGATGGTAGCCAGTTCTTTATTGTTTTTCCTGAGTTCAAGCCGGGCTTCCACTTCATTTGCTAAGGTTTTGAGTGCACTGAGTTGTGAGTCAGAAAGTGACTTTGGTTCCCGTCCCAATACACAAATAGTGCCAATATTTTGCTCCCCTCCCTTAATATTAACCCCGGCATAAAATCTTAGTTTGGGGTCTTCTACAACAAATTCAAAATTGTTAAAGCGATCATCTTTTGAAGCGTCTTCTACCATTAAATAGTCATCTTCAACAATGGTATAACTACAGAAACTGGTTTCCAGAGGCATTTCTTTTATATCATTTCCGTAATTAGCTTTCGACCACTGACGCTTATCATCCAAGAAATTAATTTTTGCTAAAGGAACCTCACAAATTTGTGCTGCCAATTTTGCCAGGTTATCGAATTCCCGGTCCTCTTCAGAGTCCAAAATGTCGTAAGAGTATAAAGTATCTAACCTTTGTTCATCACTTAAAGAGCGTTTCGCCATAAAAAAAGTTGGTAAATATTATCTTCAGGATAAATTATTTCGTTTAAATAAAAAATAACCACTATCACTCCAAATAGTAGTTGGATTATCTTAATGCTCCAATTCCATTTCCATCAACATAGAATCGAGGTGAAGTTGTAAGGAATCTAAATCTAATAGCCTAACAGTTGATACGGAGTCTGATATTACATCTAGTTGTAGCAAGGTATCGGTTGTATCTGGTTCTGGCTGTGGTATATATTGGATACCGCTAAGCTGCTGCATATTCCGAAGTATCCAAAAACTTCTTTCCTGCACATATTCTGATGCAGGATCTGCTTTTATGAGCTTAGGATTGGGTAATACCGTAGCCAGCCTTGCGCTCTCTTTAGGGGTGATTTCATGTACTTCTTTTTCAAACCAAAAGTCGGAGGCTTCTCCAATCCCGTAAATACCGGGCCCAAATTCCGCGATATTCAGATATACTTCCAAAATACGATCCTTGGTCCAAAAAATCTCAATCAAAACAGCAATTCCAGCTTCTACTCCTTTCCTCAAATAGCTTTGAGTTGATGATAAAACTAAATTCTTGGCAACCTGTTGGGTGATAGTACTTGCTCCCCGAATTCTTCTACCCTGCTGATTTTCCTCAATGGCTTGATCAATAGCAGCCAAATCTAATCCCCAGTGCTCGTAAAACCGTTGATCTTCGGAGGCAACAACAGCCAGTTTTAAATGATCAGGGATTTCATTCCCAGGTACCCAGTTTGTCCTGAGGCTATATCTTTCTGTTCCCAGCTCTCCCCATTCTTCTTGTAAAGTAAACGCGGTAAAAGGCGGGTTTACCCATCTCAATACTAACACCAACAGACAAAACCAAAATGACCAGCCGAGAATAACTCCGCCGAGAATTTTTCCGTATTTTTTCCAGGGAATTGAAGTGTGCTCTTCCATAAGCCAAAGGTATCATTTTTGAAAGAGAAACTGGCTTGAGAAGTTTTTGTTTCCTTAAATCAGCCCCAGCCTATAGTGTCTTAATGGATAAAACTGTGGTAATCATACGTAGTATGCTTTGGGAGCTTATTCCAACTGCCGCACATCGCCCGCAAAATTATTGGAAATTATTTTGTATCACCTTTCCAAGGGGGAATTTTCCTTGGAGGCCTCTTTTCCAGGTAATATTAATTTCTTGGTGTTAATTTGCTCAGAAACTCCATTTTAAAAAAATCTCCCTTAGAAGGGAGACCCGTTGGGAGCTACAGCTCTCAACGAGAGGGATGTGAGTGAGGGCAGAAACTAATTACCAGTTCACCATTCAGGCAAATGTTAGTCGTCAGATGAAGAGCCTTCTTCCAGAAGTTCATCTTCCTCTATCTCATCACTAATTCCATCCGGGAGATGTTTAGATGTTTTGGCTCCCAATTTTCGAATCATCTCCGCCTGCCGCACCAAATTCCCTGCTCCGGTTGAAAGCCTTCCCATTGCCTCATCATAGCTATCCTGAGTTTGACGAATACGCTGGCCGATATCATTCATACTTTCCACAAAAAGCACAAATTTGTCATATAAAGCCCCGCCGCGCTTGGCGATTTCCATAGCGTTTTTGTTTTGATACTCCTGTTTCCACACGCTGTCGATAGTAGCTAATGTTGCCAAAAGCGTTGAAGGACTCACAATCACGATATTCCTATCAAAAGCTTCATAATAGAGATCAGAATCATGCTGAAGGGCAATTCCAAATGCCGGCTCAATTGGAATAAATAGTAGCACAAAATCAGGACTCTTATCGCCATGGATATGCTGGTAATTCTTTTCACTTAAATCTTTAACATGGGTGCGAATGGAGTTGATATGTTCTTTTAACGCCAGCTTCTGTTCATCTTCCTCCTCAGCTGAACTCAGTTTTTCGTAAGCTGTCAGGGAAACCTTGGAATCTATCACCAGGTATTTTTCATCGGGGAGCCGGACCACCACATCAGGGCGAATCCGTCGTCCGTCTTCGGTATTCACACTTTGTTCAGTATAATATTCTTCGTCTTTTCGCAGCCCGGATTTTTCCAGGATTCGCTGCAAAATTACCTCACCCCAATTTCCCTGTGTTTTGGAATCACCTTTTAATGCCCTGGTCAAATTTTTGGCATCATCACTCATTTTCTGATTCAGCTCCGCCATTTGTTTGATTTGCTCTTTTAGCGTTGCCCGTTGCCGATTTTCATCGTTGTAGGTTTCTTCTACTTTTTTCTTGAAGGCCTCCAGCTTCTCCCCAAGCGGATTCAGCAATTGGTTAATCTGTTCTTTGTTCTGTTTAGTGAATTTCTCAGATTTTTCTTCCAGGATCTTATTGGCCAGATTCTCAAACTGTGTGGTGAGCTGTTCCTGCATTTCGGCCAGTTCTTTTTTCTGCTCGTTGAGCCGTTCTTG
>JBBDLQ010000051.1:0-1418 GCA_040878765.1 Balneolaceae bacterium | reverse complement strand
TGTGCCCCCGAAAATTAAACCCGCTATAGCTACTAAGTAATCCATTTATCGTTATTTGTGATTGTAAACTTTTTTAGTACTCAATGTGGTGAAAATATAACAATGATGAGTGACATACCTCGTCACTTATTTGGGTAATTATTGAAAGATAACCTTGTAATCTAATACAATTGAGAACTGCACTCATTTTGTTTCTATAAACTGCTATTACCAGGGGATATTCAAAGATAAAATCTTAGACTCATATAAATTTTCCAACTTCTCTTTCATATCATTAGTCAATTCAAAATTCATGGAGTCAATATTCGAATGCAGCTGATCTTCATTTCGAATACCTGGAATAACGGTATTAACCGCCTCAAATGACAGAATGAAAGACAGGGCAACCGGAACCAAATTATCCTGTTCTACAATGTCTTTGATTTCTTGAACCAACTCAGCTCTTTGCTGAATTTCCTGCACCGACCACCGCGAACGAATTCCGGTAAATGTACTTTCACTATTGAATTTTCCTGTCAGCCAGCCTGAATCAAGCGGCACTTTTATGATCAGCAGAATTCCCCGTTTCTCAATTTCATCAAACCAAACTTTTGGGGATTGATGAATCAGATTGAACATCAATTCTATCACATCTACATCACTATGGTCGAGTACTGTTTTCAATTCATCTGAGGTATCAATACTGACTCCATAGCCATCCATTAAACCTTCATTTTTGAGTGTTTTCAAATGCTCATAATGACCTTCTTTACCTTCCAAAATATCCCTGCCTGGATTATGCAGAATTACGGAATCTAGCTTAGATCGTTTTAGATTGTCCATGCTTTTGTGAATGGATTCCGTGATCCCATCCAATGAAAAATCAGATTTCCCCTCATGAGTATGGCCAACCTTAGTATTTATAAATATTTCATCCTCTGTACCCTCCAGAGCCAGTCCTAAAATCTTTTCACTATTTCCTTCTCCATAATTTGGCGCCGTATCGAAAAAAGTAATTCCCTGCTGAACTGCTTTATGAACCAATTGGATTCCAATTTCTTCACTCATCGACTCATATTCCTTTCTGTTTCCCAGTTGCCATGCCCCAAACCCTATCTTGCTGATCCTTTTGTCAAAACGTTTAGTATTCCTGTATTCCATGTCACTTTTTTTCATTTAGATAAGATTACTTTGAGTTTTTGATTTAAATCCGGGTTTCGATAGAACCACCCGTGACCCTGTCCCTCAATTACATTATAAGTATCCCCTTCTTTTAGATAGTCAATCAGTTTAAGTGAGCGTTCCACAGGCAAAACCTCATCTTCCCCGGCATAAAAAATGTGTACCGGTTCTTCAATATGTTGGAGGGCTAAATCGGTGCGTAAAGGATAGCGAACCAGGAAATCCGGTAGAAAGGCAAACTGGGAATCTTTCATATC
>JBBDLQ010000050.1:0-1195 GCA_040878765.1 Balneolaceae bacterium | reverse complement strand
GGGTAAAAGGATATTCCACCTTCTACCCCTGAAAGGACATTGAGAATAAGTGTTATTCTCAAGGCAATGATTAGTTATTTCTCGAATGTTAGCTGTATAGTTAGAGCGATGAAACGCGCACTCCTTACAGATTTTTTGTACTTTTTAAAAGTTTTTCCATCATATACTAACTCCTTAAATATCAATGACAATTATGCGAAGTCTTCCTTTTACTATTGAAAATCTAAACGGCGGTTTTATGAAAGTGGAGGGAATTCTGCGCGTGGATGGCGAACATTTGGTTTTTGAATATCAAAAAAAGGACGCTGTTTTAGAGGCGTATCAATCTGAGCTGAGAACAGAAACGGTTGCTCTTTCGGAATTGGATATGCTGGAATTTAAAAAAGGTTGGTTCAGCGGGAAGCTGATTTTGCATGGGAAAAGAGCAACTTCATTTGGAGATCTTCCCGGAAAAGAACTCACAGAGCGCGTGTTAAAAGTGAAACGGAAACACCGGAACCTGGCTGCAAATATTTCTTCAAATCTAAACCTGATGCTTTCCGAGAAAAAGCTCAGCGAACTGGACGATTAAATTATGAGTATCCCATTCAATTATTCGATGTATGAAACTTCCGGAGTTAACGGGAAGGTGAAAGAAGTGAAAGGTATCCTCAGCTTTATTGACGGGGAGCTGCTTTTTGAATACAAAGTGTATGATATGAATGGAAATGGGCTGAGCAATCTATCTAAATTTTCAATTCAATTGGATCATATAAAACGTATTGAATTTAAAAAGGGTTTATTCTTTTCAGCCAATAAATTGATCATTGAAGCCAATCAGTGGGCATTTTTCGAACCCTTACCGGGAAGTGAGCAAGGCAAAGTCACCCTAAGGATCAAGAGAACCGATAAAAATGAAGCCATTCGATTCTCAACCAAAATGAACTTGTATATGTCCCGGAAACGCTTGTCTGAAATGGATGATTGAAGGGCGGTAATGTTACTTACTTAACCTGGTTCAAGCGTCTGCTTGGATCATTGGTTACTTCAAAAACCCTTTCTTAACCAAAAGCTCCGCATTTAAAATCGCTCCGCCTGCCGCACCGCGAATAGTATTATGTGCCATAGCTACAAAACTGACATCAAACACATCCGCTTTTCTCAATCGGCCGAGATGCAGCTGCATTCCATTTTCAGCATCGGCATGTAAACGGGG
>JBBDLQ010000049.1:0-6227 GCA_040878765.1 Balneolaceae bacterium | reverse complement strand
ACAAACACCCGCCAACTTTAACCAAAACTGTCAACGAATTACATAACATCTACAAGGATGACCGTAGTGATATTGATGAAGAAACCGGGACTTTCAGTCCCAAACAAAACCTCTGCACTTTCAGTGCAGAGTGGTTTAGTGGGAATTCAAGTTATTGCAAAAAAGGTTGTAAATTTTTTTTGTAAATAATAAAGAAAAGAACCTCCAAGCGTCTAAAAGACCTTGGAGCGTTCGTTGTTGAAATAAGCTTCTTTTTTTTAACAACCACCGCAACGCTTCCAGGAGCTTCGCACGCTGGAAGGTTGCTTAAAGCTCGTAAATACTACTCCAAAAATCATTGACAAAATAAAAGACCCGATAATTAATACCGAGGCTTTTATAAATTTTATAAGCTATTGAGTTTAGTTCGTTGTTCTTCCGCTGATGGTGTGGCCAAAGAAAACAGCATTGGCAAATAACTTATTGGTGCCATACCAAAATGCACGGAAGTTGGGGTTGTCAGTCATTGCAATCACCCTGCCGCTGCCCAATCTGCTTACCACAATAGCTGCAGATCCTTTGATCTTTTCCAGGTTATCATCAGAAATATAACCGCTTGCAAGAGGTTCATCAGTGTAAAAAAGCGGGGTGGAATACGGGTTTTCACCTTTTTGAATAAAGTTAGTGGTATTCCTGAATACCGTGATATTTTCATTGTTAAATCCATAGCCAAGGGGATGTGTTAAATCTAGTTTGGCATTGAAAATAGAACCGCCAATACCTTTTGCTCCCCGGTCTTCACCTTCTTTTATATATGGGCGAACTTTAGTTTCCTGCTCCTCTTCATCTTCATTTTCTTCATTTTCAACATATTCAAAATTGGCAAAGTCATTTGATTTAGCCCAGCGGATTGCGTTTCGGTAAGTAATAAGCGTACCGCCATTTTGCACCCAGCTTTTTAGATTTTCAACGGCCGTTTCCGGGAGGCTATATCCGCTGCTAATAATCACATTGTAACGGCTTAAATTGGTACTTCCCAATTCTTTGGTTTCCAAAATAGTTGCCGGCATATGATAGCGTTGATCAAGCAGATGCCAGGTTTCACCAACCTCGTATGAGCTGCTTCCCGAACCACCTAACAGGGCAACTTTCGGATCTTTAAGCATTTCAAAATTATTACTTCCCAAGTCAACTCCTGCAGGGGTCAATCCGGTTGATAAATCATATACGATAATGCCGTCTTCTTCAGTAATTGTTTGAATGATGTTGTGAACTTTATCCGGTTTATCCTGAATGCCCATGGGTATGATAATGGTGCCAAAATCAAAATCTTTGGCTCCGTTATTTATGACTGCTTTAAATGTTAGAGAGGCAACTTTTACCCTGACTCCCTGCGAAAGTAATCTGTATAAAGCCCTTGGCGCGTAATACTCATCCCATTCAAATGCATAGGCATATTTTGATCTTTCCCCAATAAGCTCGCCTTCAAATTTGAGATCCTGAAGTGTGAATGCTTCACCTAGCATGTTGCCGTTATAATCACGGGTTAATTCTGCAAATGGAAGATTAAAGGCGTATGGCATGGTCCAGGCAGAGACATCGTAAAACAAGCTGTCAGTGAATTCTGTTCGGCGCTCAAACATAGCGGTAATAAGTTTGTATTGCTTTTGGTTAGTCGGAACTACATAAGCTTTGCCAGATTTGAAATCCTGATGATCACGGGCAATGGCATAAACGTCTATTTGATTTCTCTTGAGCATTTCTGCAAAATGCTTGGACCGGCCCAGATCGGCTTCTTCTCCAAATACATAAGCTTTGATTGAAGCTTTGTCAGCTTCTTCAGCCGCTTCCTGATAAAACTCTCGCGTATTTGCTAATAGCTCCACCCGCAGGCTTTGGGCTGCTTTTAAAGTTGAAAGCGAAGTGGCAAATTGATTTCGAATGGTAAAAGGAAATTCCAGAACTCCGTGAATACTTTCTTGTGCATGTCCTCGCGAACTAGCCTGTTCAAATAAAATACCAACGGAGCCATTTATATCCGGATAAGTTGAACCTTTGCCATAGTAAAAATCATCAAAGCTTTCCTTAGAGTAATAAAGGGATTGAATTTCATCCAGTGCATCGGCGTGATATTCGGCAATGGCTCCCGTCAAATTCTGGTTACGTTGCGGGGTAAGGGGATGGGTACGTGATGGAATTCCCGGCTGAAAGAAAAAAGTAGAGTTGGTACCCATTTCGTGATGATCGGTCAAAATCTGTGGAACCCATTCGTGAAATTTAGCTACGCGTCCTTTACTCTCCGGATGCTGCATCAGCAGCCAGTCCCGGTTTAAATCAAACCAATAATGGTTTGTTCGTCCTCCCGGCCAGTTTTCATCAAACTCGCGGCTCTGCGGATCGGTAACCAATACATTTTTACTCTTGTGGATATTTGCCCAATGTGCAAAACGGCTCAATCCGTCAGGGTTTATGCTTGGATCGATCAGGATAATAGTGTTATTGAGCAGTTCATTAATTTCACGCCCTTGAGCGGCCGCTAAATGGTACACAACAGCCAGCGAAGCATTCGAGCCGCTCGGTTCATTCCCGTGAACACTATAGCTCATGGTGACGACGATAGGCATTTCAGAAAGATTGATTTTTTCTGACTGCGAGGCATCCGTTAGCTTTAAATGCTCTTCTTTTATCTCATCAATATTCCGCTGATTTTGGGGTGATGTGATGGTGAGCATGAGCAGTGGACGGTTTTCGTAGGTGCGGGCATACTCAGTAATGGTAACCCTATCGGAAGCTTCTGCCACCGCGTACATGTAATTCACAAGTTGATCGTGCCGAACATGCCATTCTCCTAATTCAGCTCCAAGTACATCTTTAGGAGTTGGGATTTCAGTATTATAAGTAACATCTCCGGAGAGGAAATAATCAAGAGTAACCGGCTCCAGATCTACCTGGGCATGAGCTGAGATTCCAAAAAGCATTACAAAAAGCGATGTAAAGAAAACCTTCATAATTCAGAAATTTATTTTGTGTTTATTCCCTAAATATTAATGGAGGGTATAGTACCAGTTCAAAATGAAAAATGTTTTAAAAGTATCCGTCTAATATTTAATCATGATTTTTTGTTTGCCACAGAAGCCCGATGCTTGGGAACGATGCTAAAATTGAATAGCTTCATCGTGTCCTCTTGGTACAATTTCAAAACTATGCTACGATTTACAACCTTTCTGTTATTATTAATTTTTTCAGCAGTCATACCGGCGGATAAAACAGGCATGATTCCAGATAATGAGGCCCTGTTTGTAGTTATTAAGGAAATAGAGTTAGATGGAGAGGTTATTCAAATAGAATCCGCACGCTCCTATTTGTTAGTTTCATTAAAGATTAATTCTTCCAATAAAACCCGAATATCAGCCTATAGTTTTGAAGGGGAACTAAAGTGGCAAAAGGAATTTGAGCAAGACAAGATAGTTCGAATATCCGCTTCAGAGTATTCGGATATAGTTATTATCAAAGAGCCCATACCAAAAGAAAATCCTTATGATACTTCCCTTCGAAACTGCAGCCATTCAGTAATTAACGAAAGAGGAGATGCCATTGCAGAATTCGAGCATCTCTGCCTTGCTCTAACACCCTTAAGTACATTTGGGTATATCGCTTTTAATGTTGCAAGCAATGACAATACTATAGCGATTTATGATTACAGGAAAAAGGAATTCGAAGATTTTGGGAACCCTTGGGGGCGCTTTTCGATTATTGATTCAACCCGGTTGGCAGCTTTCAGGGGACATCAGGAAATTGCAAACCAAGAAGAGGTGGATTCTATCCGAGCCGTGCATGCTGAGAAGTTAGAGCATCTTAATCTGCAACGAAGAGAGCTAAGCAGGAACAAAAGAAGTGCGAATGCCGACACTGTCCGCAATGAAATTAACAAAATCACGAATGAAGTTCGGAGCTTGCGCAGGGAGATGGCTCAGGAATTGAGAACCGTTGTTGAAAGAAAAATCTCTTCCATTGAACTGGTAACATTATCGGTTTTAGATTCTGCAGTTACAACCGATAGTATAAAGCTCACGGATTCTTCAAAATCTTTAGATTTTGGGATAAGATTTTTTTCGAGACAAATTGATTACGACCCGACTTCCCAAACCCTTGCCCTTGGAGCAATCTTTCGAATCAGTGACGGGCCAAACAGCTCTTCTGAAAGTAAAGTTCTTTTTGTTGATGAAGATGGAGAGATTATAAGTGCTTTTTCAAATCCCGGTAGCTTCGAGTGTCTTAAGTTTTTGGATGATTCAAACGCTTTAATACTCTTGCAAACTGAATGGCCTAAAACCTTCAGTCTGTTTCTATATGATTTCAGAAATGGCAATATTATTTGGGAAATTAACCCCGTTCCCTTTGGACAACGAAAAACCAACTTTATAAAGCTTTACGGGAACACCAACCAAGTTTTGATACATTCAGAATTTTTGTTGAAAAGTCCCTGTAATACCGATTTAATGCTATTGGATACTGAACTGGGTGAATTGAAATGTACGGAGACGTTTACCAACCGTGAGCCTTTATATCATCCGGGTGTAGTTACAAACCCTGGGGATGTAACTCAGTATGCATTTCTAAATTCAAACAAAAACAAGCTCATATTTGCTGTTCTAAACAATGAAAAATAGTTGAATATTGAGTTTAAGAATCAGGACATGGAGTCGGAAAAAATAAAATCTACTTTTAAGTATGCATTCGGGCCGGGACTTATTTTAGCCGCAGCTGCCATCGGTGTTTCGCACTTGGTACAATCAACCCGGGCGGGTGCCGATTATGGCTTTACACTCATTTGGGCAGTACTTCTTGCCAGCCTGATGAAATATCCCTTCCTGGAATATGGCCCACGATTTGCCACAGCAACTGGTGAAAGCCTGATTTCCGGATACAAAAAAATGGGTAACTGGGCGCTTTATATTTATATCATTTTTACGGTGGGTACCATGTTTGCGATTCAGGCTGCCGTTACTATTGTCACTGCAAGCCTGGCAGTGGAGCTTACCGGAATTGAACTTCCCCTTTTGATCTGGAGCATTATTATCCTGGCAATTTGTATTGCGGTGCTTATAAAAGGCCAATACTCTGCTCTCGATTCTATCATCAAAATTGTGATGGTTGTCTTGACGATTTCCACAATAGCAGCATTTTTAATGGCACTCTTTGATGGTCACTCGCCCTCGCTTACTGAAGCTCCCTCCGTGTGGAATGTAGCCGGAATCACCTTTCTCATTGCGCTGATGGGATGGATGCCAATCCCGATAGATGCCGCAGCCTGGCATTCTCTCTGGACTCTAGAACGAGAGAAACAAACGAATCATCGATCATCGGTTAAAGAAAGCCTGCTTGATTTCAATATCGGATACATCGGATCAACAATTTTAGCTTTGTTCTTTTTAGGACTGGGCGCCTTGGTTATGTTTGGCTCCGGGGTGAGTTTTTCGTCGGCTGGGGCTGCTTTTGCAAGGCAGCTCATCGATCTGTACACTCAAACTTTAGGAAACTGGGCGCACTGGATCATCATCATATGTGCATTCACTACCATGTTCAGCACTACGCTAACCGTAACGGATTCCTATCCCCGGGTTATGAAAGAAATTTTTACTGTCTTGGGTCGAAAAGAAGAAGATTCGATGTTTAATACCTATGGTGGACTCATGATTGGAATCGCAATTACCTCAATGTTGCTGCTGTATTTAACCGGAAGCCGGTTTACATATATCATAGATTTGGCAACCTCCCTTTCATTTTTGACTGCTCCGGCTCTGGCATATATAAATTACCGATTGATCTTCTCGACATTAACGCCTCGTGAGCATCAACCTAAAAAATGGCTCAAAATCCTGAGTTGGCTGGGTATGATATTCCTGTCAGCCTTTGCTCTGTTATTCTTTTACTGGCGATTTTTGGGGTGAACACCAAGCAACCTTTCGGCGTCCGCAGGTCCCGGAAGCGTTGCGATGGTTGGGGAGATTGGGAGGCCAATTCAGGCATCGAACGCTCCAGGGTCTTGAGGACGCCTGGAGGTTCTTTTGGGTGGAATTTTTTTGTGGTGAATATTATGCAACCTTTCGGTGTCCGCAGGTCCCGGAAGCGTTGCGGTGGTTGGGGAAGGTTGGGAGCTTAATTCAGGCACCGAACGCTCCAGGGTCTTGATGGACGCCTGGAGGTTCTTTTGGGTGGAATTATATAAATTCAGGTAGTGATTCATT
>JBBDLQ010000048.1:33109-39278 GCA_040878765.1 Balneolaceae bacterium | reverse complement strand
TGCTAACTGCTAACTGCTAACTGCTAACTGCTAACTGCTAACTGCTAACTGCTAATTCTTGTTGTCTTTAAAATGGAAAATAAGATTCTGCATAATTCATCTGCATCCTCAAACATACTATTAAAGGTTTTTACCTTGATGAAATCAGTATCATGGAGTAATTGGAGCCAATATTTTGTCTCTAGAGATTCTTTGTATGCAATGGAAATTTTAGAAGAAAAGTCAGCCTTGGAGATAGCTCCATTAGCTTCGGCAATGTTTGCTCCTATGCTGGTTCCGCTACGGAGTAATTGTTTTGAAAGTATAAATTCTCGTTTCTCTTTACTCAGAAATTGGTACCCTTTAACTACTCGAATTGCAAATGCATAAGCTTTGTCATAAAGATTATTCTTACTCATAATGATTAAACGATTTATTGATGGATTATTGAGTAAGAGCACTGAAAATCAAATTCCTTACAATTTTTTTGAAATAGAATACTGTTTACTGCTAACTGATCATTGTCAACTGAAATGCTTTACTTAAAACTTGCTTGGCGAAATATCTGGCGGAATAAACGCCGCACCTTGATTACCATGGCTTCGGTTGTGATGGCGGTGTTGCTTTCTACGGTGATGAGCTCTATGCAGGAAGGCCAGTATGATCAAATGATCGATAACACTGTTGGGGCATTTTCCGGGCATCTTCAAATTCAGGCTCCGGGTTATTTCGATGAATCAACGCTCGATAACAGCCTGGAGACAGATTCAGATTTACTGCAAAAAATACGTGAATTTGAAGGGGTTCATTCTGTTATTCCACGTCTTGATTCTTATGCATTGGCAGCGGGAGAAGATCGCAGTAAAGCGGCAATGGTAATTGGCATTGATGCAGAAGCGGAAAAAGAACTAAGCGAGCCGGATCAGAAAATAATAGAAGGCAATTATTTTAACTCTAATGCTGACAATGGAGTGCTTATTTCCGAGGGTTTGGCAGATTTTCTGAACATTTCATTGGGAGATACTTTGGTGCTATTGGGACAAGGATTTCGCGGAATGAGTGCAGCCGGTGCTTATCCCATTACAGGAATTATGAAATTTGGCATTCCCGATATGAACAACTCACTGGTTTATCTTCCGCTTGAGACAGCCCGGGATTTTTATGCATCTTATGGGAGGCTAACTTCAGTAGTTGTTATAATTCATAATCCTGAAAAAGTAGCTTCAGTAGTATCAGAATTAAAACAAGAACTTGGTGATGAATATGCAGTACTCGGTTGGCAAACCCTAATGCCGGAGCTGGTGCAAGCTATTGAAGCCGATCGGGGCAGTGGCCTGATTCTGCTATTGATTTTATACATGATTGTAAGCTTCGGTATTCTTGGGACCATATTGATGATGACGGCCGAGCGAAAGTTTGAATTCGGAGTGATGATAGCCATCGGCACCGCGCGTTTTAAAATGGCTATTATTTTAATTGCTGAAATGATTTTTATCACCTTCATGGGAACTCTTTTCGGGATGATCGGAAGCCTTCCTTTTATGTATTATTTCAATATTAATCCGCTGGAATTTACAGGGGAAGCCGCGTTGGCTATCGAAGAATATGGAATGGAGCCGTTCATCCGCTTTTCAACTGACCCTGGCATTATGTTAAATCAGGGGATGATTGTGCTTGTGATAACACTGGTAATTAGCCTGTATCCGCTGTGGCATATGCGCAAATTAAAACCTGTAGAAGCAATGAGGCACTGATATGAATCTATGGCCCGTTATAAAGTTAAGCTGGAAAAACGTTTGGAGAAATCCCATGCGCAGCGGTGTAGTAATTGTGGCGGTGGTTTTAGGGACATTAGCCGGAATTTTTTCAACAGGGTTGATGAATGGACTGAGTATGCAATACATCAGAAATCAACTGGAAACCTCTGTAGCGCATATTCAACTTCACCATGAAAAATTCAATGAAGAAAGCCTTCCCCGGTATTACATTGCGGCTCCGGATTCTCTGTCTGCTGAACTTGAACTATACGAATTTGTGGAATCGAAGTCTTCCCGGAGTGTGGTACAGGGGTTGGCCTCGAGTGCCACCAATACATTTGGCGTTACCATAAAGGGGATTGATGTAAAGGAAGATTCAACCGTCTCAACAATTCATACATATATTACGGAAGGAAATTATCTGGAAGATCCTTCGCGGAATCCGGTACTGATTGGCTCCAAACTGGCACAGCGATTGAAAGTAGATTTACGTTCACGAATGGTATTGAATTTCCAGGATGTGGAAGGTCATATTACCGCGGGTGCTTTTCGCGTTGCTGGTATTTTTGACTCTCCCAATTCAGCATTTGATGAAGCGAATGTATTTGTGAGACGGAATGACTTGAATCGTTTATTGGGAGGAGAAAACCTGGTGCATGAAATAGTATTGCTGGTAGATAATTTCAAAAATGGGGATATATACAGAGATTCCTTAGCCCAAAATTTTGCAGGTGTGGAAATCCAAAGTTGGGGAGATGTTTCTCCCTCATTGCGCTATACGGACTCCAACGTAGATTTCATGTTGTATATCTTCATGACCATCATTGCCATTGCGCTCACTTTCGGCATCATCAATACAATGCTGATGGCCGTATTAGAGCGAACCCAGGAACTTGGAATGCTAATGGCGATTGGGGTTAATAAAGTCCGCACTTTTTCAATGGTAATGTTTGAGACGCTGTTTCTGACTTTGGTTGGTGTTCCGGTGGGAATGGCACTTAGCTGGCTTGCACTCACCTGGGTTGGGAAAGTTGGAATTGATCTCAGTGCTTTCGCCGATGGGCTTGAAGAGTACGGTTTGAGCCCCATGATTTATCCGGAGTTACCGGAAGGGTACTACCTAAATATCGGCCTTTTGATGCTATTCTTTACGTTGATGGCAGCAATTTATCCTTCTGTAAAAGCATTGAAATTAAATCCGGTTCAGGCAATCAGAAAGGTTTGATCAGATCACAATGAACAGTATTCAATTATAAATAATCAATCGTAAGTCCAGAATCATGGCCATTATACAGGTTCAAAATATCACCAAAATATATAACCATGAACAAGTTCCGGTTCACGCCTTAAATGGAGTGAGTATGGAAATTGAAGAAGGAGAATTTACTGCTATTGTTGGTCCGTCGGGTTCTGGAAAAACCACTTTGTTGAATGTGATTGGAGGACTTGATAATCCAACCGAAGGTAAAGTGCTAATTCAGAATACTGAAATGTTCTCACTTAGCGAACGAAAGCTGATTGATTTTCGCCTGCATCACATTGGTTTTGTATTTCAGGCTTATAATTTGATTCCGGTGCTTACTGCCAAGGAAAACATATCTTTTATTTTACAGATGCAGGGGCGGCCTCAGAAAGAATGTAACGAGCGAAGTATGGAATTACTGAAAATGGTTGGGCTAGAAGATAAAATTGATAAACGTCCTTCAGAATTATCCGGCGGACAACAACAGCGAGTTGCTGTAGCCCGGGCACTGGCATCCAAACCGGATTTTGTACTTGCTGACGAACCCACGGCAAACCTCGATTCTGTTTCTACTGCAAATTTATTGGACATGATGCTAAGGCTGAATGAAGAAGAGCAAATCACTTTTGTTTTTTCCACTCACGACCAACGTGTGGTAGAACGCGCCCGGCGTGTGGTCACTTTGGTGGATGGAAAAATAGCAACCGATGAAGTTAGAACTGAGAATAATATCGAACATTGAACAGGGGAATATTCAATATCGGGGTGTTTGATCGAAAGCATGGAAGAACAGCGTCACACACCTCCCTGAAAAATCAGCGTGCTGATCTTTCTGTCCCTCCCGGCGGGACACAGGGTTCTTGTCGATTATGTTTTTTCGAACTAATGAAGATGATCTCAGAATTAGCAAGAACCTATCTCTCTTTGGTGAGAGACAGAAATTGGCTTTTCCCGAATTGCCCGGGAAGAGAGGGAAGTGGTGGATTAGGTTTATTATTTCTGTTTATGGTTTTGAGTTTCCCCACATCAATCCAAGCCCAAAACAACATCGAAGTAGATTTCAAAGGCTACGTAAAAGAACTGGGCAGCATGAGCCTTAGCAATGATCTCAAAACCATCCGTTATGACAACATCCTGCATCACCGTATAGAAAACCGTTTGCAATTTGGCGGAGGATTTGAATTCAGGGGAGATGTGAGAACCAGAATGTTCAATGGTTGGTCGGTTCAACATACGCAGGGCTATGGTGATTTTCTGGAGAACGATCCCGGCTTTTTTAATTTGAGTCATACCTGGATTGATTCTGATCATACCGTATTGAATTCATCGATAGACCGGCTTCACTTTTCATATATCAATGGCCCCTGGGAAATTCATGCCGGGCGGCAGCGCATCAATTGGGGGAAGACAATGGTGTGGAATCCCAACGATTTGTTCAACGCCTATGCTTACCTGGATTTTGATTATGAGGAACGGCCGGGAACGGATGCATTATACGCCCAATACAGCTGGAGTTATGCCTCCAGTGTGGAAGCAGGATATCGCCTTGGGGACTCTTTTGATGAATCGGTGATCGCGGCAATGTACCGCGGAAATATTGGTGAATATGATATCCAATTAATTGGGGGAAGTTATTTTGAACAACTGGCTATTGGAGCAGGATGGAGTGGCTATTTGAAGACGGCCGGTTTTAAAGGGGAGGTCACATATTTCCATCCCCGAAAAAAATTCTTTGATGAAAATGGACATGTTTCAGCGTCGTTTGGGAGTGATTACATGTTTTCGAATGCCGTATATTTCTCCACAGAATTTCTATATAACGGTGGGTGGAACCGGGCGGTAAATCCGGTTGGGGAACTTATGCAGCCGCCTTCTGCCGATGATCTGTTTATAGCTGAAACCGGGTATTTTGTGAATGTTTCATTTCCCATCAACCCACTGACTAGTATTAGCGGTGGAGTATTGGGAAGTTTTGATCGGAAGATACTTATCCTGATTCCTCAAATTTCCAGGTCGTTAAGTGATAATCTGGATTTCCTGATTTTAGCCCAGCTACTGAAAGGATCAGTTTTCACTGATATCACTAACACGCCAAATGTGCTGTTCATAAGATTAAAATGGTCCTATTAGGTTGCGCTATGTGCTATCAATTCTTGGATTAGCACATAATAATTACGTATATAATTAACCGCACACCGCACACCGCACACCGCACACCGCACACCGCACACATACCTCACTCCAATTCAAAAGAAATCCCAACCAAAAACCGTCTTCCCTGGATAGGGCCAAATACATAATCAGTGGCAAATTCATCACTAAAGGGCTGTTCTGGGGCAATTAAAGGGCTTGGTTGGGTGTAGTTGAATAGATTCTTGCCAGAGATGAAAACCTGGATTCCATTCCGAAAAGCTTTTGTTATTTTTAAGTTTTGTTCAGTAAAAACTTCAGAGAATTCATTGCGTTTGGGATAATTGGGTAGTCTCATTTTTCCGTTTATGCGGCTGGTGTAATCCAGCCTAAGGTCATATTCAGTGAAAGTATATGTGGTGTTAAAAACAGCCGTATAATTTGGTGCAAATAACAGGTCTTTTTTAGTTCCGTTTTCAACACTAAAAACATCCTGAACGGTGAAACCAACCATGTATGTAAATGGTGCGATAAAGTTATGCGCGAGATTTAATGAAACCCCTCTTGAAACCGAATATCCATCTAAATTTGTGTAAATGATTTGATTGGGGGTATCGTAATTTGGAATAATTTGGTTTGAAAACCAGGTGTAAAATACATCCAAATCAGTATTAATAATGGAATATTCACCCACGTCAATAATTTGATTAATGTTTAAAGCTACATTTGCAGAGCGTTCGGGATTTAGTGATTCAGCCACTACAACTTCTCTGGAACCGGTTAAAGCCTCATGTTCTTCCGTAAATAAATTCACAATTCTAAAACCGGTACCAGTATTTAGACGCAGTGTGGTATGACTACCCGGTGATAATTTTAGGTTAAACCTGGGGGAGAAAATAACTCCGTGGTTTTTGTGATGGTCGGCTCGCAGCCCAATTAATGAGCGAAATGCAGGGGTGAATACCTTGTCGTATTGAAGAAAAAATCCCGGGACAAATCGTTGTTCTGTAGAACCGCCAGGTAGTTTCTGTTCGTTAAATGTTTGGTCTAGTATATCATA